>NZ_JBHWUW010000017.1:0-147837 GCF_042737245.1 Streptomyces sp. NPDC060002
ATCAACACCCGGCAGCAGCGGCGCTATCCGTTCCCACGCCACATCCGTCAGCTCACCACGACCCACCACAAGATCAATTATCAGACAGAACCTAGGGGACACGGCGGGGCCTGGTCCGTTGATCGTTTCTGCAAGTGAATCCACTGCTCCGGACGGGGCACGACTCCCGTGGAGCGCCCGCTCCACGTCACCCGAACTGGCGGAGGAACGCGGCCCAGCTTTTGGAGGAGACGGTGAGGAGGGGGCCGTGCGGTTCCTTGCTGTCGCGGACGGCACGGCCGCCGGTGGCTGTGGGCGCGACCTCGACGCAGTCGCCCTGCTGAGCGGAATAGGACGACTTCCGAAAAGGGCCCACAACCTCGGTCACGATCAGACTTCCTTCATGCTCCGCAGTACGTCCCGGATAAGTCGCGCGCTCGCCTCGGGTGACAGTGCTGCCGATCGTAGTAGGTCGAACGCATTGCCGTAAGCCGCGAGATCCTCCGGCGCTTCAAGCACGGACGTGCCCCGCAGGTTCTCCATCGTCACGGCCTCGACGGCCGGTTCGGAGTCGAAGCTGAAGGAGGAGAAGGCGGGGATCGAAGCCACCAGGACGCCTGCGCTGAGCGGCAACACCTGCACAGTGATGTTCTTCCTCTTCGCGACCGTGAGGATCGAGGACAGTTGTTCCCGGTGGGTCTCGGTGCTCACCAAGGGGTGTACGACCGCTGTCTCCCAGAAGATGGCGGCATACGAGGCTCCGCCCTCCCCGATCTTCGTCTGGCGGGCCTCCCTTACCTTCACCAGTTGGTCGAGCACGTCCGGGGCGACATAGTCGGGCCCTGCGGCGATGATCGCCTCCGCGTAGGCCGGGGTCTGTAGAAGTCCGGGCACCAGCGCCGGTTGCCACTGGCGGATGTACGTCGCGTCGTCCTCCAACGCGATGTGGTCCAAGTAGTCCGGTCGCAGATGTTCCGCGTGTTCGAGCCACCAGCCGCGGTTCTTCGAGTGCTTGGCCAACTCCTCCAGCTTTTCGCGGACGTCCGTATCGGTCACGTCGTAGGCGTCCAACAGAAGTCGCACTTCGATGACGCGCGGGGTCGCATGCCCGCTCTCGACGCGACTGATCCTGGCCTGACTTGACGCGATCAGCTCGGCGGCCTTCGGCTGGTCGAAGCCGGCTGCCTGCCGAAACCTCTTGAGTGCCAAGCCCAGGCGCCTGCTGCGTACCGTCGGCCGTCCACCTGCGGGCATGAGTTCTCCCCTCTGCTCCGAAAACCATGTCACATCAGGGGCAACCTCGCGGCTGCATCACACGATCGAGTGCGACGACTGCATGTATTCATTGGTTGAGGTTGTACGCGTCCTGAATTCGGCCCTACCTTCAAGCAGGCGCCACGGACGAGCGCAGCTTGACGAGACGTCAGGAGGGACGGCACCCCCATGCCCGAAACCGAGACCTTCCGTATCCCCAAGCACAGAAGACACGTGTCGGTCGCCCGGAATCAGGTCCGGAAGGTCCTCGCGGACTGGGGTGTCAGCGGTGAACTCGCCGACGCCGTCACCCTGTCGGCGAACGAGCTCGTGACCAACGCGGTGACCCATTGCCGGGTGTCCCACGCTCAGGTCGGCATCACGTTGTATCTCCAAGGGCCGTACCTGTTCCTGGAGGTCTACGACCCGGACCGGGACCGACTGCCCGCGCCTCGCGCCTGCGGCCCGGACGACGAGGGCGGACGCGGCCTCGCGCTCGTCGAGCGGCTGGCCGGTGCCTGGGGGCACGTACAGCAGCGGCACACGAAGTGCGTGTGGGCCCGGTTCACGCTCGCGGAAAGGGCGGAGAGGGCCCATGTTCCGGCGGATTCATGAGGCGTTCGCCGGACTGCGGCACAAGAACGGTCTCGTGGCGAACGAATGGGACTGGGACGCGGTCCCGGACGTACGGACGCCGGACCCGTACGTATGGCGACTGCCGGACCCACGCGAGGCGCGCTGGCGCAGATGGGCCAGACGCAGCCGCGCGGCCGGTCACTGCCTCCCGTTCCCCCAGGAAGAAGCGTGCTGGCAGACCCCCGCACGCCCCAGGAATCCCCCTTGGGAGGCCTCGGACGACGTGGTCCGTCTCTACGTCCTCGAAGTGGCCTGGGCGACGGACTCATGAAGGCGCGCGCGCCCGCATCCCAGTCCACGTCGAAGCCCGCGTCGGCGAGGATCCGCGCCGTGCGCTCCACCGAGCCGTCGTACTTGAACTCGATCTCAGGGATGTGCTCCAAGAACCTGCCGCCGAAGTGGGCGACCCGGTCGCCGCGGCCGGCGCCCGTGTCTGAGCGTCGCCCCATCCAGACCCCCCTGGTCAGGAGCCCGCTCACCGGCTAGCGTCCGTTCATGGCAGTAGTTGACGCTCTCTCCTTCGATCCCTGGGATCCCGCGTTCGTGGCGGACCCCTACCCGGCCTATGCCGAGCTTCGGGAGCGGGGGCGGGTGATTTATTACGAGCCGACCGACCAGTGGCTGGTGCCACGGCACGCGGATGTCTCGGCGCTGCTGCGGGAGCGCAGGCTCGGGCGGACGTATCAGCACCGGTTCACGCACGAGGACTTCGGGCGGACGGCTCCCCCGGCCGAGCAGGAGCCGTTCCACACGCTCAACGATCACGGGATGCTCGACCTGGAGCCGCCCGACCACACGCGGATCCGGCGGCTGGTGTCGAAGGCCTTCACCCCGCGCACGGTGGAGCGGCTGCAGCCGTATGTGCGGCGGCTGGCCGGGGAGCTGGTGGACCGGCTGGTGGAGGCGGGCGGGGGCGATCTGCTCAGCGATGTCGCCGAGCCGCTGCCCGTCGCCGTGATCGCGGAGATGCTCGGTATCCCGGAGTCGGACCGGGGGCCGCTGCGGCCCTGGTCGGCGGACATCTGCGGGATGTACGAGCTCAGCCCGTCGAAGGAGACCGCGGCGCGGGCGGTGCGGGCCTCCGTCGAGTTCTCCGAGTATCTGCTGGAGCTCATCGCCGCTCGGCGCAAGGAGCCCGGCGACGATCTCATCTCCGGTCTCATCGCCGCGCACGACGAGGGCGACCGGCTCACCGAGCAGGAGATGATCTCGACCGCCGTGCTGCTGCTCAACGCGGGGCACGAGGCGACGGTGAACGCCACCGTCAACGGGTGGTGGGCGCTCTTCAGGAACCCGGAGCAGTTGGCCGCGTTGCGCGCCGACCACTCGCTCGTCCCGACGGCCGTCGAGGAGCTGATGCGGTACGACACTCCGCTCCAGCTCTTCGAGCGGTGGGTGCTCGACGACATCGAGATCGACGGGACCACCGTGCCCCGGGGGGCCGAGATCGCCATGCTCTTCGGGTCGGCGAACCACGATCCGGCCGTCTTCGCCGACCCGGACCGGCTCGATCTCAGCCGCGCCGACAACCCGCACATCTCCTTCAGCGCGGGCATCCATTACTGCATCGGCGCCCCGCTGGCCCGGATCGAGCTCGCCGCCTCGATGACGGCACTGCTGGAACGGGCCCCCACCCTGGCCCTGGCGGCGGAGCCCCTGCGCAAGCCGGCCTTCGTGATCCGGGGTCTTGAGGGGCTCAGCGTGACCCTCTGAGGCGGCGGCCTGCGAGGCGGGCGAACACGGCCCACAGAGCCAGGCCCGCGGCCGTCCCGCCCAGCAGGGCGAGCGGCAGTTCTTCGTAGAGGACGCTCCAGTCGGGTGCCTGCTCGAAGCGCCAGAGGCGGGCGCGGACGTCGACGGACCACACCGTGAGTCCCGCGCCCCACCCGAGTGCCATGGCGAGGCAGCCGCCGGCGGCCTGCGTACGTTGTCCCATGCCTGGGACGGACGTGCGTCGGCCGCCCCGGGTTCCCCATCCGGCCGGGGCCGTGCCCGGACGACCCGGCGGCGGGTTCCCCATCCGGCCGGGGCCGTGCCCGGACGACCCGGCGGCGGGTTCCCCATCCGGCCGGGGCCGTGCCCGGACGACCCGGCGGCGGTCCCGGGAGGTTGTGGACGGGTGAGCCAGGTAGCGCTTCCCGCCGGGCGCTCCCGCTAGCGCTCCTTCGTCTCCTCCAGCACCGTGCGGCCCAGCAGCAGGTAGCGGGACGGGTCCCGCCGCTTGAGGTACTGGGCGTAGCCGACGCCGGCCACCGCGATCAGCGCGACCAGCCACGGCGTCGCCTTCAGCACCAGCGAACCCGACTCCGGCCCCGCCGCGACCCCCATGTTGGACACCAGCAGCGTGACCACGGCGAGCATCGCGACGCCGCCGACGAGCGGGGCGGTGAACGTCCTGAACCAGTGCCGGCTCTCGGGGTGGTGGGAGCGGAAGTAGACCAGCACGGCGAACGAGCACACCGCCTGCACCACCAGGATCGCCATCGTGCCGAGGATCGCGAGCAGCACGTACGTGCCGGTGTACGGGTCCTTGCCGGCCGCCCAGAACGCGCCGATCAGGACGGCCGAGACGACGGTCTGGACCAGGCCCGCGATGTGCGGGGAGCCGTGCCGGGCGTGGGTGCGGCCGACGGTGTTCTTCAGGGAGGGCAGGACGCCCTCGCGGCCCAGGGCGTACATGTAGCGGGCGGCGCAGTTGTGGAAGGCCATGCCGCAGGCCAGCGAACCGGTGATCATCAGCCACTGCATGACGTCGACGGCCCAGTGGCCGACGTACCGCTCGGTGGGGTTGAAGAACAGGCCCAGCGGGTTGTCGGTGGCGACCTGCACGGCGTCCGACTGGCCGGTGCCCGTGATGGCCATCCAGGAGACGAACACGTAGAAGACGCCGACGCCCAGCACCGAGATCATCGTGGCCTTGGGGATGATCTTCTTCGGGTTGCGCGACTCCTCGCCGTACATCGCCGTCGACTCGAAGCCGACCCACGACCAGAAGGCGAAGAAGAGCCCGAGGCCCGCGCTGGTCCCCTGGAAGGCGTTGACCGGGTTGACCGGATCGATGCTGAAGCCGTCCGGGCCGCCGCCGTGGAGGGCGACCGAGATCGCCATCGCCGCGAGGACCGTCACCTCGGTGGCGAGCAGGACGACGAGCAGTTTCTCGGCGACGGAGACGCCGAACCAGGTGCCCGTCGCGTTGACGGCGAGCATCAGCACCGCGAACGCCCACCAGGGGATGTCGAGGCCCGTCTGGTCGTGGAGCGTGGTGGTGGCGAAGGTCGAGAAGATGCCGATCAGGGCCGGCTCGAACACGACGTACGCGAAGGTCGCGAGCAGCCCCGAGGCGAGGCCGACCGAGCGGCCGAGGCCGTAGGAGATGAAGCCGTAGAAGGCGCCCGTCGAGGTGATGTGCTTCGCCATCGAGGTGAAGCCGACGGAAAAGATTGCCAGGACGACCATTGCGACGAGGTAGCTCGCCGGGGCCCCGATGCCGTTGCCGGACGACACCATGAAGGGCACGTTGCCGGTCATCGCGGTGATCGGCGCGGCCGTCGCGACGGCCATGAAGACCACCCCGAGCAGGCCGATGGCGTTGGGCTTGAGCCGGTGAACAGTGCCTTCCTCGCCTGATGTCGCCGCTGTGCCCGCCGTTGTGTCCGCCGCTGAGGCGACGCCCTCGTCCACTGCCATCGGGGTGGCCCCTCTCCTGGTCGTCCACGGGTGTGCTGGACCGGAACTCTGTAGCCCGAATGAGTCCGCCAAGGGTGTCGGGACGTTAAATGCTTGTCAACCAGACCTTTAGAAATCTGGCGGCAACACGCGCCTCGTACGGTCGCCGCCATGAGCGCCTACACCTCCACCCTCGGCGGCGAGCGGTACCGCTTCGACTCGCTCGCCCGGCTGCTCGCCGCCGCGAGCCCCGAACGCTCCGGCGACCGTCTGGCCGGTCTCGCGGCGCACGACGCCCGGCAGCGGGTCGCGGCCCGCTGGGCGCTGGCGGAGGTGCCGCTGACCGACTTCCTGACCCGCCCCCTGATCCCCTACGAGGACGACGACGTCACCCGGCTCATCCTCGACACCCACGACCCGGCCGCCTTCGCGCCGGTGGCGTCGATGACGGTCGGTCAGCTGCGGGAGTGGCTGCTGTCGGAGGCGGCGGACGCGGTGACGCTGGCCGCTCTCGCCCCCGGGCTCACGCCGGAGATGGCGGCCGCCGTCTCCAAGCTGATGGGGAACGCCGATCTGGTGGCGGTGGCGCGCAAGGTGCGGGTGGTGACCGCGTTCCGGTCGACCATCGGGCTGCCCGGCCGGCTGGCCACCCGGTTGCAGCCGAACCACCCGACCGACGATCCCGCGGGCGTCGCGGCCGCCCTCCTCGACGGCCTCCTGCTCGGCTCCGGCGACGCGGTGATCGGCGTCAACCCGGCCACCGACAGCCCGAAGGCCGTACGGGACCTGCTGGAACTCATCGACGGGGTGATCGGCCGGTACGCCATCCCCACCCAGTCCTGCGTGCTGTGCCACGTCACCACCAGCGTGGACCTGATGGAGCGGGGCGCCCCCGTCGACCTCGTCTTCCAGTCCATCGCCGGCACCCAGGCCGCGAACGCCTCCTTCGGGGTCACCCTCGGCCTCCTCGACGAGGCGTACGAGGCGGCGCTGGCCCTGGACCGGGGGACGGTCGGCCGGAACGTCATGTACTTCGAGACCGGGCAGGGCAGCGCCCTCTCCGCCGGCGCGCACCACGGGCTCGACCAGCAGACGGTCGAGGCGCGGGCGTACGCGGTGGCCCGCCGCTACGACCCGCTGCTGGTGAACACGGTCGTCGGCTTCATCGGCCCCGAGTACCTCTACGACGGCCGGCAGATCCTGCGCGCCGCCCTCGAGGACCACTTCTGCGGCAAGCTGCTCGGCCTGCCCATGGGCCTGGACATCTGCTACACCAACCACGCCGACGCCGATGACGACGACATCGCCACCATGCTGACGATGCTCGGCGTGGCCGGCGCCTCCTTCGTGATCTGCACCCCGGGCGGCGACGACATCATGCTCAACTACCAGTCGGCCTCGTACCACGACGCGTTGTACCTGCGGGAGGTGCTGGGACTGCGCCCGGCACCGGAGTTCGAGGCATGGCTGGAATCGATCGGGCTGCTGGACGAGCGCGGCGGCATCCGCGAACTGTCCGGAACGGCACACCCACTGACGGAGATCGCCTCCGCCGGGACCGCCGGACGCGCCACCGGACGGGAGCTCGCGGCATGACCATCAGCCAGGTGACAGACAGCCGGATCGACGACGGCCAGGGCGGGTTGAGCGATGGACAGGGCGGCTCGGGCGACGGCCAGGGCGAGTTGTGGGCGTCGCTTCGCCTGCGCACCCAGGCCCGTATCGGCCTGGGCCGGGCCGGTTCCGCGCTGCCCACCCGGCACCGCCTGGAGCTCCAGGCCGCGCACGCCGCCGCCCGGGACGCGGTGCACTCGCCGTTCGACCCGGACGCGGTGGCGGCGCGGCTGACCGGCACCCCGGTGGTCCGGGTCCGCAGCGCCGCCCCCGACCGCCTCACCTACCTCCAGCGCCCCGACCTGGGCCGCCGTCTGCACCCCGTCGACCGGGCCCATCTGCCCACGGGCGAGTGGGACGTCGTCTTCGTGGTCGCCGACGGGCTCTCCAGCCGGGCGGTGCACGAGCACGCGGCGGCGATGATCCGGGCGACGACCGCGCGGCTGCCGTCCGGCACCCGGGTGGCGCCCGTCGTCCTCGCCGAACAGGCCCGGGTGGCCCTCGGCGACGACATCGCGCACGCCATGGGCGCCACGGCCGTGGTGCTCCTCGTCGGCGAACGCCCCGGCATGTCGGCGGCGGACTCACTGGGCGCGTACCTGACCCACCGGCCCGTGCCGGGCGTCACGACCGACGCCGACCGCAACTGCCTGTCCAACATCCGCCCGCCACTGGGACTGGCCTACGAGGTGGCGGCGGCGAAGCTGGCCGCGCTGCTGGCGAGGGCGCGGGAGCTGGGGCGGACGGGCGTGGCCCTGAAGGACGAATCCGGCGACGACGCTGTAGCCGAGTGACCGCCATGAGCGGCGGCTGGTTTGCCCCCGAGGAGACGTACGGCACAGGTGCCTGGCTGATGTGGTGGCCCGGCCTGACTCACCGCCCCGGCAGCATCAGCCCCAACGCCCCCTCGCGCACCGTCCAGGTGCGCCGCCGTACCGGTCCCGCGATCATCGCGTCCGCCCGGTAGCGGAAGTCCGCGCCCGAGACGGTCACCGTCCGCCCCCGGGCCTCCAGAGGCACCACCACCGCGCCCAGGGACAGCGGCCGTACCCGCACGACCGCCGTGCCGGAGGGCCCCAGGGTCACCGACACCGCCTCCACCGGCTGGTCGAGGTCGATCAGCGTCACCCCGTCGACCTCGATCCGCAGCCGGGCCGGGCCGGGCGGGGCCGGGGCTGCGGAGAGCCGCGACGGCCGTGCCGGCACCAGGGTCCGGACGAGGGACTGGTAGGTCCGCAGCCAGGGGTGGCCGCCGCCCTGCGCGAGCCCTGCCTCCGCCACGGCCGGCTCCGACTGCGGAGCGAGCGGCACCGGCGGGATCCGCAGCGCGCCCAGCACCACCCCGTCGCTGTCGTCCACCAGTACGTCCAGACGCCGCTCGGCGCCGTCCAGGACGGCCCGGGCGGCCGCCACCGCCCCCGTGGGCACCCCCAGGGCGTGCGCGACGCCCAGGGCGGCGCCCACCGGCACCACCGACAGCACGGTTTCGGCCAGGGCCCGCTGCCGGTGCAGCAGGGCCACCGTCCGCATCAGCGCCCGGTCGTCGCCGACGACCACCGGCCGCCGCGAGCCCCGCCGGGCCAGCACCCGGGCGAATTCCTCCGGGCCCTCGGGGAGGCACACCTTCGTACTCGCCGCACCCGCGCTGAGCACGTCTTTCGCGATTCGAACGGACTCCCCGTCCGTGCGCCGGGCGACCGGATCGATGATCACCAGCAGCTGATCGGACGTGGGAGAAGTCGCCACCTCGGTCCTGCCTCGCTTCCTCGGGTAGCATCTTTGTGCAAGAGCCCCTTGCGCTATTGCGCCAGGGGCTTGGTCTATTCCGGGGCATCCGGGTCCGACAAGCGGCGACCGACGACGGTCGCGGTGCACGTGGTGCACGCGGTGGAAAGAGCCACCGCGTACGCCCCTGGCCTTGGACATGCCCCACCCGGAAGGGGTGTACGCGCGTGCCCGCACTTGTGCTGCTCGGTGCTCAGTGGGGTGACGAAGGCAAGGGAAAGGCCACCGACCTTCTCGGTGGCTCGGTGGATTATGTAGTGCGCTACCAGGGCGGCAACAACGCCGGCCACACGGTCGTCGTGGGCGACCAGAAGTACGCACTCCACCTGCTCCCTTCGGGAATTCTGTCACCCGGCTGTACGCCGGTCATCGGTAACGGTGTCGTTGTCGACCCGTCGGTCCTGCTCTCCGAGCTGAGCGGTCTGAACGAGCGCGGCGTCGACACGTCGAAGCTGCTGATCAGCGGCAACGCGCACATCATCACCCCGTACAACGTCACTGTCGACAAGGTGACGGAACGCTTCCTCGGAAAGCGCAAGATCGGCACCACCGGGCGCGGTATCGGCCCGACCTACGCCGACAAGATCAACCGGGTCGGCATCCGGGTCCAGGACCTGTACGACGAGTCGATCCTCACCCAGAAGGTCGAGGCGGCGCTGGACGGCAAGAACCAGCTGCTGACCAAGCTGTACAACCGCCGCGCGATCGCCGTCGACCAGGTCGTCGAGGAACTGCTGGGCTACGCGGAGAAGCTCGCTCCGTACGTCACCGACACGGTCCTGCTCCTCAACCAGGCGCTCGATGCGAACAAGGTCGTCCTCTTCGAGGGCGGTCAGGGCACGCTCCTCGACATCGACCACGGCACGTACCCCTTCGTCACCTCGTCGAACCCGACCGCGGGCGGCGCCTGCACGGGCGCGGGCGTGGGCCCGACGAAGATCAGCCGGGTCATCGGCATCCTGAAGGCGTACACGACCCGCGTCGGCTCGGGCCCCTTCCCGACGGAACTGTTCGACGACGACGGCGACGCGCTGCGCCGCATCGGCGGCGAGCGGGGCGTGACCACCGGCCGTGACCGCCGCTGTGGCTGGTTCGACGCGGTCATCGCCCGCTACGCGACCCGCGTGAACGGCCTGACGGACTTCTTCCTGACGAAGCTCGACGTCCTCACCGGCTGGGAGCAGATCCCGGTCTGCGTGGCGTACGAGATCGACGGCAAGCGCGTCGAGGAACTCCCGTACTCGCAGACCGACTTCCACCACGCGAAGCCGATCTACGAGACCCTGCCCGGCTGGTCCGAGGACATCACCAAGGCGAAGTCCTTCTCCGACCTGCCGAAGAACGCCCAGGCGTACGTCAAGGCGCTGGAGGAGATGTCCGGCGCCCCGATCTCCGCGATCGGCGTGGGCCCGGGCCGGGACGAGACGATCGAGATCAACTCGTTCCTGTAGTCCCGACAAAGGCCCGACGGGCCGCCGACGGCAGTACGTCGGGGGCCCGACGGCGGTACGTCGGCTTGGGCCGGTCCTGGACGTCCTTGACCGGCCCATGGCCCGTTGCCTGCAGCTCCACCAACGAGATCCGCGGAAGCCGACGCAGGCCGGCACGGCCGTCTTCCGACGTCGGCCGCCCCGGTCCCGCAGCGAGGGACGAATGCCGCATACGGGCATATCACGAGGCCGTTGACCGCCCGCAGGACCTGCCTGCCTGCCCGCGCTCGACCCGACCGCTCAGCTGAACACGATCATCGACCCCTGCGCCAGACTCCGGGTCGCCGCCGCGTGCAGCCCGAGCCAGACGTGCCGCTCGCGCGCGAAGGGGCTGGAATCGTAGGGCGCCGGAATGGCGGGTTCCTCCAACTCCGTGGGTCCGGAGGGCGGTTGGGGAGCCAGCGGCGGATTGGCCGGATCGATGCCGATCGACGGGGCCACGAACTCCAGTTCCCGCAGCAGGGACTGCGCGGAACCGAGGGGTCCGCCGCCCGCGAGGAGTTCGTCGTTGGACAGAGGCTGCGGGAAGTCGACGGGAACGTAGGCGCCCGCGTGGTCGTAGTGCCAGACCAGGTGCGACTGCTGGGCCGTCGCCTCGAACATCTCCAGGAGCTGCTCGTAGTCGCCGCCCAGCTCGTCCACCGGCGTCACCGGCAGCCCGCACACCTGGAGGAGGTAGGCGCGGCGCAGGAAGTGCAGGGCGTCGTAGTCGAAGCCGGCCACCGGGGCGACCTCGCCGGACAGCCCCGGCATGTACTGGTACACCGGCACGGGCGGCAGACCCGCCTCGGCCAGCACCTTGTTGTACTGGGCGAGTTCGTCGGCGAAGGGATTGTCGGGGGTGTGGCACAACACGTCGACGAGTGGCACCAGCCACAGGTCACAGGCCAAAGAGAGCTCCTCACTCAGTACGGTGACCGGTCAGGGAAGACTAGTCGGTGCGACCCGCGTCAGCTCCCCTCGTGCAGGTCCCATACCCACACTCCGGCCACCCGCCTACCCGGCCGGCCGACCAGCTTCTCCACCGTCTCACGCAGCCGGTCCTCGTGCGGCTGCGGGGCCAGCACCAGCGCCCCGGCCCGCCAGTACGCGAGGTCCTCGCGGGTCTCGGCCCGGGCCCGGGCGTCGATCACCGGGACCACGCCCGTGTACCGGACGTCCCGCAGCAGACTCGCCGTGAAGCGCAGCGGGACGCCGTAGACGCCGGTGCGGTCGCCGTCGCCCAGGGGGCCGTTGAAATAGCCGCCGGGCATCCGGAAGCCGAGGCCGGCCGCCGTCTGCCAGTGCAGCGCCTCGGCGTCCTCTGGTTCGGCGAGCGGCACCGGCACCAGGGTCTCGTCGCCCCGGACGTACGTCTTCCAGGTGCCGTCGGTGAAGAAGGCGGGCACCTCGGCGCGCGGCGCGGACTTCAGCGGGGCGGGGACCAGGGGGAGCAGGGCGAGGCAGACGGCGAGCAGACCGGCGTACTGGGTGCCCAGCCGGCGGGCCCGTGCGAGGCGGTCGATCGCCAGGGCGAGCAGCATGCCCAGCGGCGGGGCGCAGACCAGCGCGACCCGGCTCTCGATGACCGAATCGAAGAGGGGCAGGCCGGCGAGCGGCGCCCAGGGGCCGGGGACGGTGGTGTCGGTGAGCGGGAGGGGGATGCGCGAGCCGAGGGACAGCAGGGCCGCGGCCGCCGCCGTGCCGGCCAGTGCCCTGACCGCCGGCCGCCGCCACAGTCCCACCGTGATCGCGAACGCGAGCAGCGCCAGCGGCCAGCCGTAGAAGGCGTTCTGTTCGGTGGGGTTCAGGGAGAGGGCGTCGGCGCGGTGGGCGTCGCCCGCGATCAGGGAACGCTCGGCGAAGGAGAGCAGCGCCCGGACGGAGTTGGCGACGCCGGGCGCGCTGCCGTGGTCGATGCCGGTGTAGCTCTGCGGGCCGGAGAACTGCCAGGCCAGCGGGTAGACGACGAGCGGGAGGCAGACGGCGGCGGCGACCGCCAGGCCGTTCAGCAGGGGCCGTACGGCTTTCCGCGCGACGTCGGGGCGTACGGCCGCGTAGGCGACCGCGAACAGGATCATGCCCATCGCGGCGAGCAGCAGCGGCTCCTCGCCGAGGAAGAACTGGCAGGCCGCCATCAGGCCGAGGACGACCGCGTTGCGGGTGGCCCGTTCACCGGCCGTGAGCCGCAGCGCGCGGTCGATGATCGGCGGGATCATGAACAGCACGACGAAGTTCGGGTGCGCGTTGGCGTGGCTGATCATGGGCGGCGCGAACGTGGCCAGCGCGGCTCCGGCGAAGGCGGCCGCACGCTGGCGGACGAGCCGTTTCACGATCAGCCGGTACCAGGCGACGGCCGTCGCGGCCAGGCCCAGCGTCATCACCAGGCTGAGCGTGACGGCCGGGCCGAGCAGCAGCGTGACGGGCGTGAGCGGGACGGACAGGCCCAGCATGGTGGTGTTGGCCATCAGGTTCACGCCGGCCGGGGCGCCCTGGAGGCCGGTGAACAGGGGATTGCGCAGGTGGGCGATGTTGTCGGCGGTCACCGCGAAGAACCACTCCCACTGGTTCTGGTCCTGGAGGGAGTCGGTGAGATAGCGGTGGGCCGGGTCGGGGAGGCGGCCGGAGTAGAGGGCCACCGCCATCGCGAGGAACAGCAGGACGGCAACGATGTCCGCGGGTCCCGGCACCGGGATCCGGAGCCGGACCAGGTCGCGCAGGACCCGGAGGTAGTCCGCGGGGCGGACCTTCGAGCCGGGCTGGTGCGACCAGTGCACGGGCACCTCGGCGACCGGCCAGCCGGCCCGCTGGAAGTGGCGCAGCACCTCCACGTCGATGGCCCAGCCGTTGAGGCGGGAGGCGGTGAAGGCGGCGCGGGCCTTGTCGCCGTCGAACAGCTTGAACCCGCACTGGGTGTCGCGCGTGCCCCGCAGGGTCGTCCGGCGTATGAGCAGGTTGCCCGCCCGGCCCGCGAGTTCGCGTGTCCGGTGCTGGCGGTCGCCGAGGGTGGCGCCGGGGACGGCACGCGAGCCGATCGCCGCCGCGTTGCCGTCGGCGAGCGCCTTCTCCAGGCGCTCCAACTCCTCGACGGGAGTGGCGAGATCGGCGTCCGTGACCAGTACCTGGCGGCCCCGGCTCGCGGCGACGCCGCGGCGCAGGGCGTGGCCCTTGCCCCGGTTGCCGGTGCCCGCGACGAGCTTCACCCGGGGGTCGCGGCGGACGGTGACGAGCTCGCGGGTGGCGTCGGTGGAACCGTCGTCGGCGACCAGGATCTCCCAGGTGCGCCAGTGGCTCCCGCCCGCGTCGAGGTAGCGGGTGACGGCGTCCAGGGTGGGGCCGAGCCGGCGCTCCTCGTTGAAGGCGGGGATGACGACGGAGAGTTCGACGGGCGTGGTGCGGTGCGCGGGAGCGGGCGTGCCGGGGGCGTCCGCCCTGCTCATTCCGCAGCCAGTCGCTCGATCAGGGCGATGGAGTCGTCGTTGTACTCGGCGAGCATCGCCCGGGCGGTGACGGTGTCGCGGTCGTACAGGGCGTCGACCAGTTCGGTGTGGCCGGACCACAGCCGGCCGCGCAGATCGGTCGGCCGGCGCAGGTGCTGCACCGTGCACACCCAGGACTGGAGCCGCAGCCGGTGCAGGAAGTCGGCGAGATAGGGGTTGCCGAAGAGGGCGCTCAGCTCGCGCCAGAAGCGCAGGTCGTAGCCGATGAGGACGGTGAGGTCACCGGCGGCCGCGGCCCGCTGCGCCTCCTCGCCGCGGCGGCGCACCCCCGCTATGGCGGCGGCGGTCCGCGGGTCCTCGTAGTCGTGGTGGCGCTGACGGCCCTCGTCCAGGGCGAGGAACATCCCCTCGATGATCAGGCTGCGCGCCTCGATCATGCCCCGGAAGTCCTCGGCGGAGTACTCGTGGACCCGGAAGCCCCGGTGCTGGTCGGCCTCCAGCAGGCCCTGCGCGGAGAGGTCGACGAGGGCCTCGCGGACGGGGGTCGCGGAGACGCCGTACTGCTCGGCGATCTCCTTGACGGTGAACTCCTGGCCCGGCTGGAGCCGTCCCCCCAGCACCTCGTCGCGAAGCGCGTCGGCGATCTGCTGTCGCAGGGTGCTGCGCGTCACGGCTCCGTTGCCGGTGCTGCCGGGCATGGTCGGGGCGTCTCCATCGTCGGGTGCGAGAAAAGTGGCGTGCTCGTGGGTATGTACGAGCACGCCACCTTACGCGTTCGACGAAATCAAGACCTTGGACGAGTACCCTCCGCGCCACCGGGCCGCCGAAGGGACGGAACCGGTCCTCGCCCGGCCCTCGCCCGGTCCTAGTCCGTGTACGCGTCGGCCACCGAAAGCGCCGCGTCCAGGGCCGCGAGACCCTCCTTGACCTCGGACTCGGAGACGTTGAGCGGCGGCACGAAGTGGGTGCGGTTCATGTTCACGAACGGCCACACCCCGGCCTTCTTGGCGGCTGCGCCGAAGGCGGCCATGGCCGCGTTGGCCTCGCCCGCCGCGTTGTACGGCACGAGCGGCTCGCGGGTCTCCCGGTTCTTCACCAGCTCGAGGGCCCAGAACATGCCTACCCCGCGCACCTCGCCGACGCAGGCGTGCCGCTCGGCGAGTTCCCGCAGCCCCGGCCCGACGACCGAGGCGCCCAGGTTCTTCGCGTTCTCGACGATGCCCTCCTCCGCCATGACGTTGATCGTCGCGACGGCGGCCGCGCAGGCCAGCGGGTGCCCGGAGTACGTCAGACCGCCCGGGTAGGGCCGCCTGGCGAAGGTCTCAGCGATCGCGCCGGAGACGGCGACCCCGCCGAGCGGCACATATCCGCTGTTCACACCCTTGGCGAAGGTCATCAGGTCGGGCGTCACACCGAACAGGTCGGCCGCGAACCACTCACCGGTGCGCCCGAACCCGGCCATGACCTCGTCCAGGACGAAGACGATCCCGTACTGGTCGCAGAGCTCCCGCACCCCGGCGAGATAGCCGGGCGGCGGGACCATGATCCCGGCGGTGCCCGGGACGGTCTCCAGGATGATCGCGGCGATCGTCCCCGGCCCCTCGAAGGCGATCGTCGTCTCCAGGTGCTCGAGCGCCCGCGCGGTCTCCTGTTCCTCCGTCTCCGCGTAGAAGCGGGAGCGGTACAGGTACGGCGCCCAGAAGTGGACGACCCCGGCCGTCGCGCTGTCGGAGGCCCAGCGGCGCGGGTCGCCGGTGAGGTTCACGGCCTGCTGGGTGCCGCCGTGGTACGAGCGGTAGGCGGACAGCACCTTGGCGCGCCCGGTGTGCAGCCGGGCCATGCGCACGGCGTGCTCGACCGCGTCCGCCCCGCCGTTGGTGAAGAAGATCTTGTCCAGGTCGCCGGGGGTCCGCTCGGCGATCAGCCGGGCCGCCTCCGAGCGGGCCTCGATCGCGAAGGCGGGCGCGAAGGTGGTCAGGTGTGCGGCCTGCTCCTGGATCGCGGCGACGACCTTCGGGTGCTGGTAGCCGATGTTGGCGTAGACGAGCCCGCTGGTGAGGTCGAGGTACCGCTTGCCGTCGTAGTCCCAGAAGTACGACCCCTCCGCGCCGGCCACGGCGAGCGGGTCGATGAGCTCCTGGGCGGACCAGGAGTGGAAGACATGCGCGCGGTCCGCGGCCTTCACGGCGGCGCCGGCCTGGGGGCTGGACTGAGGGGTCATGCCAGTGAGCGTAAATGTCCGCGATGCGGAAGCGGTATCGGCGTCCTGTTCCGTGGAGGGGGCGATTCCGCGACAGGTTGTCGGGCGTGGGGAGGGGCCTGGGGCCGGGGAGGGGCGGGGCCCGGGGTGGATTGACAGCCTGCTGTCGAAGTGACAGTCTACTGTCATAGGGATTCGTCAGAACCGCAGGATCCGCTCACGAGGAGGAGCCATGAGCCGCAAGCCGGTGCATCTCGCCGTGTACGACACGCTCGCCGACTGGGAGACGGGGTTCGCGACGGCGTACCTCGCACGGAACGGGTACGAGATCCGGACGGTCGGCGGGTCGGAGGAGCCGGTCGCCAGCGTCGGCGGACTGCGGATCCGGCCCGACCTGGCCCTGGACGCCGTACGGCCCGAGGACAGCTCCCTGCTGATCCTGCCGGGCGCCGACCTCTGGGACACCTCCGACGACCTCGCGCCCTTCGCCCGCACGGCACGCGCGTTCCTCGACGCGGGGGTGCCCGTCGCCGCGATCTGCGGGGCCACCGCGGGACTCGCCCGCGAGGGCCTGCTCGACGACCGGGACCACACCGGCGCGGTCTCCTTCTACCTGGCGGCGACCGGCTACGGGGGCGGCGACCGGTACGTCGAGGCGGACGCCGTCACCGACGCGAATCTGATCACCGCAGGGCCGACCGAGCCGGTCGCCTTCGCACGCGAGATCTTCCGGCTCCTCGGCGTCTACGAGGGCGAGGTGCTGGACGCCTGGTACCGGCTGTTCCACGACTCCGACGCGGCCGCGTACGCCGTACTGGAGAAGGCGACGGCCGGGCGGTGAGCCGGGAACGGCAGGATCTGCTCAGCCGCGGAGCCCTCGGGGTGTTCCGGCTGAACGGCCAGTTCCTCGCCGTGGCGGAGGAACTGGCCGGGCCCGCCGGGCTCACCGCCGCCCGGTGGCAGGTGCTCGGCGCCGTGCTCGGCGACCCGCTGCCCGTGTCCGGCATCGCCCGCGCCATGGGCATCACCCGGCAGAGCGTCCAGCGCGTCGCCGACCTGCTGGTGGAGCGAGGCCTGGCCGAGTACCGGCCCAACCCCGCCCACCGGCGGGCCAAGCTGCTCGCGCCCACGGAAGCGGGCCGGGCCGCGGTCGCCCGCATCGACCCCGGGCACGCGGCCCTCGCCGACCGGCTGGCGCGGGCGTACGGGGAGGCGGAGCTCGCCGAGGCCGTACACGTACTGGAACGGCTGTCCAAGGTGCTGGACGGGCTGGAGCCCGCTGTTACGCAACCGTAGACACCGCGCCGCACCACTCCCCGAACGGCCGGATTATTCTCGGCTGGGTTGCACATGTCTCGATCACACATGTGCGGGAAAGGCGGCGCTGCGATGGAGAAGCTGGGCCCGGAGGACCCGCAGCGCATCGGCGGCTACCGGCTGCTCGCGCGGCTGGGCGCGGGCGGCATGGGGCAGGTCTACCTCGCCCGCTCGGACCGGGGGCGCACGGTCGCCGTGAAGCTGGTCCGGCGGGAGCTGGCGGCGCGCGAGGAGTTCCGGGCGCGGTTCCGGCAGGAGGTGCGCAACGCGCAGCGGGTCGGCGGGTTCTGGACCGCGCCCGTCCTCGACGCCGACACCGAGGCCGCCGTGCCCTGGGTCGCCACCGGCTATGTCGCGGGGCCCAGCCTCCAGCAGGTCGTGAGCCACGACCACGGCCCGCTGCCCGAGCGGTCGGTGCGCATCCTCGCCGCCGGGCTCGCGCACGCGCTGGCCAACATCCACGCGGCCGGGATCGTCCACCGTGACCTCAAGCCGTCCAACGTGATGGTCACCATCGAAGGGCCCCGGGTCATCGACTTCGGCGTCGCGCGGGCGCTGGAGAGCGTGACCGGCGACAGCCGGCTGACCCAGACCGGCGCGGTGATCGGCTCGCCCGGCTTCATGGCCCCCGAGCAGCTGCGCGGCGATCCGGTCACGCCCGCCAGCGACGTCTTCTGCCTCGGCTCGGTCATCACCTATGCCGCCACCGGCACCCTTCCCTTCGGCTCCGCCGACAGCGGGGCGCACGCCCTGATGTTCCGCATCGCCGAGGACGAACCCGACCTCTCGGGCGTCCCCGAGGGCATCGCCGTCCTGGTCCGCGCCTGTCTGCGCAAGGACCCGGCCGCCCGCCCCTCCCTCGACCGCGTCCTGGAACTCACCGGCGTCGACGACACCGTCTCCGACGGCCGCTCCCGCGACCCCTGGCTGCCCGGCGCCCTCGTGGCGCAGCTCGGCCGGCACGCCGTGCGGCTGCTGGAGGTGGAGGACCCGGAGGGCGCGGACCCGTCCCGCTCCGGGTACGCGGCGCGCCCCACCCTCCTCGACCACTCGGCGACCGCCTCCGAGGCCTTCCCGCAGCACTCCGGCCCGCGCGGGGTCGCGCCCTCGCCGGACCACCGCCCCACGCAGGCCGCGGGCGCCGACGGCATCCCGGCGCAGCCCCTCCCGCCCGGCGGGCCGACCGCCCCGGCCCACCCGGCGTACGGCTACCCCCGGCAGCATCCGCAGCCGGCCGCGTCCCCGGCCTACGGCCACCCGCACCAGCCGCCGACCGCATGGTCCGCGGCGCCGGGCCAGGGGGCGCCGTACAACCCGTACGCGGACGGCGCCGCGGGCCCCGGCACCGGCCCCGCGTACGACCCGTACGGGCCGGCCGACCCCGCCGGCCCGCAGGAGCCGCCGCGCCGCAGCGGCCGGACGACCGCCCTGCTCGTCGCGACAGCCCTGGTGGTCGCGGTCGCCGCGGGCGGCTCGGTGTACGCGTTCATGAACGGCGACGACGATTCCACCGCGAGCTCGGCGCCCACCACGTCCGGTGGCTCGACGCACTCCTCCGCGAAGGCCTCGGACCTGCCCTCGCCGGACTCGTCCCCGTCTCCTTCCGCGTCCCCCTCCGCGTCCTCGGCCGACGGTGTGGTCCCGGCGGCCTACCTCGGCACCTGGACCACCACGATCGAGAACGAGAGCGGCACGAACACGCGCCGGCTGACCCTCGCCCAGGGCGAGGTGGGCGACCCGGTGCTCGCCCTCGTCGCCGACGGGGACGGCTACCACTGTGAGTTCAGCGCCGTCCTCTCCGAACGGCCGGGCGGCAAAGGCCCGTTGGCGATAGGCCCGTCCAAGGTCACCGCCGGTGAACCCCTCTCCTCGTGCAGCCCCGGCGCCGCCTCCGAGGTCACCCTGCTCGCCGACGGCGCGCTGCGACGCGTGAACAACGGCACCGGGGAGAAACTGACCTACACCCGGCGGTGAACGCCGGGCCGGAAGGGAGGGGGCGGCGGGGCGATGAAGAAGGCCCCCTCACCGAGGCTCGGGCGGCCGCTGCCGAGGCATGTTCGGCCGGGCGTTCGCCCCCGGCGGCATCGGAAACCGTCCGTACCCCCCACCCACCTCCGCCCGCCCGCCGGAGGCGACCGCCCCCTGGATCCCCATGGGCGCCGGCCCGGTCCGGAACTCGACCATCCAGTCCGCCGTCTCCGTACGCACCAGCTCCGAGACGTCCTCCGAGAACCGGCGCAGCACCGCCAGGCACCGCTCCGCGGCATCGCCCGCCGTGCCCTCCGCCGGGCCCAGCACCTCCCGGACGCTCTCCGAGGCCCAGTCGAACTGGAGCACCTGGAGCCGGCGCTGCACGGCCTGCGCCGTGGCCACGTCCCTTATCCAGCCGGACGTCATCCCGAAGAACCGGTCCACCGCCACACACGCCACCGCGAGCAGCAGCGCCAGATACCCCCAGGCAGCGGCACCGTCCAGCACCCGGGCGAGGTCCAGCAACGGCAGCGCGGCCGCGCACACCGCCCCCGCCGCCGCCCCGGTGCGCAGGCCCCGGGCGGCCCGCCGCTTCCACACCCGGTCCGCGAGGTACCAGGCGGCGGTGTCCAGCGCCCCGCGCTCCACCCACCGGTACAGCTCGTCCAGCCGCTCGGCGGGCTCACCCCAGTCCCCGAGCGGAAACGTCCGCCCGGCCAGATCGCCCGGCCGCAGCCCGGCCGCGCCCTCACTCCGCCCGTCCTGAGGCGGACCCTCGGGCTGCATCTCCGGCTGCTGACCCACCCGGCACTCCCTACTGATCCCGACCGATTGAACCCGACCGATCCCGACCGCTCACGTTGCGTGACACCCGTGACGCCTGATGCTGCTGCGCCGGACCTTTCCTACCTCCCAATGGGTGGCGAAGAGGAAGGTTTCATCTCTTTTACGCCCGGAAGTAGGCCTTGATCAGGTATAGGCCTCACACCTGACTCACTCGAAAGAGTGCTGGGGCGACACCCGCACAGACCACGTAGGCTCGTGCCGAGCGGGAAAAAACCCGCTCGACTGCACGCCCGACAGTCGTAGGACACAGGAGCTGATCGTGATTTCCGGTGGTGGCCAGCCCAACATGCAGCAGCTGCTCCAGCAGGCCCAGAAGATGCAGCAGGACCTGGCCCGTGCCCAGGAGGAGCTGGCGAACACGGAGGTCGACGGGCAGGCGGGCGGCGGCCTGGTGCAGGCGACCGTGACCGGCTCAGGCGAGTTGCGCGCCCTGCGGATCGACCCGAAGGCGGTGGACCCGGACGACACCGAGACCCTCGCCGACCTGATCGTCGCGGCCGTCCACGCGGCCAACGAGAACGCGCAGGCGCTCCAGCAGCAGAAGCTCGGTCCGCTGGCCCAGGGCCTGGGTGGCGGCAGCGGCATCCCGGGGCTGCCTTTCTAGGACCGGTCCGCCTTTCTAAGACCGGCCTCGGCCAACTACCGTACGTACCGCAAGGCACCCCAGGAAGGACGGCAGTCCGTGTACGAAGGCGTGGTCCAGGACCTCATCGACGAACTGGGGCGGCTGCCCGGCGTCGGTCCCAAGAGCGCGCAGCGGATCGCCTTCCACATCCTCCAGGCGGAACCGACGGACGTACGGCGGCTCGCGCATGCCCTCATGGAGGTCAAGGCGAAGGTCCGCTTCTGCGCGACCTGCGGAAACGTGGCGCAGGAGGAGCTGTGCGGCATCTGCCGCGACCCGCGCCGCGACCTGAGCGTCATCTGCGTCGTCGAGGAGCCGAAGGACGTCGTGGCGGTCGAGCGCACGCGCGAGTTCCGCGGCAAGTACCACGTCCTGGGCGGAGCGATCAGCCCCATCGAAGGTGTCGGTCCCGACGACCTGCGTATCCGAGAACTTCTCGCGCGGTTGGCCGACGGGACGGTCACGGAGCTGATCCTGGCCACCGACCCGAACCTGGAGGGCGAGGCGACGGCCACGTACCTCGCCCGCATGATCAAGCCCATGGGCCTGAAGGTCACCCGCCTGGCCAGCGGCCTCCCGGTGGGTGGCGACCTGGAATACGCGGACGAGGTGACCCTCGGTCGCGCCTTCGAGGGGAGACGACTCCTAGATGTCTGACGCCACGCTGCACGCGACCGACCACAACCCGGACGATTTCGTCGTCCAGATCGCGGATCAGGTCGAGAGCTTCCTGGTAGCCGTCACGGAGGTGGCGAAGGGCGACGAGCCGAGCCTGGCGGTCCCCTTCCTCCTCCTGGAGGTCTCCCAGCTGCTCCTGGCCGGCGGCCGCCTCGGCGCCCACGAGGACATCGTCCCCGACGAGCGCTACGAGCCCGACCCGGGTTTCGAGCCGGACGCCGACGAGCTCCGCGAGAACCTCGCCCGCCTCCTGGAGCCGGTCGACGTCTACTCGGAGGTCTTCGACCCCTACGAGCCCCGCAAGGCGCCCGTTCCGGCCCGGATCTCCGACGACCTCGCCGACGTCATCGCCGACCTGCGCCACGGCATGGTCCACTACCGCGCGGGCCGCACCACGGAGGCCCTGTGGTGGTGGCAGTTCTCCTACTTCTCCAACTGGGGCTCCACCGCCTCGGCGACCCTGCGCGCCCTGCACTCGGTCCTCGCCCACATCCGCCTGGACCAGCCCCTCGAGGAACTGAACGGCCTCGACACCGACCAGTCCACCCTGGGCGACGAAACGCTGGAGTTCGAGGCGGGCCGCGTCATGGAGGAGGAGATCGGCGGCCAGTTGGGCCCGGTCAAGGGCTGACCTCGTCCCGCTCACCGGAGAGACCTGTGGGCTCCGGCTCCACGTCGAGCCCCCGGGGATGTCGGGCAGCGCATCGAGGACGGCTTCGCGGACCCTGTCGAGGTTCACGTCGAGGCGGCCGGGCAACCGGATGACGTCACGGGCCGGCAGGCCGGAGTCGTCGACGATGCCGGTGAAATCGGTGAAATCGGTGGGGGACTGGGCCAGGTGCCGGTCGTCCTGCGTGGTCAGGGTCTGCACGAGTACCCGGTCCGCCGCGTCGAGTCGGTTCGACCGGTCGCGGTCGACCTGGAAGCCATGGGCGGCCAGTGAGTCCACGACGGACCCGGGATCCGCCGACACCTGGGACGCGATGTACGGCAGACGGCGCAGCGGTACCGACTCACTCGTGGACAGCGGGCCTTCGCAGCCCGCGCTCAGGTCGCGGACAGGCCGCGCCGCAGGCCGCCGACGCACCCGTACCGGGCAGAGATCAGGACGGTGAAGCGGGCGGCGAAACCGCTTCCGGCGCCGCCGACGCTCATGGTGTACCTGACTACACCATGCCTTCGGGAGTGCGCTCCCTCGTTTGCGCAGGTCCGGGGCGGGATCGTTGATCTCGCAAGCGAAACTCCGATCTCCTCGGATCTCCTCGGACTTCTCCGGATCTCACCGGACGTTCCGGGATCACACTCCCTTTAAGGAAGCCCTGTCATGAAGGCTCTGCTCTCCTCCCGTCCCGTTCTGTGGTTCCTCTTCCTCTTCAACCTCACGGTCGCCGCCGTCGCCCCCTTCGTGGTGGACGGGTCGCAGGGCGTGATGACGGCCGTCGGGATGGGCGTCGTGTCGCTCGGGGCCGGTGTCAGCCTGGTCCGTGACCGGGGGCGGAAGGCCGCCTGAGAATTGGCAGGGTGCTGTATCGGGACGTCGCCGCGCTCGCGCAGGGCCCTGCACGCGTCGAGGCCGTCGGTGTCGGGCAGGCCCAGGTCCAGCGGGACGACGTCGTAGGGGCCGGGGTGGGCGAGCGCGGCGGCGCCCGTGGTGACCCGGTCGACCTCGAAGCCGTAGCGCTTCAGTCGCGTCGCGGCGACTCGGCGACCGGTTCGTCGTCTTCCACCAGGAGTACGTGCACAGCCGCACGATAGTGCTTGAAACTTAATTCACAGCTATCACTTCGGCGTCAGTGGGAAGGGAAGACCCGACGACGGGCGCCCGGACCCCGTCCCGGCGTCTTCCGTGAGCCTCACCGTGTCTCATCATGCGGGACTCGGGAGGCGGTTTTCGGGCGCTCGTTAGACTGAGCCGACCGCAGTACAAGGGCGTATGTGCGGAAACAGACAAACTGAGCGAGGAGCGCACGTGGGCCTTGTCGTGCAGAAGTACGGAGGCTCCTCCGTAGCCGATGCCGAGGGCATCAAGCGCGTCGCCAAGCGGATCGTGGAAGCGAAGAAGAACGGCCACCAGGTGGTCGTGGTCGTTTCCGCGATGGGCGACACGACGGACGAGCTGATCGATCTCGCCGAGCAGGTATCCCCGATGCCCAGCGGCCGGGAATTCGACATGCTGCTGACCGCCGGAGAGCGGATCTCCATGGCCCTGCTGGCGATGGCGATCAAAAACCTGGGCCACAGCGCCCAGTCGTTCACCGGCAGCCAGGCGGGTGTCATCACCGACTCCGTCCACAACAAAGCCCGGATCATCGACGTCACGCCGGGCCGCATCCGGACCGCGCTGGACGAGGGCAACATCGCCATCGTCGCCGGGTTCCAGGGTGTCAGCCAGGACAAGAAGGACATCACCACGCTGGGGCGTGGCGGGTCCGACACCACGGCCGTCGCTCTCGCCGCCGCGCTCGACGCCGAGGTCTGCGAGATCTACACCGACGTGGACGGCGTGTTCACCGCCGACCCGCGCGTGGTGAAGAAGGCGCGGAAGATCGACTGGATCGCCTTCGAGGACATGCTGGAGCTCGCGGCCTCCGGTTCCAAGGTGCTGCTCCACCGCTGTGTGGAGTACGCCCGCCGCTACGACATCCCGATCCACGTCCGCTCGTCCTTCAGCGGACTCCAGGGCACGTGGGTCAGCAGTGAGCCACTCGTTCCGAAGACACAGCAGCAAGGGGAAAAGCCGGTGGAGCAGGCCATCATCTCCGGTGTCGCACACGACACCTCCGAGGCCAAGGTCACGGTCGTCGGTGTGCCGGACAAGCCGGGCGAGGCCGCCGTGATCTTCCGGACGATCGCCGACGCCGAGATCAACATCGACATGATCGTGCAGAACGTGTCCGCGGCCTCCACCGGTCTGACGGACATCTCCTTCACGCTCCCCAAGGCCGAGGGCCGCAAGGCCATCGACGCCCTGGAGAAGAACAAGTCCGGCATCGGCTTCGACTCGCTGCGCTACGACGACCAGATCGGCAAGATCTCCCTGGTCGGCGCCGGGATGAAGACCAACCCGGGCGTCACGGCCGACTTCTTCAAGGCCCTGGCCGACTCGGGCGTGAACATCGAGCTGATCTCGACCTCCGAGATCCGCATCTCGGTCGTGACGCGCGCCGACGACGTCAACGAGGCCGTGCGCGCCGTGCACACCGCCTTCGGGCTCGACTCCGACAGCGACGAGGCCGTCGTCTACGGGGGCACCGGCCGCTGATGGCCGACAAGGTGCGGCCGACCCTCGCGGTCGTGGGAGCGACCGGGGCCGTCGGCACGGTCATGCTCGGGATCCTGTCCCAGCGGGCCGATATCTGGGGCGAGATCAGGCTCGTTGCCTCCCCGCGCTCGGCCGGCCGCAAGCTGGCCGTGCGCGGCGAGGAGGTCGAGGTGGTGGCCCTGTCGGAGGAGGTCTTCGACGGGGTGGACGTCGCCATGTTCGACGTGCCCGACGACGTCGCGGCGCACTGGGCGCCGGTCGCCGCCGCCAAGGGCGTGGTCGTCGTCGACAACTCCGCCGCCTTCCGGATGGACCCGGAGGTGCCGCTGGTCGTCCCCGAGGTCAATCCGCACGCGCTGCGGACCCGGCCGCGCGGGATCGTCGCCAACCCCAACTGCACGACGCTGTCGATGATCGTCGCCCTGGGCGCGCTGCACGCCGAGTACGGGCTGCGCGAGCTGGTGGTGTCGTCGTACCAGGCGGTGAGCGGGGCGGGGCGGGCCGGGGTGGAGACGCTGCGGCGGCAGATCGCGCTGGTCGCCGGCACCGAGCTGGGGACCGGCCCGGGTGATCTGAGGCGGGCCGTCGGCGACGGCACCGGGCCCTTCCCGGAGCCGGTGGCGCTGAACGTCGTCCCGTGGGCCGGGTCGCTGCGCGAGGACGGCTGGTCGTCGGAGGAGATGAAGGTGCGGGACGAGTCCCGCAAGATCCTCGGGCTGCCGAAGCTTCCGGTGGCCGTGACCTGTGTGCGCGTTCCCGTGGTCACCACGCACTCCCTCACCGTCCACGCCCGCTTCCAGGACGAGGTCACCGTGGAGGGCGCCCGCGAGATCATCGCGACGGCGCCCGGTGTCGTCCTGTTCGACAACCCGGCGGCGGGGGAGTTCCCCACGCCCGCCGACGTGGTCGGCACCGACCCGACCTGGGTGGGCCGGGTGCGGCGGGCCCTCGACGACCCGACGGCGCTCGAGCTGTTCGTGTGCGGGGACAATCTGCGCAAGGGGGCCGCGCTCAACACCGCGCAGATCGCGGAGCTGGTGGCGGCCGAGCTGTCGTGAGACGGCCGCACCGGCGGGTGGCGAGCTGCCACCGCGGCGTGCGGCGAGGTGCCACCGGCGGGCTGTGAGGTGCTGTCGGCGTGCCGTGAGGTGCTACCGGGAATAAAAGCGCCGTCCAGGGCTTGGTGGGTTTGTAGGATCTCCAGTGCAATGTGAGACGGTCGTCGGTCCGAACCACTTGTATCGGACACCTTTGGCATCCGAAGATTTTCCTCCCCGCTCTCCGCAACCGTGCGCAGGGCGGGGAGCGTCTTTGCGGTCACCCCTCGGGGTGTGCGTAGACGTGTGAACGATCACAGCGTTCGGGGACGCGGCGATCTGGGCGTGGGGACGCCCGTTCATATGGCATATAGGGGAAGAGCGGGACAGATGAGACGGGTGCGCGGGGCCTTGGTCGACGTAAACGTGACGCCGGACGCGTACAACCTCCACGGGGGGAAGTGTGTCCAACTGGCGTGGCAGAGGTACTCGAACTCCCAGTGGCGCCCCGCGGCGCGGCCCTTCGGCCGCCGCGAGCCGTCCTCCGACCCCGTATGCCCGGCACGCCCGGCGGCATGCCGGTGATCGCGCCCATGCCCGCAGCGCGGCCCGCCCGCGTCCCCAGCCAGCGTGACGGCGCCGAAACCGCCGAAGCGACCGTCGCCGCCGAGAACACCGAGGCGGCCGGCACCACCGTCGACCACCTCACCGAGACCTACCGGGCCCACTACCGCTCGCTGCTCGGTCTCGCCGCCCTCCTCCTCGACGACACCGCCTCCTGCGAGGACGTCGTCCAGGAGGCCTTCATCCGCGTCCACTCCGCGCGCAAACGCGTCCGTGACCCGGAGAAAACCCTCGCCTACCTGCGTCAGACGGTCGTCAACCTCTCCCGCTCCGCCCTGCGCCGCCGCATCCTCGGCCTGAAGCTGCTCTCCAAGCCGATGCCGGACATGGCCAGCGCGGAGGAGGGCGCCTACGACCTGCTGGAGCGCGACTCGCTCATCAAGGCCATGAAGGGCCTTCAGCGCCGTCAGCGCGAGGTCCTCGTGCTGCGCTACTTCGCCGACATGACCGAGGCCCAGGTCGCCGCGACCCTCGGCGTCTCCCTCGGCTCGGTCAAGGCCTACGGCTCGCGCGGCATCGCCGCCCTGCGCATAGCCATGGAGGAGGCGGCGTGAGCGGTGAAGCCGAAGGGCCGGGCTCACGCGGGAGCCACGACGGTCACGAGCGCCACGAGCCGTTCGCGCCGCACGAGCCGACGTCCGCGTCGCACACACAAGAGCCGAAGCAATCGCACGCTGGGAACTCAACCGTGAACCACCACCTCGACGACCAGAGCCCCGACGGGCTCGGCTCGGACGAGCTGGCACTGCGCCGGATGCTGCACGACGCCGTCCAGGAGATGGAGCCGCGCGACGGCTCGCTGGACCACCTGCGGCGGGCCGTCCCCGTCCGGCGGGCCCGCAAGCGGCAGGCTGCCGTCGGCATGGCGGCCGCGGCCCTCTTCCTCGGCACCGCCGTCCCGGCCGTCCTGCACGTCTCGAACGCCGGCGGCTCCGACGCCAACCCTTCCATCGCCGGCCAGGCCTCACAGGCGCAGGGGGGAGCGGACCAGGGCAAGAACCCCGACGGCGGCTCCTCGGGCAAGGTCGGCGACTCTTCCGGCAAGGCCGGTGAGCAGGGCAAGGGCGGCGCCACCGACTCCGGCCAGGGCAAGGAGTCCGAGGGCGGCACCGCCTCCAGCGGCACCGGCCCCGCCTCCGAGTCCGCGGCGAGCGCGCCCGCCTGCGCCGCGGACCAGCTCGAGGCCGGCACCCCCAGCGTCGCCGTCCCCGACTCGGCCGGCACCGTCTACGGCGCCTTCCTCGTCCAGAACGCGTCCAGCGCCACCTGCACCGTCAGCGGCGCCGTCTCAGTGACCTTCGGCGCCCAGGGCGCCGCCGACGCCGCGAAGATCACCGTCGTGGAACACGCTTCGGGGGACGTGGCGGCCGGCCTGCCCGACCCCTCCCTCTACGTCACCCAGCACGCCCTCGCCCCCGGCTCGGCCTACGCGGTGAAGTTCGCCTGGGTGCCCTCCGAGACCTGCCCCACCACGAGCGGCAGCGGCGGCGGCGACAGCGGTGGCTCGGCGTCCCCCTCACCGACCCCGACCGAGCAGTCGGGCACGACCGGCGAGACCACCTCCGGCACCTCGGCCCAGCTGTACACCGAGGACGGCACGGTCGACGGCAGCGTGAACGTGTCCTACACGGCCGAGAGCGGCTCCCCGACGAGCGTGGCCACGCTGTCCGGCGCGTGCGCGGGGACGATCTACCGGACGGGCGTGCTGGCGTCTTCCTGAACCCGCTGCTCGGGGCGGCCGGCTGATTCGGCGTCGGACTCCGCGGACTCCCCGGACTCCCCGGGCTCGGCGGGTTCGGGCTCCTCGGGGAGGATGCCGAGCTCGGCGTCCCGGGCGAACTCCACCTCGCGGCGCAGCAGCCGGAACCACATGAACACCACGAACCCGGCGAAGACGAACCACTCGCCGGTGTAGCCCAGGTTCTGGAACGCCTTCAGATCGAGCCCCGTGCCGGCCGCCGCGGTCGCGGGCACCGCCGTCATCCCCGCGTCGGCGGTGTCGAGCGTGACCCAGGCGTCGTAGAGGTCGTACGGCACCAGGTTGACCAGTGACGCGGCGCTGATCGCCGAGGTCTGCCCGGCCGGCAGGCCGCCCCGCGCGCTCACCCCGTTGTCGCCCGGCGTCTCGGAGGCCTGGAGCGTGCCGGTGACGCCGACCCGGCCGGCCGGCGGCTTCGGGGCCTTCGCGGAGTCGGCGCTGCCGGGCAGCCAGCCACGCACCACGGGCAGCGCCTTGCCGCCGTCCGTGCGCAGCAGGGTCAGCACGTAGTACCCGTTCCTGCCGTCCAGCTGCCGGTCGGGCACCAGCAACTGCTCGCCGTAGTGCCCGGTGGCGGTGGTGCGCCGGCCGGAGGTCGACTTGTCCACGGGCAGCAGCTCGGCCAGCGGCCGCGCGCCCTCGGTACGGGCGGACTCGGCCAGCTCCTTCGCGCTGCGGTGGTCGTCCACCCGCGCCTCGAACCGGCTCAGCTGCCAGGACCCCATGAACACGCAGAAGGGGATGGCCAGCAGCACGAAGACGTTGATCCCCCACCAGCGGGGCGTCAGCAGGAACCGGTACACGCCCTCCACGGTACGGGGCGGCCGCAGGGCGCCACCCCGCGGGGTGAGGCCCGGGAGCGCTCGGGAGGGCCCGCGTGAGGCTCATCGGTGGGAAGGAGGTGCGAAGTCGGTGGGAAGTTATCCACAGCCTGGGGACCTTGGCGTCCCATTGCCGTCGCGGGCGGGCAGTATGGGGTCATGACTGAGAGCAACGGGTCCGCCGCACCCGAGCAGTACGAGGAGATGCCGGACTGGGAGAAGCGCTTCCGGGCGCCCCGGGTGTCGCTGCCCGACTGGGCGGAGGACGCGCCGGACCGTTCCCTGTTCGTTTCCAATGCGACGGGGACGTACGAGCTGTACGCCTGGGACCGGTCCACGGGCCACCAGCGTCAGGTGACCGACCGGGCCAACGGTACGACGGACGGCGTGCTCTCCCCGGACGGCGCGTGGATCTGGTGGTTCGACGACAAGGACGGCGACGAGTTCGGCGTCTGGCGCCGCCAGCCCTTCGCCGGCGGAGCCGACGAGCACGCCACCCCGGGCCTGGACGCCTCCTACCCGGCCGGCCTGGCCCTCGGCCGGGACGGCCGAACCGCGGTGGTCGGCCGCTCCACGGACGAGGAGGGCACGACGATCCATGTGGCGCGGATCGGTGAGCCCCCCTTCGAGCTGTACCGCCACCGGGAGTCGGCGGGCGTGGGCGACCTCTCCCACGACGGCACCCTCATCGCCGTCGAGCACACCGAGCACGGCGACGCGATGCACTCCGCGCTGCGGGTACTGCGTCCCGACGGCTCGAAGGTCGCCGAGCTGGACGACACCAAGGGCGGCGTCGAGGAACTGGGCCTGGAGGTGCTGGGCTTCGCCCCGGTCGACGGCGACACCCGGCTGCTGATCGGCCACCAGCGCCGCGGCCGCTGGGAGCCCCTGGTCTGGGACGTGGCGACGGGCTCGGAGACGGACCTGGACCTGGACCTGCCGGGCGACGTCAGCGCCGAGTGGTACCCGGACGGCTCGGGCCTGCTCATCGCGCACAGCTTCGAGGCCCGCAGCGAACTGTTCCGTTACGACCTCGCGAGCGCCGCGCTGGAACGGATCACCACCCCGCCGGGCACGGTCTCCGGGGCCACGGCCCGTCCGGACGGCAGCGTGGAGTACCTGTGGTCGTCCGCGGCCCGGCCGCCCGCGGTCCGTTCGACGAGCGGCGAAGTGGTCCTGGACCCCCCCGGCATGAAGTCCCCGGGCTCGGTCCCGGTGGAGGACGTGTGGGTGGAGGGCCCCGGTGGCCGCATCCACGCGCTGGTCCAGCGGCCCGCCGACGCCATCGGCCCGCTGCCCACCGTCTTCGACATCCACGGGGGCCCGACCTGGCACGACAGCGACGCCTTCGCGGCGGCCCCGGCGGCCTGGGTGGACCACGGCTACGCGGTCGTCCGCGTCAACTACCGGGGCTCCACCGGCTACGGCCGCGCCTGGACGGACGCCCTGAAGCACCGGGTGGGCCTGATCGAGCTGGAGGACATCGAGGCGGTCCGGGAATGGGCGGTGAGCTCCGGCCTCGCCGACCCCGCCCGGCTGATCCTCACCGGCGGCTCCTGGGGCGGCTACCTCACCCTCCTCGGCCTCGGCGCCCAGCCCGACGCGTGGACCGTGGGCATCGCGGCCGTCCCCGTCGCCGACTACGTCACGGCCTACCACGACGAGATGGAGGCCCTGAAGGCGATGGACCGCACGCTGCTCGGCGGCACCCCGGAGGAGGTCCCGGAGCGCTTCGAGGCATCGTCCCCGCTGACGTACGTCGACAAGGTGCGGGCGCCCGTCTACATCTCGGCCGGTGTGAACGACCCCCGTTGCCCCATCCGCCAGATCGACAACTACGTCAAGCGCCTGGAGGCGAGGGGAGCGGTGCACGAGGTGTACCGCTACGACGCGGGCCACGGCTCACTGGTGGTGGACGAGCGCATCAAGCAGGTACGACTGGAACTGGAGTTCGCGGAGCGGCACTTGGGGTAGGCGGGGGATCCTTCGAGCGGGCGACGTCCGCTCTCGGCGATCGGTCGGAAACGGACCGTCGGGGGCGGCCGTCCATGCCCACCTCAGACAGGCCAGGAGCGGGCCGGATCGTCCAGCCAGGCCCGTTGTCCCTCGGCGGTGACTGTCAGGCCGAAACGCGTGTGCCCGGGCTTGTCGCGGCCGACCCACCACCGGTAGGCCGCCTCCACCTCGTCCCACAATCGGCGGGGCCCCGACTGCCAGACGCGGGCCTCTTTCTCCCCGTCGCGGAACATCACGCACGCCCAGGAGCGGTCATCGAGCCCGTAGAACCACACCGGGCGGGCTCCGTCGCGCTTGTCGGCCGCAGCCTGGGCGCAGTCCCGTACGCGGAGCCCCAGAGCGAAGGGAAGAGCCGTGTACCTCCCGGTGACGAACTCCGCCTCCGTGATCTCCGTGGCGGATGTGTGGGCCCCCTCCATGCCCTCCGCCGGGATGTACTCGCCATGCTTCGGCAACGACAGTCGCTGAGCACGTAGTTTCATGAACTCCACGGGACGTGTGAAGCGCCCGGACGCCTCCCCGGCACCGACGGCGAGCCGGGTGACGGCATCCGCGTTGCTGTAGTGCGTGCCCCACGGGGCGACGATCAGGCCGCCCCGCCGGGTCTGCTCGATCCATGCACCGGGGATCTCCCGGACTCCGACGGTGGCCAGAACGCGGTCGTAAGGTGCTGCGGCCGCATGGCGCTCGAACCCGTCGCCCACAACCACCTCCGGGTACAGCCCGGCCGCCCGGAGTCGCTCGCGGGCCTGTCGCGACACCGACGGATCCACCTCGATCGTGGTCACGTTCCGGCGACCGAGCCGGTGTGTCAGGGCTCCTGCCGTCTCGCCGGTGCCTGTGCCGGCGTCAAGCACGCGCATTGCCTGGTCCACTTCAAGGGTCTGAAGCATCGCGTACACGACGGAGGGCATGGAGGAGGAACTGGTGGACACCCTTCCGGGCTTGCTGCCGGAGTGCTTACCGTCATCCCACTGGGTCACAATGGGGGCGTTGCTGTCCGCCGCGGCGTACCAGGCGTCCGGGTCGCCCGCCCGGTCCACGCCGACGCTCCTGCCCGTGTCCATGTCGAACGGCCACATCAGGTCGGGCAGAAATGCGGCTCGATCCACGGCCGCGAAGGTCGGAGCCCAGTCCGACGACAGCGCACGCGTTTCCACGAGGACGCGCCCCAGCTCCTTGCGGCTGGGGCGGTCCACCTGTGCGGAGTCGAGCGTCACCTGCGGTGTGTCCCGTCACCGGGTGGGGTGTCGCCGTCAGGGGACGGCGGCTCCTGCGGCGGCGTCCAGGGCTGGCCGGGGTGTCCGTCGCCCCCGTCCCCTCCACCTCCGCTGTGTCCTGCTCCGCTGTGTCCTGTGTCCACAGCGGTGATGATCCGGGCCTTGCGCATGTCATGTCCTCCTTGGTCGTGGCTGTCGATGCGGTGATGCAGCACCCCGCGCCCGGCGGCTTGGACCCTTCCAGGTTCCGCCCACCAGGGCGGGGCGTTCGGGGTGCGGCCCTGTCCCGGAGCGGCCGCCATGGGGGTGCGTCGAGTGAGTCGGTGCGGCGTCCGCGCCGGCGCCGGGGCGAGGACTGGGGCGGTGACCGCCGCTACGTTCACGAACAGGCCGGTGATCGCCCTCACCGGATCGTCATCCCGGTACTCGGAGGCCAACTCAAGGGCGGGGCAGTACGGTTTGTCATGTCGGCGCTCCTACGTAGCGTGGGCCACGCCCCGGGAGGTCTCACCACCTCGCCGGGGTCTGACGCTTTGGACCGTAGGACCGTCCGCAGGTGATCGCCGACCGTAATTCGGTCGCTACCCTCAGCGAGCGAGAAGGCCGACCTTGACCGCCAGCTCCGAGGCGCGCCGACGACGAGGCGCCTGCGTCGACTCGATCTCCTCCAGGAGGATCGCCTTGGCGTAGCCGTTGTAACGAACCGTCTCCGGCGCGGCTTCGAATGCCTTCTCCAGCGAGGCGACCGCCACGTCCGGCTGGTTGTCGAGCTGATAGCCGCGAGCTTCCTCGATCCGATGCCGGGCCCGCCGAGGCCGCGACTTGATGACGCATTCGTCTGCCCGGGCGGCCTGCCGTACGGATTCGCCGCCCTGGTGCAGCTCGACGGCAACGGTCACCGCATGCGCGCCCATCACGGCCCGGGAGAAGGAAGTGACCGGATGGTAGTAGTCGGCGGGCAGCCGTCCGGCCATGCCGTTCGCCTTGTCCCAGTGCCGCCACGCGGCGCCCGTCTCCCGTCGGCGGGCGGCGGTGTAACCCAGCTCGAACTCCAGGGCGCCGGCGATCGCCAGAACGTCGTCCGAGCCGTCGGGAAGCAGCGGCTTCAGGAACCGGACCGCTTCAAGGTTGACGGCGTCGGCTGCGTCGTAGTGTCGTGGTCCGCTGTCGCGGTGTGCTTGGGCCAGGAGCCAGGAGGCGACACCGATCGCGTGCGGGTCTTCGCTCTCCTGAGCAGCGGTCATGCCGCGTTCGGCAACCCGCCACAGCAGCGAGCTGTCAGGCTGATAGGCGATGAAGAACTGACTGAGGCTGTAGGTCTCCGCGAGCAGAACCTGCGCCGCACGCCGATCCGCAGCCGAGTCGGCGCTCCTGACCAGGACCTGAGCGTCGCGGATCAGGTCGGGCAGCAGCGCGCCGATCGCTTCGCGATGATTCTTGGATGCGTGCCGCGACTTCCACGCGGCACGCAGCCGGGCGTCAATGTGCGCCAGAGGTGGTGGCTCGACTCCCGTGGTGAGGGCGAAGTTGTCGATGGCGGCCCTGACGCCGGCCAGCCGCGGGTGTCCTGGGCCGACGAACAGGTCGACGTGCGCTTCGGGGAGGCCAGTCAGGTCCGCCAGGTCGCGGACCCTCAGGACTTGGGCGATGCGCAGTACTGTTTCAAGGCCGGGAGGCTTCTGCTGCCCGTTCTCGATCTTTCGGTACGTGTGAGGCGACATGCCGAGAAGGTCGGCGATCTGAGACTGGGTCATCCCCCGGCGCTCGCGGAGGATCTGCACACGCTGGCCGAACTTCAGCGGATCGGCGTACGGGCCCGGGGTAGCGTCTCGAGACATCACGGCCTTGCCCCTCCTAGGCTTCGTCACTGCCAGCGTAGGGGCAAGGCCGGTCCTATGTGAGCCTGCGTCCGAACGTCATGTCCATGTGCTGCTGCAACACGGTCGCCGAAGCGCGGGCGAGGATCCGCGAGTTGCTGTCGAACTGAGGAGTGCCGTGACCACCATCGCCGTGACCGGACACATGGACCTGACCGAGGCCAGCGTTCCCCTGGTGCAAAACGCCTTGCGCGAGACGCTCCAGCCGTACGCGGGCGACGGCCTGACGGGCGTCTCATGCCTCGCCCAGGGATCCGACTCCCTGTTCGCGGAGATCGTCTTGGGACTCGGTGGCCGTCTGATCGCGGTGATTCCTTCGCGGGACTACCGGCAGAACAAGGTGAAGCCGGACCACGCCTCCACCTTTGACCGGTTCACCGCAGCCGCGGACGAGGTACTCGTCCTGGAGCACGAGACCGCGAACCGCAAAGCGTACGAGGACGCCAACCGCACACTGCTGCGTCGCGCCCAACGGCTCGTCGCGGTCTGGAACGGCGAACCCCCGAGCGGCAAGGGGGGCGGCACGGCGGACACCGTCCTGGAGGCGCTGGACGCGGGCCTCCCTGTCGACGTGGTCTGGCCCGAAGGAGCCGCGCGGCGAGCCTGACTCGCCTGGTTTCGCGTCACCGCGCGAGCCCGGCACCGCGACTGCAGCCGAGGTGCCGACCGCCACGCACGGTGAAGGCCCGCCGGCGGGGCCATGAATCGCCGCCCACCCCTACGCCCCCGCCCACCCCTACGCCCCCGACCCGCCTCGCCGTCTGCGTCGCAGCAGCTCCGCCAGACCCCGCCGGGTGGCCGCCAGCACCACCCGGTCCGAGCCCCGCAGGACATGCCCGTCCGAGAGGTCCCACAGCAGTCCGGATCCGCCCTGGCCCTCACGGCCGGTGTCCAGCGCCAGCACCCGCCAGTACCCCGCCCGAAACGCCTCCCCGACCGTCTTGCCCTCCAACTGCGCGTGCCCCCCGACCTGCAGCGTGGCGAACAGCAACACCCGCCGCTCCACCGGGATCGCCCCCAGGATCTGCCGCCCCATCATCGCCCCGGCGAACGACGGCGCCGACAGGTGCGACACGCTCCGGCTCCGGGTCAGGGCCTGGGGGTGGGCGGCTCGCAGGGTGCGGTACACGGCGGTGGCGAAGTCGTCGTCGTACAGGCGGAGTACCACCCGTAGGTCGGGGCGCAGCGAGCGTGCGTAGAGGGCCGCTTCGAGGTTGGTGGTGTCGGAGCTGGTCACCGCCAGCAGTGCGTGCGCGCGGCGGATCTTCGCGGCTTCCAGAACGCCCTCCTGGGTGACGTCGCCCAGGACGACCGGTACCCGGAGCCGTCGGGCCACAGCCAGGCCGCGCGCCTCGGGTCCCGCCTCGACGCAGACCACGGGGATGTTCAGCTCGCGCAGGCGGATCAGTACCCGGGTGCCGATCTTGCCCAGTCCGAGTAGTACGACGTGCCCGCCGAGCCCCCGGGGAGGCCGGCGCAACGCCCCCGCCCCGCGGAACGTCCCGAGCGCCTCCAGTACCGCCGCCAGCAGCACCGGTAGCAACAGCAACCCCACCAGTCCGGAGAGGAGTTGGAGGATCTGGCGGTCGGTGCTCGAGCCGATGGCCGGGTCGTTGACGGAGAACAGGTCGAGCAGCGTCAGGTACAGGGCCCCCAGCGGATGGATGCCGGTCGCCAGCCACAACGCCACCGCCAGCGCGAACACGCATCCCACCAGCCCGGCCAGCGAGATCCGCAGCCGCCGCGAGAAGAGTGAGGCGAACGACGGCACCATCCCCATCCCTCGCCCGGACGGCAGCGCGGGCCCGGCGGAGTACGACACCTGCTCCAGCACCACCGACCCGCGCCGCCCGGCCGCGTCCCGCACCGCCGCCGCGTCGGGCAGCAGCAGCGGCCCCTGCTCACCGCTGGCCTCGGAACCGTCCGCGAAGGCGGGGTCGTTGGCGTTCGCGGAGAGCAGTGCGAGCGTGGGCAGACCCGGCAGGTCGGGCCCCCCGGGCTCGGCCGGCAGCCGTTCCACGGCCCGCAGCAGCAGTCCGTCCGTCTGGACGACCTTGCTGGTGCCGACGACGGCGGTTGCGGCCAGTGCGGGTGCGGCGGTGTCCGCGTCGGACAGGACGGTGGTCGAGGCGTCGCTCGCCGCGCCGTCTCCCGGCGCGCCTCCGGCGGCCAACGCGGCAGCCTGGTCGAGGAGTTCCTCGATGTGCTGGCCCAACCGCCGGTTGTAGAGCCGCAGGACGAGCCGCAGCCGGGGGTTGAGCCGACGGGCGGTGAGGGCGGCACGGATGTTGGTCTCGTCGTCGTCGTACACGAGCGCCAGCGCGGCGGCCCGTTCCACACCCGCCTCGGCGAGCACGGCCTCGGTGGCCTCCACGGCCTCCAGGGTCCGCTGCCCGCTCGCGGGTTCGCTCGGGGCGGTCGGCGTGCCGTTGCCCGCCGCCCGGTTGACGGCCGCGCTCACCACCCGGTCGAGCAGCGCCGCCGACACGGCGCGGGCCCGCCCCACGACCGGTGGCCGTGCCACCCGGTCGGCGGGCGGCACGACGAGCGTGACCTGCTCCTCGTACACCCCCCGCAGCTCGGCCGCGAGCCGGTGCGCCAGACCGTCGTCACCGCACACCACCATGTGCGCGCCGGCGGTGCCCGGCGGCTGACCCTGATTCGGAACGCTCCCCACGAGGGAGAAGACTGCCTCACCGGGGCGGGAGGTTCCACGGATGAGGTGAACACGGGTGAACACCCCGTACGGAACTCCCGTATGAAAGGGGAGGGAATGCGAGAAACAGGCATCAGGCAGAACACGGAAGCCGGAGGTGCGCGACCCGTGGCCATCACCAGAGCGGCGCCGCCCGAGGAGGGCGCCCGCCGGGACCGACCGCAGGCAGCGCCCGAGAGGCCCGACGAACCCGGGCGTCTCACCTCGCCCCTGGTCCTGACCATGGTGCTGCTCCTGATGGTGCTGCTCCAGAGCCCCATCCGCCGTGCGCTGTCCGCCCCGGTGATGCAGAGCTGGACGACGGTGTTCGTGGCGGTGGTGGTGCAGGCCCTGCCCTTCCTGGTGCTGGGGGTGCTGCTGTCCGCGGCGATCGCGGTCTACGTGCCGCCCTCCTTCTTCGCCCGCGCCCTGCCGTCCCGCCCCGGACTCGCCGTCCCGGTCGCCGGGGTCGCGGGCGCGCTGCTGCCGGGCTGCGAGTGCGCGTCGGTCCCGGTGGCCGGCGCCCTGGTCCGCCGGGGTGTGACCCCGGCCGCGGCCCTCGCCTTCCTGCTCTCCGCCCCGGCGATCAACCCGATCGTGCTGACGGCGACGGCCGTGGCCTTCCCCCGCAACCCCGAGATGGTGCTGGCCCGTTTCGTCGCCAGTCTGCTCGTGGCGTGCGTGATGGGCTGGCTGTGGCAACGGCTGGGCCGCACGGACTGGCTGCGCCTGCCGGCCCACGCGCCGCACGAGGGGGAGACGAAGGGGGCCGCGTTCTGGGACTCGGTCCGGCACGACGTGATGCACGCGGGCGGCTTCCTGGTCCTGGGCGCGATGGCGGCGGCGACCCTGAAGGCCGTCGCCCCGGAGAGCTGGCTGCGCACGGCCGCGGAGAACCCGGCGGTCGCCGTCCTGACGCTGGCCGTCCTCGCGGTGGTCCTCTCCATCTGCTCGGAGGCGGACGCGTTCGTCGCCGCGTCGCTGACCCAGTTCTCCCTCACGGCCCGGCTCGCCTTCCTGGTGGTCGGCCCGATGATCGACCTCAAGCTGTTCGCGATGCAGGCGGGCACCTTCGGCCGGGGCTTCGCGCTGCGTTTCGCCCCGGCGACCTTCGTGCTGGCCATCGCGTCGGCGGTCCTGACGGGATGGGTGCTGCTGTGAACCGACAGTCCCAGGCGGCCGTCCTCTTCCTCCTCGGCGCGGCCCTGCTGCACGCCGGCACCACCGACCTCTACCTCCGTTACGTCAAGGCGGGCCTGCGCCCGCTGCTGCTGGCGTCCGGCGCGATCCTGATCGTCACGGCGCTGGCGACGGCGTGGTACGAGCACCGCAGGACGAAGGCGAAACGCCGGCAGGAGCAGCACCGAGCAGCCGCGGACACCCACGCGGACACTCACGCCGACGCCCACCCCGAACACGCCCACCCCGAACCCCGGGTCTCCTGGCTCCTGATCCTCCCCCTCCTGGCACTGATCCTGGTCGCCCCGCCGGCCCTGGGCTCGTACAGCGCGACCCGCACGGGTACGGCCCTCCAGGAGCCCCTCGCCTACCCGTCCCTCTCCGCCACGGACCCGCTGCCCCTGAGCGTCGTGGACTACGCGGGCCGAGCCGTATACGACCACGGCCACACCCTCACCGGCCGCGAGGTCCGCCTGACCGGCTTCGTCGCCCTGGACCACGACGGCACGCCCTACCTGGTCCGCATGGCCCTCAACTGCTGCGCCGCCGACGCCCAGCCGGTCAAGGTCGGTCTGACGGGCGACATCCCCCCGGTCCTCCAGCCCGACACCTGGCTGACCGTCACCGGCACCTACACCCCCCGCACCACCCACGACCCGGTCAACAACGGCCCGATCCCCTTCATCAGCGTCACCACCGCCCGACCGACCCCGACCCCCCGGGACCCCTACGACGAGTCGTGGAACAACTGAGGGAGTGGATCTCTCCGCGATACAGCCCGGTTAAGGCTCCCTCAACCTCTGGTGGCCGGGCGGTGAGCGCTTCATGATGGGGGCCATGACGGCGGCCTCGCGTGCCTTGACACGACTGGCGACCTGGCCCGACCTCGCGGAGGTCAGGCCCAGCTGCGGCACCGGTCGGGCGTTGCGCTCGGGCGGTGTCGAGATCGCGCACTTCCACTCCGACCGGAGTGTCGACCTGCATCTCACCGGCAAGGCGATCCGCCGGTTCGAGAGGGACCTGAGGCACTCCACCGCGATCCGGCTGCTGCCCGGCTCGCCCTGGGTCACCGTCCATCTGGAGTGCGAGACGGACATCGACCTGCTCATGACGCTGGTCAGCGCCGCTCTCCAGGCCCACCAGAGGCACCCGGCCGCGGACCTCGCCGTCCTCCCGCGCTGCAACGAGGACCGGGAAGTGGCGCTCACCCGCGAGAGCGCCGGCGGCATCTAGACCTCCGGGCCCTTCCGGGAGCGGGCTCGTGCAATCGCCGGGCAACCCGTCCCGGGCCGCCGGGCAACCCACCCCGGGCCGCCCGGCAACCCGTCTCGGGCCGCCGGGCAATCCACCCCCGGCCGCCGGGCAACTCACCCCGGGCCGCCCGGCAATCCACCCCGGGCCGCCGGGCAATCCACCCTCGGCCGTCTGGTTAGCTGACGGTCCGTCAGTTATGGTCGCCCTGGCGAGCCGAACCCGGGCCGATGCCGATACCGATGCCGATACGGAAGGGGCGAGCGCCATGGAGACCGAACCGGACCGTCCGACCCGTGCTCCCCGGAGCCCGCAGCCGCCGGGCGCACCCCGCTGGGTGGCGATGTTCTACGACCCGGCGTCGGTGTCCTGGCGACCGGGCGCCGAATCCCCCGACCGCACGCCCGTGCTGTACGCGATCGGCGAGATGACGCAGGTCAAACGTGCCCGGGGCGATGACTTCGCCGTCGCCCTGTGGGGGCCGAAGGACGGTGAGTGGCAGCGCTTCGACCCGTCCCGGGCCGCGTCCGCGCCGGAGGCCGTGCCCCCGTCGTCGGGCGACGGCGCCGCGCGGCCCGGTCATGCCAAGCTCGCGGAACGCATGGAGGACCGTCGGCACCAGGTCCTCATGGCGGGCCTGAGCAAGGCCGGCCTCTACGATCTCGCGCCGGACGACGTGACGGCCGTCCGGACCCTGGTCGACCAGGTGGACGAGGCCACGTTGCGCAGGGTCGCCCACTGGGTGGCCCTGGCCGGCGGGCCGGTCGAGTGATCCGGCCGGAGGGCGGACGCGTCGCATGACGGCCGAGCGCTGCCGGCGACGGGCCGTCAGTCTCCAGGGGTTCCCCGGGGCGGGTAGCTCCAGCGGAAGGACTCCAGCGCCCGGGTCCGCGCCTCCACCACCGCCATGCGCGCCTCCCGTTCGGCGGGGTCGACGTGCGCGGACTGGCCCGTCACCTGGCCGTCCCACTTCCGGTAGAGCAGCCCGGTCCGCGCCGAGAACCAGCCGCGGCTCACCGAGTTGAGCGCCAGCAGGACGCCGGTGTCCTCGGACGCCGGCAGGGCCATCCAGCCGCCGAGCGCGGTCAGCAGGTCCCGCCGTACGAAGAGACTCGCGGGATGCACGGGCGCGCGGAAGCCGTTCGCCTTCCAGTGGTCGAGTACGGCCCCCCGCTCGATCGGCCCCTCGGCGGGATCGCCGGGGAAGCCGACCGTGGAGCCGTCCGGCAGGAGGTCGAGGGCGCTGGAGGTCGCCCAGCCGAGGCCCGGATCGCGTTCGAGGGCGGCCAGATCGCGGGCGAGGGTGCCGGGCGCGAGCCGGTCGTCGGCGTCCAGGACCTTCACGTACTCGCCCTCGGCATGCGCGAGCGCGATCGTGCGGGCGACTCCGGGTCCGCCCGGCCGCCCCTGACGGAAGGTCACCCGGGCGTCGGCGGGCACGCGGTGCGCGACCTCGTCCGTCGCGCCGTCCTCCTGGATCACCCAGTGCCAGTCCCAGCCGGCGGGCAACTCCTGTGCGCACAGCGACTCGTAGGCCTCGGGCAGATACCGGGCCGAAGGGGCGTGCACGGCGGTGACTATGACGATGCGCCGGCTCATGAGGGCACTTCCAGGCAAAGTGCCGGGAGTTCCGGGCGCTGTGGGCGCTCGCGCCCCCCGCCGTCGCGGACCGCGCTCACTTTGCTGGGTATCGGCACGTCGCCAGCCTACGACTCCCGGTCACCGGAACCCGCCGAGGGTTCACCGAGGACTCGCGGGGAGGGGCCGGGCGGGAAAGCGGCCGGAGGGCCGGAGAAGGGCCGGGCAGGAAAAGGCCCGGTCGCTGGCGACGGGGGATGCACCAGCGACCGGGCTATGGCCAAGGCTAACAAGGCTGCCGGGTCGACGGGAGCCGACTTCTCAGCTGGCCTGTCGTTGTGATCGGGATCACTCTCCCGGTCAGTCCTCGCACGGGGGCTCGTAGGAGAGCCGGGGGAGGTACTCGTGCCACTTGCCGGCCGTCAGCACGCCTCGCGTGGTCGCGCAGATCCGGGTGATCGCCGCGTCGACGTCCAGGTTCCACAGCCGTACGGTGTCGGCGCCGCTGGAGACGCCGAGCATGTGGCTGCTGGGGCTGAAGGACAGGAAGTTGCCGGTCTTGGCGTTGGGGCTCATCGACTGCCCGATGGGGGAGGCCCCGGCCGGGTCGGTCACGTTCCACAGCCGGATCGTGTTGTCGTTGCCGCCGCTGGCGAGGGTGTCGCCGTCCTCGCTGAAGGTCAGCGACACCACCGCCTCGGTGTGGCCGGTGAGGGGCGAGCCCCGCCGGGACGCCTGCGCCGGGTCGGTCACGTCCCACAGCCGTACCGTGTCGTCGTCGCTGCCGCTGGCCAGCGTGTGACCGTCCGGACTGTAGACGAGCGCGTTGACGGGGCCGACGTGCCCGGTGAGCGGCTTGCCGATGGCCGTGGTGCGCCGGGGGTCGGTCACGTTCCACAGCCGTACGGTGTGGTCCGCGCTGCCGCTGGCGAGGGTGCGGCCGTCCGGGCTGAAGACGAGGGAGTTGACGAACCCCTTGTGCCCGGTGAGCGGGGAGCCGAGCGCGCGGGCGTGGGCGGGGTCGCCGACGTCCCACAGCTGGATGGTCCGGTCGTCGTAGGCGGTCGCCAGTGTGCGTCCGTCCGGGGCGAAGGCCAGGGCGTCGGGGCCCAGGAACCGGGTGCGCAGCTCGACGGGCGGCCCTGCGGAGACCGGCCGGGCCGGGTCGGTCACGTCCCACAGGTACACCGCGCGGTTGGCCGTCAGCACCGCGAGCGTACGGCCGTCGGGGGAGAACGCGAGCGTGCGCTCGCTGCCGTCGTCGGACATGAAGGGCGCGCCCAGTGTCACGGGCCGGTCGGGGTCCGCCACGTTCCACAGCCGGACCTTGCCGTCGCGGGCGGCCGTGGCCAGCACCCGCCCGTCCGGCCGGAAGGAGCCGCTGCGGCCGATCATGTCCGACGTCGGGATCGACCACAGCCGGACCTTGCTGTCGCCGTTGCCGGTGGCGAGGGTCCGGCCGTCGGGGCTGAAGCCGACGGCGTACATCTCCCCGCTGCCCCCCGCGAGCGGCTCGCCGACCTGCGAGGGGTACGCCGGGTCGCTGACGTTCCACAGACTGGCCGTGCTGTCCGCGCTGCCGGCGGCCAGCATGGTCCCGGCGGGGTTGAACGCCACCGACCACACGGGGCCGGTGTGCCCGGTGAGCGGTGGGCCGAGCTGGCTCGCCCGCTCGGGGTCGGTCACGTTCCACAGCCGGATCGTGTCGTCCGTGCTGCCGCTGGCGAGGGTGTCGCCGTCGGGGCTGAAGTCCAGGGAGTGCACGGTGTCGGTGTGTCCCGTCAGAACCCGGTCGATCCGCTGCGGCCGGCGCGGGTCGGCCGTGTCCCACAGGCGGATCGTGTCGTCGTCGCCGCCGGCCGCGAGGGTCCGGCCGTCGGGGCTGAACGCCACGGAACGCACGGCGGCGGTGTGGCCGGTCAGGGTGCCGAGCGCCGTCGGCCGGCCCGGTTCTGTCACATTCCACAGCCGTACGGTGTGGTCCTCGCCCGCGGAGGCCAGGGTCCGCCCGTCCGGGCTGAAGGCGAGCAGGTAGATCGTGCCGGTGTGGCCCGCCAGGGGCTTCCCGAGCGGGCGCGGGTGGGCGGGATCCCGGACGTCCCACAGCCGGACGGTGCCGTCGTCGCCCGCGCTGGCGAGGGTGTGGCCGTCCGGACTGAACACCGCGCTGCTCACCCAGCTCTTGTGGCCGGTGAGGGGCTTGCCCAGAGGCTTGGGACGGGACCGGTCGCCGACGTCCCAGAGCCGGACGGTCCGGTCGTAGCTGGCGGTGGCCAGGACCTTGCCGTCCGGACTGAACGAGGTGAGGTAGACGGCACCGGTGTGGCCGAGGAGCGGCGTGGCCAGTGGCGCGTTCACGATCGAGATCAGGCGGTTGTTGGTGCCCGCGTCGCCCGGCCGCAGGTCGTGGGCCACCAGGTCGAGCTGCGCGGACAGCGACGGATCCGTGTACTGGACGCGGTCGGCCTCCGCGACGACCTGCTCGAACACGGCGTCGTTGCGTTGCTGCCAGGCGACCACGGCCGCGCCGACGGCGAGGATCGCCAGCACCACCAGCGCCGACACCGCGCCCCGGCTGATCCACACGATGCGCCTGCGCAGCCTGACCGACGCGGCCAGGAACTCCACCGCGCTGCGGGTCAGGAAGGTGTCGCCGGCGGACTTCGCCCAGCTGTGGGCCTGTTCCAGCCGGGAACCCCGGTAGAGCAGCGCCGCGTCGCGGCTCGAGCTGTCCCAGGCCCGGCCGTCCTCCTCCAGCCGCTGACGCAGCAGATGGTCGCTGCGGTCCTCGTCGATCCAGTCGCGCAGCCGGGGCCAGGCGTGCAGCAGCGCCTCGTGGGTGATCTCGACGGTCTCCGCGTCGAGGGTCACGAGCCGGGCGCGCACCAGGGCCTCGAGCGACTCCTCCGTCTTGCCGGGGTCGGCCGACTCCTCCGCCAGCTGCCGGCGCGTGCCCCGGCGCCGGGTGGCCTGGGTGTCCTCGCCGAGCCGGACCAGCCGCATCAGGAGCAGCCGGGCCGCCGTACGCGCCGCCGGGTCGAGCCCGGACCAGGCCCGCTCGGCGGTCGCCGCCACCGCACCCTGGATACCGCCCGCCGCGCGGTAGCCGGCCAGCGTCAGCCGTCCCGCCTTCCGGCGCTGCCAGGTGGCGAGCAGGGCGTGCGAGAGCAGGGGAAGCGCGCCCGCGTGCGCTCCGCGCTGACCGTCGACGGTCACCTCGCGGATGATCAGCTCCGCCAGCCCCGGCTCGAGCTCCAGCCCTACGGCCCTGGCCGGCCCGGTCACCGCCTCGCGCAGCTCCGGAGTGGACAACGGCCCCAGCACCATGTGCCGGTGCTGGAGCGCGTCGGAGAGCTCGGGGTGGCTGAGGCACTCCTCGTAGAAGTCGGCACGGACACCGAGGACGACGAGGACGGGGGGCGGTAAGGAGGAGACGGCCGTGCCGCTGCCGGCGGGGGTGCAGGCGGCGTGCAGGAGCTGGATGAAGAGGCGCCGGTCCGCCTCGTCGGGGCAGAGGGTGAAGGCCTCCTCGAACTGGTCGACGATGATGACGGGACGGGCGGGACGGGCAGGGCGGGCAGGGCGGGCGTGCGGGTCGGCGGGGCCGGAGACGCCCAAGAGGCCGGACGGTTCGGAGGCGGGTGCCGCGTCTCGCTGCGCCCAGGCGGTGACGGCCTCCCGTACGGCCCTCGTGAAGCCGGGGGTGCCGGGCTTCTTGTCAGCGGCCGTAGTCGTGGCCGTAGCCGTCTCCGAGGCCGAGGCCGAGGCGGTGAAAGGGGCGAGCTCGGGGATACGGCTGGTCAGCTCGGCGAGCGGATCGGCGCCCGGCACCAGCTGAAGGACCTTCGCGGCGCTCACGGCCTCCGTCGCCTTCGAGGCCTGCGTCGCCTTCGAGGAGTGCGTCGCGTTCGAGGAGTGCGCGGAGTTGGTGGCCTTCGTCGCCCGGCCGCCGCTGTTCCGGTCGGCCGCCGCACCGTTCTGGAGGGCGGGCACGAGACCGGCGCTGAGCAGGGAGGACTTGCCCGCTCCGGAGGCGCCGACCAGCATGACCAGGCCGCCCGTCCGTTCCGCCGCGCGGAGCTGGGCGACGAGGGCGTCCGTGCTCCGCTCCCGGCCGAAGAACCACCGGGCGTCCTGCTCACGGTACGAGGCGAGCCCGCGGTAGGGGCACACCCCTCCGGGGACACCCTGAGCCTCGGCCGCCGACCGCTCGCCCTCCTCCTCGGTCACCGGGGCGACGGGGACATCGCCGGCGACCGGATCGGCCACCGCCCGCTCCCACAGCCGCTGCCACTGGACGAGGTCGTACAGCCCGCTGGACACCGGTGCGGGCCGGGCGCGCCGCGCCTCGGGTATCAGGACGTGCAGCACCGCGGCCAGGGCCGCGAACTGGGCGGGCACGTTCTTGGCCCGTCGCCAGTCGCTGATCCGCTGGGTGGACACCCTTACGGGTCGTCCCCGCTCGTCGACCCGGTGAAGTCGGCCGACCGTCTCGGACACGCGCTTGAGGGGAGGGTTGCCGGCTTCCTTGTACAGCAGCGCGAGTCGTTCCGCGAAGACTGTGCGTGCGCCCGAGTCGGAACTCAAGGCCTCCACCCCTAACTTCCCCCGCGCCTGCAATCCGGACCGGAAAAACCACTTTATATGGCTGACCTGCGGTTAAGTGGCTGACTGGACATCGGATCCTCCTCGGTTCGGGCCGCAGCTGGCAGGATCCGGAGGCAGAAGCGCATCAACCGGGCGTATCGCGGGCGACCGCGCGCCCGGCGCGCGAACCGCGCCGTCATGGCGTGGTCGACTCCGCCCGCACCGTTCGTCACCGGTCCGCACGAGGGGAGGGACCGGTGCCGAACGGTGCGGCGTGTGACGAACCTCGGGTGCCGAGTCTCGGGTGACGAACCTCGGGTACTGACGCCGATGACGGGCTCGCTCCGAACGCCGACCGACCCGCCGGAAGCGGAGGACCCCGCCGGAAGTGGAGGACCCGGCCGGACGTGGAGAGCGCCGCCACGGTGGACGACGAAAGCCCCCGCCCCCGCCCCCGCGCCTGCCCCCGCTACCGCTCGGCCGAGCCCGGCTGGGTCGTCGGGATCCGGTGGGTGAAGAACAGCGCGATCAGGGCGGTGAGCGCGAGGATGGCGAGGGCGGCGCGCAGTCCGTCGAGTCGTGCCTCGGCGTTCGCGTCGAGTGCGGCGTCGGTCACGGCCGCGGTCGCGTCGGCGTCCTCGAGGACGGTCTTGAGCTGGGCGTCCGACAGGAAGGGCGCCCCGCTGCGGAGCTGAACGTCCGCCTGGCTCTTGACCCGGTCCGGGACCGCCGGGTTCTGTTCGACGCTGGTCAGGAACGAGGTGGTCAGCGTGGCGATCAGGATCGACCCGGCGAGTGCCGTACCGATCGAGGCGCCGAGGTTGGTGACGGAGTTCTGGACGCCGCCGACCTCCGCGCTCTGCTCGTCCGGCACCGCGGAGACGGTGACCGAGCCGAGCTGGGAGGCCAGCGCGCCCATGCCGAGACCGATCAGCAGCAGCGGGATCGTGACGATCTCCGCGCCCGCGTCCGCGTCGAGCGCGGCCATCAGGACCACCGCCCCCGCGAACATCGCGAGGATCCCGAGCCGCACGACCCGGCGCGGTGAGACGTCCGGGAGGAGCCGCGGGATCAGGATGGCGGCGGCCAGCAGGGTCAGCGAGAGCGGCAGGATGCGCGCGCCGGTCTTGAGCGCCGACAGGCCGAGCGCGACCGACAGATAGAGCGGTACGACGAAGAACACGCCCATCTGCACGAGGTACTGGAAGAAGAACATCGTCAGGCCGCCGGTGAGCTGCTTGTTCCCCAGCAGGGCCGGTTCCACGAGCGGCTCCCCGCCCCGGCCGACGAGCCGGGTCTCCCAGCGGAGGAAGACCCAGATCAGGAACAGGCCCGCGAGCATCAGCCAGACGACGGGCGAGACTCCCAGCCAGGAAGGCGCGTCGGGTTTCGGCCGGAACCAGCCCCACTGGGACGAGCGCAGAACGCCGAACACGAAGATCCCGAGCCCCAGGGCGGAGAGCCCGGCCCCGACGAGGTCGATGCGCGGACGTCTGTCGGGTACCGCGTCGACGACCCGCCGGGCGAGCACCAGGATGCCGAGCACGAGGATCACCTCCCCGGCGAACACCCAGCGCCAGGAGAAGTACGTGGTGGCCACGCCCCCGATGAGGGGACCCAGCGCGATGGCCACGGCCCCGGCGGCGGCGACGAGGCCGTAGGCGGCGGGGCGGCGTTCCACGGCGAAGTTGCCGGCGACGAGTGCCACGATCGCGGGCAGGATCAGCGCCGCCCCGATCCCCTCCAGGAGCGCCCAGCCGACCAGCAGGACCGTCAGGTTCGGCGCGAACGCCGTGGTCAGCGACCCGCATCCGTAGATGCAGCAGCCGATCATGAAGGCCCGCCTGCGGCCGATCAGCGCGCCGACCTTGCCGCCGGGGATCATGAGCATCGCCATCACGAGGGTGTAGGCCGTGATCGCGCCCTGGATCCCGGTCACGGTCGAGTCCACGTCCTCGGCCACGGTGGCGATCGACACGTTCATGACGGAGCTGTCGAGCGCCATCAGGAACTGGCCCGCCGCGAGTGTGAGCAGGACGATCCGCGCTGTTTTCGAACTCCCGTGCGTATTCGCTGTGCGGGCCATGGTCGCATTCTCGCCACGATCACGCGGAACGCGCCCGCGACCCGCCAGCGGGATCGGCGGGATCGGCGGGATCGGCGGGGCCGTGGCTCGCCGGGCCGTGGCCCCGCCGTGACGCGTGCGCTCGCGCGTCAGCGTTCCCGTGGGGCCGTGCACAGGGCCCAGATCACGAAGGCGTACAGCGCGATCAGGGTGAGCGACCAGACGGGGTAGTACGGGATCGACAGGAAGTTCGCGATGATCAGCAGCCCCGCGATGCCGACCGCGACGACCCGCGCCCAGGTGGCACGCGAGAAGAGGCCGACGCTCACGCCGATGGCGATCACCCCGAGGACGAGCTGGATCCAGCCCCAGCTCGTCAGGTCGAACTTGAAGACGTAGTTGGGGGTGGAGACGTAGATGTCGTCGTCGGCGATGGCCATGATGCCCCGGAACAGATCGAGGACACCGGCGATGAACAGCATGACGCCGGCGAATGTCACCAGGCCGCCGGCGGCCGCCTCGGACGTGGACGACCTGCGGTGCACCGTGCTCGTGGTCATGGCGGATTCCTCACTTCGTCGGGGATGTGCGACGTGCGGTACTGCGTCTTCGAGCCTGTGCCGTGGCCGGGGATGGGAGATCACCCGAGGCGGGTGAAGTTCGCGGCGCGGATCTCTGGTGACCTGGAAGCGGACACACCGGCGACGCGGCGGGCGCCCGGGACCTCGCACCGGCCGGCGCCGACCGCACTCCCGCCGAGGCGCGGGCGCACGGACCGTTCAGGATCGGCCGAAGGGAGCCGAAACCTCGCCATGGCCATGACCATCGCCACCGCCCCGGGCGTTCGGCGAGATAACCCCACGGAGCCGCAGCCATGACCGACAACCACCTGGACGGACACGACGTGCGGCACCGCCCCCCGCAGGAACGGGCCGCGCTCGGCAAGGCCGCACGGGCCGACGCGCCCCGCTCCAGCCACGCCGAGTTCGCCCCCGGACCGAAGCGGCCGGACCCGTTGAAGATCATCGAGAAGCAGTCGGCGACACGGCTGCCCGACCTCGTACCGATCCGCTACGCCAGGATGTCCGAGTCGCCGTTCCGGTTCTACCGGGGGGCCGCCGCCATCATGGCGTCCGATCTCGCGAACACCCCGACGACGGGACTGCGCACCCAACTGTGCGGTGACGCCCACATGTTGAACTTCCGGCTGCTGGCCTCACCCGAGCGGCGCCTCATGTTCGACATCAACGACTTCGACGAGACGCTGCCGGGCCCCTGGGAGTGGGACGTCAAGCGCCTGGCCACCAGCCTCGCCATCGCGGGCCGGGCGAACGGCTTCAGCACCAAGGAGCGGGCCGCGATCGTACGGACCACCGTGCGGTCGTACCGGGAGAACATGCGGTCCTTCGCCGGACTCGGCAACCTCGCCGTCTGGTACGCCCAGTTCGACGTCGACTGGGTACGGGACCGCTTCGGGGCGGACCTGTCCGCGCGGGGCCGCGAGCGGTGGGCGCAGGCCGTGACCAAGGCGCTCTCGCACGACACCCTTCAGGTCTTCGACAAGCTCACCCACGTCGTCGACGGCAGGCGCCTCATCGCCCCCGACCCACCGCTCATCACCCGCCTCGACGACCTGCTGCCCGGCGAAGGACGCGGCGGCGATGTGGAGAAGGGCATCCGCCGGCTGATCGAGCGCTACGGCCAGTCCGTCCAGTCGGACCGGCGGTACCTGCTGGAGCAGTACCGGGTGGCCGACATGGCCCGCAAGGTCGTCGGCGTCGGCAGCGTCGGCACCCGCTGCTGGATCGTGCTGCTGCTCGGCAAGGACGACGAGGATCCGCTGTTCCTCCAGGCCAAGGAGGCCGACGAGTCGGTGCTGGCGCCCTTCGCCGGGGTGAGCGCGTACCGGACGCAGGGCGAGCGGGTGGTCGCCGGACAGCGGCTGATGCAGGCCACCAGCGACATCTTCCTGGGCTGGGAGCGCGTCGAGGGCATCGACGGCCGGCGACGGGACTTCTACGTACGGCAGTTGCGGGACTGGAAGTGGGTCGCCGTGTCCGAGGACATGGTGCCCCGCGGCATGCGCACCTTCGGCGCGCTGTGCGGCGCGACGCTGGCCCGGGCCCACGCCCGATCCGGCGACCGGATCGCCATCGCCGCCTACCTGGGCGGCGGCGACAGCTTCGACCGGGCGCTGGTGACCTTCGCCGAGCAGTACGCCGACCAGAACGAGCGCGATCACGAGGCACTCGTCACCGCCGTCCAGGAGGGGCGGCTGCCCGCCCGAGCGGTCTGAAGGCATCCGAGGGCCGCCGCACGGGGGTCTGCGGCGGCCCTCCTCCAGCGGTGCCCCACCAGGGCACCAACCGGGCTTGGCACGCTCCGGACCATGAACACGGCAGACATGAACACGGCAGAGGTGAGCACGGCAGAAGAGACCGAGGCCCGGCTTCGGACCGGCTGTCCGGACGAGCGCGTGACGGACGGCAGAGGCCCGCATGTACGAAAGCGATGAGCAGCGCTGGCGTGCGGTCCGGGAGCGCGACGAGGCCGCCGACGGACGCTTCTACTACGTGGTGAAGACGACCGGCATCTACAGCAGACCCTCGTGCGCGGCGCGGCTGGCCCGGCGCGAGAACGTGGAGTTCCACGCGTCGCTGGACGAACTCCACACGCGGGGCTACCGGCCCTGCCGTCGCTGCCGGCCGGGCGAGCGGCAGAACCGGCGGCACGCCGACAGTGTGGCCCGCACCTGTCTGCTGATGGACGCGGCGGTGGAGCCGCCGAACCTGGACGACCTGGCGCAGAGCGCCGGCTACAGCCGCTTCCACTTCCACCGCGTGTTCAGGTCGCTGACCGGCCTCACGCCGCACACCTACTGGACGGCGGTGCGGGCCCGGCGGGTGCGGGAGATGCTGATCCGGGCGCGGACCGTCGCCGACGCGATCTACCAGGCGGGCTTCAGCACCAACGGCCAGTTCTACGCCGTCTCCTCGGCGATCCTCGGCATGACCCCGCAGGCGTTCCGCGCGGGCGGGGCGGGCGTCGAGATCCGCTCGGCCGTGGGCGTCACCGATGAGGGGCCGGTGTTGGTCGCCGTGGCGGAGAAGGGCGTGTGCGCGGTGCTCGAGGGCCCGGCGGACGCGACGCGGGCACGGCTGGCGGAGCTCTTCCCGGACGCGCGGCACCGCGCCGACGACGGATGGCTGACAGAACGGGTCGCCCGGGAACTGGCTCGCCCCGCGGCCCCGCATCCCGGCGCGCTGCTGCTGCCGCCGGAGGTCCGCAGGGTCTGCCGGCACGAACGGATCCGCCGGTCGCTCCGCGCCCAGCCGCACCCGGTGTACGGACCCGGCGAGGTGAGGGCGCTGCGCGCCGGTTGAGCGGGGAGCCGAGTACAAGCGCAACTTTCTGAGTGCCGCGGCCCCAACCGGTCCATAGCGTGGGCGTGTTGATGCGTCGGGACGAGGGGGATGGGACGATGGCACGCCACGATCAAGGCATCCAGAGGCGGAACTTCCTGGCAGGGGGCGCGGCCGCCGGCGGTGCCGCGCTGCTGACCGGGACGGGCCTTTCCACACCGGCCGCGGCGGCCGAGGGAGCCGCGGCCGCGGCGGAGCCGATCACCACGGTGACCCCCGGCGACAAGCGGTACCAGGACCTGGTGCGGGGCTACAACCAGCGCTGGTCCGCCACGCCCGAGAGGATATGCCTCGCCGAGACGACCGCGCAGGTCCAGGCCGTCGTCCAGAGCGCCGTGAAGGCGGGCAAGCGCCTGACGGTGCGCAGCGGCGGCCACTGCCACGAGGACTGGGTCTTCAACTCCGACGTACGGGTCGTCCTCGACATGGCCAAGATGAACAGGGTCTATTTCGACTCCGAGAAGAACGCCGTCTGCGTCGAGGCCGGCGCGCAGCTGCTGAACGTGTACGAGCGCATGTACCGCGGCTGGGGAGTCACCATCCCCGCCGGCGTCTGCTTCCAGGTCGGCGCCGGCGGCCACGTCAGCGGCGGCGGCTGGGGCCTGCTCTGCCGCCAGCTGGGCCTGGTGGTCGACCATCTGTACGGCGTCGAGGTGGTGACCGTCGCCGCCAACGGCTCGGTCAAGGTCCAGGTGGCGACCCGCGAGCCGAACGACCCGCACCGCGACCTGTGGTGGGCGCACGCGGGCGGCGGGGGCGGCAACTTCGGTGTCATCACCCGCTTCTGGTTCCGCTCCCCGGGGGCGGTCGGCACCGACCCCGCGAAGCTGCTTCCGCAGCCGCCCGCCGAGGTGCTGCTGCACGCCGCGTCCTGGCCATGGGCCGAGATGACCAGGGAACGCTTCGCGCGCCTGATCACGAACTACGGCGACTGGCACGCCGAGCACCTCGCGCCCGGCACCGTCCACGACCACCTGTTCAGCGCGCTGTGGCTGACCCACAAGTCGAGCGGCTACATCGGCCTGGTCACCCAGCTCGACGCGACCGTCCCGGACGCGCGGCGGGTACTGGACGACTTCCTGGCCGCGATGACCGAGGGCCTGGACGTGGCGAGCGAGCCGATGGTCACCCCCATGGGCGAGATGGCGGCCATGCCCGAGTTCGCCGAGCCGCGCCGGATGTCATGGCTCCAGGCCGCCCGCTACGCCGGCACCACCAACCCGACGCTGAACGACCCCAGCCTCAACAGCGACAACAAGTCCGCGTACTACCGCACGGCCATGCCGGCGGCGCAGATCGACGCGTTCTACGAGCACCTGACGCGGGACGACCTGGCCAACACCACCGCCAACGTGCAGCTGAGCTCCTTCGGCGGCAGGATCAACGCCGTCGCCCCGGACGCCACCGCCTTCCCGCACCGCGGGGCCGCGTACAAGGCGGCCTGGTCGATCTGGTGGACCGACCCGGCCGACGAGGCCGACTCGCTGCGCTGGATGCGCGAGTTCTACCACGGCGTCTACGCAGGCACGGGCGGCGTCCCGGTCCTCAACGACGTGACCGACGGCTGTTACGTCAACTACCCGGACATCGACCTGAGCGACCCGACGTACAACACCTCCGACGTCCCCTGGTACGAGCTGTACTACAAGGACAACTACGCCAAGCTCCAGCAGGTCAAGAAGACGTACGACCCGCGCAACTTCTTCCGCCACAGCCAGTCGGTCAGGCTCCCGACGGCGTGACGCGCGTCAGCCGCCGGTGACGACGGCATGCAGCCGGCGGCGCCCTGCAGCCGGTGGCGGTGGCGGTGGCGGTGGCGGTTGCGGAGGTGGGGTGGGCACCGCGGCTTCGCGGCCCGAGGACCGCCGGACGGCTGTCCCGCCGACTCCGGCCTCCGGGCCCCGCCCCCTGCTACTGCGGACCTACCGCTGGGCCGTCGCCGACCGGTAGCGCAGGTGGAGGTGCGAGGACCCCACGAGGGGTGCCCCTGCGGGACCGGCTCGGCCCGCTCCCCGGCGGACGGCGGCGTGCCCTGCCCCGTCGGCAGGGGGACGAGACGGACGCGCACCTCGTCGAGCAGGCCCGCCCCGAGCAGCTGTCGGGCGACGTCCGCGGTTCACCTCACGCGGCCCTCACCGGCTTCGGACTCCTCTCCCTCCTCCTCGTCGTCGGGAAGGTGGACGTCGTCGACGGCGATGTTGACCTCGACGACCTCCAGGCCCGTCATCCGCTCCACGGCGCCGATGACGTTGGAGCGCACGTCACCGGTCACGTCGACGATGGGGACGCCGTACTCGACGACGAGGTTCAGGTCGACGGCGGCCTGGCGCTCGCCGACCTCGACCTTCACTCCTCGCGTGACGCCACCGCCACCGCCTCCGCCGGGGACGCGTTCCCGCATGGAGCCGAAAGCGCGGGCCATGCCGCCGCCGAGATGGTGGATGCCCGGCACCTCACGGGCGGCCATGCCCGCGATCTTGGCCACCACACCGTCCGCCATGGTGGTTTTGCCCCGAGTCTTCGCCGGAGCCCCGGCCCCGGTACGGCCCTTCAGCGTGCTCACGCCGGCATCGGGCCGACCGGCCGGGCCCGCGCTGGTGGTGGTGTTGTTGTCCGTCATAGCGATCGCCTCAGCCCTGTCCGATGTGCTGTGCGAACCCCGGGTACCCGTGCCTCCCGAGCCGCGAAACGCGATCCGCGTCTTCGAAGCGGGCCCCTTCCTCCCGCGTCGTTCCGGGACGCGAGGGAGTAGCTTGGGGGAACGAGGATCCTTCGTACACCGGCGTTCAGGCCGGTCTCGTCCTCCTGGTTCGACCACACCGGGTGCTTCGCGCTCGAGGCAGGTTCCGCCGTATGGCCGCCGAAGCAGCTCACCTGTCCGACCGTGCCCCGGCCGCGCCGAGCATGTCGTCGTATCCGGCGGTCGCCCGGCAGGTCTCCGACGCGCTCCGCTGGTTCTTCGCCTGCGACGAAACCGGCGGCTCTCCCGCGAGGTGCGAGGACGACGACTCGCGCGGGCAGCCGATCGTGTACGGCAGAAGGAGCTGACCCCCCGCGGCATCCGTCCCCGCGTAGGGCAACGCGCCCCCGGCCGCGCCCTCGACGGAGCGGTTCCACCCCGACGAGGCCGAAGAGCCCGGCGGGTTCATCCCGACGAGGCGAGGAGCCCGGCATGTCGCTCCCCTCTCCCATCACCCCGGCGGAGCCGCCGTCGAACACCGTCGTGCCGCCCCGTGGTCGCGACGGAGCCTCCCCCTACCCACCGGACGGCCCGGCCCGGCTCGGCGCGGCCCCGAGCGAAACGGCGGCGGGCGGCGCTACGCGACGGTGACGCCGCCTGAACCCGCCCGACCACCGGCCGCCTGCCGCCTGCCGCCTGCCACCGACCACCGGCCTTCTGCCACCGGCCGCCTGCCACCGACCACCGGCCGCCGACCACCGGCCTTCTGCCACCGGCCGCCTGCCACCGACCACCGGCCGCCGACCACCGGCCTTCTGCCACCGGCCGCAAACCACCGGCCGCAAACCACCGGCCACCTGCCGCCGACCACCGACCACCTGCCACCGGCCGCCGACCACCTGCCGCCGACCACCTGCCACCGGCCGCCGACCGCCAACCACCTGCCACCGGCCATTGATCCGATCGCCGCACGGCAGCAGACAGGAGCACATATGACCACCGCGCTTCAGCCCCCGCTTCCCTCCCATCCCCTTCTCCGCCTGAGCCTGGCGCCCCGCAGCACCATGCCACGGCCCATCGACGGCGCCTGGTGGCCCCGCTCCTACGATCTGCTCGCCGAGCTCCCCCGCCTCCTGGGCGGACTGCCGCCCGAGTGGGGTCAGATCACCAGCGTCACTGTCAGCGGGGCGAATTGGTCCGCGACGCCCGGCCGGACACTCGTCTGCAACCAGGTCGTACGACTGCGCAGAACCGTGACGGCGTCCGCCCCGGACACCGTCGTCCTGCTCGCGCCCGGCCGAGGACGCTGGGATCTGCTGGTCGTCCCTCCGAACACCACCGAGCAGGCAGCCCAGTTGTCCATGGCAGCTGCGGCAGACGGTCACGCCTGACATCGACCGAGGTGGCGTTCCCGGATGCGGGAGCGCGGGCGTGGGCAGGCCGGGCCGGGCCGCCGCGTGGCGCCGGTGACGCAGTGCGGTCAGTCCGCGGTCGCGGTCTTCGTCCGTGGGCGGGAGGCCGGCAGGAGACGTGATCGGCTCACGGTGAAGCCCACCGCGGCGCCGCCGCCTGGCCGCGTACCCGCCGACACGGATCCGCCGTGGGCCGCGGCGACGTCGTGGACGATGGCGAGGCCGAGTCCGGAGCCGGGCAGACCGCGAGCGCTGTCGGCCCGGTAGAAGCGGTCGAACACCCGGCCGCTGTCCTCGGCGGCGATGCCGGGCCCCCGGTCGCGGACGGTGATCGCCCCTTGGCGGATGTGCACCTCGATGGGCTCGCCGCCGTCGGCGTCGAACTTGGCGGCGTTCTCCAGCAGATTGCCCACCGCGCGTTCGAGGCCCGGGGAGCTGCCGCGTACCACGGAGTCATCGGCGTCCACGTGGACCAGGCGTCCGGTGCGCCGGTACACGCGCCGCGCGGCTCGGCGTGCCACCTCGGCCAGATCCACGGGTTCTTCGGTCTCCCCGCGGCGGCCTGCCAGTGCCAGTTCGACGAGTTCGTCGACGAGGTGACCGAGTTCGCGTGTCTCGTTCTGGACGTCGTCGAGGAGCCGGTCGCGGGAGTCGGGGGACAGCTCGGTGACGCGGTGCAGCACGGTGGCGTTGGCCAGCAGGCTGGTCAGCGGGGTCCGCAGCTCGTGGGCGGCGTCGTGCACCAGCCGTTCCTGGGCCTCGCGGGCGGCGACCATGCGGCCGAGCATCCTGCTGAAGGACGCGGACAGCCGTCCGACCTCGTCGCGTCCGCCCACCGGTTCTGAGGCGTCGTGAGTGACCCGGCCGTCCGTGCTGACCTCTTCGGCGACTTCGGCCAGCCGGGCCAGACGTCGGGTGACGCGTCCGGCGAGCAGCCGGCCCGCGGCCGCCGCGACGAGCATGACCGCCAGACTGACCGCCGCGATCTGGCGTGCCATGCCGGCCAGCACGTCGCGGGTCTGGTCGACCTGGACCGCCACTTGCAGGGCGCCCCGGCTCTCGCCGAGCGCGGTCGTCAGCAGGCGGTAGCTGTGGCCGCCCGCGTCGATCTCGGTGGTGTCCGACTCCCCGGCCCGGCCGGAGGCGGCGAGGGCGCGTGCGGTGTCGGACACCGGCAGCCTCTCCAGCGGGCCGCTCAGGCGGATGGGCGTACCGTCCCGGGCCACGGCCTGGAGGACCGGTTGCGGTGCCGCTTCACCCCCCGGGGCGGGCAGGTCCAGCCCGGGAAAGGGGGCGGGGTTCTGGCCGGCGGGGTTCTGGCCTGCGGGGCTCCGCCTGGCCGTGTCGGCTGTGTCGGCTGTGCCGGCCGGAGTCTGCTCCTCGCGTTTCTCCATGCCACGGGTCAGGGCCACGGTGGTCGACCGCAGCGTCCGGTCGACCTCCGCGAACACGCTGTCGGAGGCGGCGAGGTAACTCAGCGCACCGACCGTCACCGCCACCGCGGCACCGACGGCGGCGAAGGCGAGCGCGAACCGCGAGCGCAGGCTCATGGCCGCCGCGCCGCGTAACCCACGCCGCGTACCGTGCGGATCAGGTCGGGTGCTCCGGCATCGGTGAGCTTGCGCCGCAGGTAGCCGATGTACCCGGCGAGGTTCTTCGTGTCCACGCCGGCGTCAGGACCCCAGACGCTCCGGTAGATCGCCGCATGGTCCAGTACGAGACCCTCGTCGCGCACCAGCAGCTCCAGCAGGTCGAACTCGGTTCTGGTCAGCCGGAGCTCCGCCGCTCCCCACCAGGCGCGTCGCGTGCCGGGGGAGACCCGCAGGGACGCCATCCGCAGGACGTCGACCGGGCGCTCGCCCTTCTCGCCCTTCTCGTTCTCCTCGGCCGGCGAGGTCGGCGTGGCGGGCGGCGCCGTCAGCACGGCCCGACGCAGAAGTGCCCGCAGACGCGCGAGCAGTTCGGGCACTTCGAAGGGTTTGGGCAGGTAGTCGTCGGCGCCGGCGTCCAGGCCGTTCGCCCGGTCGGAGATCCCGGCCCGTGCGGTGAGCAGCAGCACGGGGGTGCGGTCACCGTCGGCGCGCAGCACACGGCACACGGCCACCCCGTCGATGTGCGGCATCATCACGTCGAGGACGAGCGCGCTGAAGCAGTCCCTGCGGGCCAGGACCAGGGCCTCCACACCGTCACGTGCGGTGACGACGTCGTACCCCTCCAGCTCCAACGCCCGTTCGACGGCTTCGCGGACGGCACGATCGTCGTCGGCGACGAGGACACGCTCCGGCATGCGCGCATGGTCGCACAGCGTCCTGTGAGCCGCTTCTCATCCAATTCCGGACTGGCTCCGGCCGCGCTCTGAGACCGCTCTCCCACGATGGAGAACTCCACCACCCTCACGCCACAGGAGTCCCATGTCCTCCCACACCCGCCCCGTTCTGCGCCGGCCCGTGGTGCTCGCCGCGTGCCTCAGCGTCGTCCTCGGCACGGTCGGCTATCTCGCGTTCGACCCGGGGTCCGCCTCGGCCGCGGTCGCCAAGCAGGCGATCCCGGCCTCCGCGGCCCGCACCGGAGCCGGTGGCGCCAACACCGCCCAGGTCGTGAAGGCCGCAGGCGCCTTCCTCGCGACGCTGTCCGACGAACAGAAGGACGCCGTCCTCTACGACTTCGACGACGAGGTGAAGACGACCGGCTGGTCGAACTTCCCGACACCCGTCGTCGAGCGCAACGGCCTGAAGCTGGGCGACCTCACCGACGCGCAGGACGCGGCGGCCATGAAGGTCATGGAGGCCGCGCTCAGCAAGCAGGGTTACGAGGAGCTCGTCGAGATCCGCAAGGCGGACGACTACCTCGCCTCGCTGTCGGACACGGGGGACGGGTCGTCGGCCACGCCCACCGCCACGCCCACCGCCACGCGGACGCCGCCCTCCGGCGCACCGACCGACGGGACCGTTGGCGGGCCGGGCGGCGGAGGCGGTGGCGGCGGTGCCAACTTCGGCTCGGAGTGGTACTACATCTCCTTCTTCGGACAGCCCAGCAGGACCGGCGAGTTCACCGTCCAGTACGGCGGCCACCACGCGGCATACAACATCACCTACGCCGGGAACAACGTGACCATGTCACCCACCCTGACCGCGGTCGAGCCGGAGGAGTTCATCTGGGACGACAAGGCCTACGCCCCGCTCGCCGACAAGCGGGCCGCCACGGTCGGCGCCGTCCAGTCGCTCACCGCCGACGAACTGGCCGCCGCCGAGATCGACGGCAGCTTCGACGACCTCTACCTCGGCCCGGGCAACGACGGCCCCTTCCCGACCGAACCCGAGGGCGTCCTCGTCGGCAGCCTCACCAAGAAGCAGCAGGCCAAGGTCACCGCGATGCTGCGCACCTGGGTCGACGACCTGGACGAGAAGGCCGCGGCGCGGCTCCTGGCCAAGTACGTCTCCGAGTACGACGAGACGTACATCGGGTGGAGCGGCGGAACCACCATCGACAACGACCAGACGTACGTCCGTCTCGACGGGCCGTCCGCCTGGATCGAGTTCTCCAACCAGCCCGGCGCCTCGACCGACGAGATCCACCAGCACACGATCTTCCGGGACGAGACCTCCGACTACGGCTGGGAATGACATCCGTGCGCCGTCTCTTCTCCGCCCTGCTGCTCGCGGCGTTCCTGCTGGTCGGCGGCCTCGCGTCGCCGGCCGGCGCCCACCCGATGAGCACCTCGGCCGTCCTGCTCGACATCCGTGACGACCGGGTCGAGGGCGAGGTGCAGCTGCCCGTCGACCGCCTGGCGATCGCCGTCGCCCGCGACCTCACCCCCACCAGCGTGCTCGGCGAGGACAGGTCCTTCCTCAAGCGCTATACGGCGCGGCACATCAGCGCCGTCGGCGAGGACGGCGACTCCTGGGCCGTGGTGCTCGGCACGGGGTCGGTGCGGACGATCGACGGGACGGCGCACCTCGTCTACCCGCTCACCATCAGTCCGCCGGACGGACAGGTCACCGACTTCCGTCTGCGCTACGACGTCATCGTCGAGGAACTCCTCACCCACAAGGTCATCGCCACCGTCCGGTACGACTTCGGCCGCGGCATCCTCAGGACGGACGACGCCGAGACACTCGGCGTCCTCGACTGGGACACCCAGAGCCTACGAGTCCCGGTCGACGAGGGTTCCTGGCTGAAGGGCTTCGCCACCACCGCGCAGCTGGGCATCGAGCACGTCGGAGAGGGCGCCGACCACCTGCTGTTCCTGCTGATGCTGCTCATCCCCGCCCCGCTGGTGGCGGCCGGCGGCCGATGGCGCACCGGAGACACGTCGCCGCGCCGCGGTCTCGTACGCGTCGTGCACGTCGTGTCGGCGTTCGCCGCGGGCCACTCGCTCACCCTCGCCCTGGCGGCCTCGGGAGTGGTCCACGTACCGTCAAGGCCGGTCGAGACGCTCATCGCCTTCTCGATCGCGGTGTCCGCGGTCCATGCGATACGGCCTCTGGTGGCCCGCGGCGAGGTGCTCATCGCCGCGGGCTTCGGGCTCGTCCACGGCCTCGCGTTCGCCTCGCTCATCGGCGACCTCGGCCTCGACCGAGGATCGCTCGTGACCACGCTGCTGGGCTTCAACCTGGGCATCGAACTGACCCAGTTGCTCGTCGTCGCCCTGATGATGCCGTCCCTGGTCGTGCTGGCCCGCACGACCGTCTACCCCGCGTTCCGCATCGGGGTGGCCGTCATCGGGCTCGTGTTCTCGGTGTCCTGGATGCTCGAACGCGCGACGCTGACCGCCGGCGACCCGTTCGAGGGCGTCCAGACATGGCTGGTCGGGCACCCCCTGCTGGTCGCCGGAGCAGTCGCGGCACTCGCCGCCGTCGCCCGCCTCCGCTGCGGGGTGCCCTGGACGCCGGCCGGGAAGTGAGCCCCGCCTGCGTGGCGGGTCGCATGGGGGGACCCGTCGGTCCTACGGCTCCTCGGTGATGGTGGTGGCGATCCCGTCGGTGACCACCACCGTGGCCGCCAGCTTCCCGCCCTTCGCGGCGGCCTCCAGCTTCGCCTCGGTGCACCGCGTGCCGGCCGCGCACATGGTGCCCGCCCCGATGATCTTCGTGTCCTCGGCCAGCCAGAACTGCTGCTCGGTGTCCTTCATGTCCGACACGGTGTACTTCCCCGGGGCCAGGTAGGACACCGTGCCCAGCCAGGTGCCGCTCACGCCCTCGCCCTTGCCCGTCGTGACGTCGCCTTCCCCGGTGTCCTTCGTGGGGGCCGGGGTGCTGTCCTGCTTCGAACCACCGGGCGAAGCGTTGTCGGAGTCGCCCGCCGCAGAGTCGCCGGCCGGCGAGCCGGTCGGGTCCGCCGCCGGGGTCGAGGCGGCATCGGAGGCGCCTGCCGTAGCACTGCTCTTCGCCGAGCCGGCCGCGTCCGACGCCGCGGCCCCGTCGTCCTCCTGGCAGGCCGTCAGCGAGAACACTCCCGCCACCAGAGCCGTGGCGACGAACATGGAGCGGACACGCGAGCGGTAAGCCATGACAGAACAACCCTTCACGAACAAGACAACGGGAACGGCGAACGCGGGGCCACCTCGCCACCGTCCCGGCCGTGGCCGGCCGACGTTTCGCCGGGGCCAGCATAGGGTCTCGGCCACGCCCTCACGAACCGTCACGCAGCCCGAGAACAACACAACTTACCTGCAATAAAAGCCACGTTGAAGCAACCGCGTCTCCCGGTTCACCCTCCCGCAACGGCAGCGGCACACGCCCCCGAGGAGCCTCGGCGACCGCTGGGACGCACGACACCCGTGTCCCCGACCGCCCGCACCCGAACAGCCGCCCTTGCGACGCCGGAGGGCCACCGGCGACACGGATCGAGCTTCACAGAAGCAATCCGCCCGGAGCGGCTGCCCGGTCCCGCCGACAGCGGCCCACCGCCCATGCGCTGCCCGCCGCCACTCTCCGCGTCGGTTCGCCACGTCGGTTCGCCGCGTCAGTTCGCCTCGTCACGCGTCGGTTCGCCGCGTCAGTTCGCCTCGTCACGCGTCGGTTCGCCACGTCAGTTCGCCTCGTCACGCTCCGCGGCACTCTTCGACCCGCCCTTCGTGGCAGCATCCCAGATGCTCGCCGCCACCCTCCGCGCGAACTCCGTCGGCGTCGGCTCGTTCGGCAGCTGCGCGGGCACCGTCGTGCCCTTCCTGCTGCCTGCCCGGTCTGCGAACAGCGCCACGGTCAGGGCGAGTCGGCCGTCGTACCCGGTGGTCCACACGGTCCGCCGGGTGATCCCGCCGCCCGCCCCGGCGACGGCGAAACCCTTCGCCTCCGCCGAGCCCGAGGCGACGTCGACGGCGACGGGCGTCGGTCCGGCCCCCGATCGCCCGCCCGCCACCAGCGCCTCCTCCTCGTCCAGGACCCGCCGCACATCGGGACGCGCCCGGTAGACGGTGCGGCCCTCCCGTGTGATGCGTGCGACGGTGTACGGGGTGGCGTACCTGCCGTCCGCCGCCACCGTCGCGTACGCCGATGCCAGGTTCAGCGGGGTCGGCGCCGCCGTCTTCAGCAGCTTGCCCAGTGGCTCGCCCACACGCCCCACCTCGCTGAACGGGTCCAGGGCCGTCCCCGCCTCCACCGCCCCGCTCACCGCGTCGTTGAACGACTGCCGCGCATAGTCCGAGCCCCCGTACAGCAGCCGCACCGCTCCGTCGCCGGGCACCATGCCCACGACGGCGGTGTGCACCCGCACGCCTTTGCCCCCGGGATGCTCCTGCACCAGTTGTGTGGCGCTGTCCTGCAGCGCCAGGTCGAAGGTGGTCGTCACGCTGTAGCCGCCGCTCGCGAGCCGGTCCTCGGTGATGCCGAGCCGGTCGGCGGCCTCTTTCGCGGCGACGTCGATCAGATACTGCCGCTGCCCCTCTGTCTCGCCCGGCGGATAGAACCGGAACGCCGGGAAACGCGCCGCGGCCCGCTGCTTCGCCGTGATGCTCCCGCTCGCGGCCATCGCGTCGAGCACCCACTCCCAGCGGTTCTCCAGCTTCGCGGTCACCTCAGGATCGGAGCCCGCCTTCTCGTAGTACGAGGGGATGTTGACGATGGACGCCAGCGCGGCGCCCTGCGCGACCGTCAGGCTCTTCGCGTCCACGCCGAAGTAGTTGCGCGCGGCGGACTGGATCCCGGCGGCACCCCGCCCGAAGTACACGGTGTCGAGATAGCCCTCGAGGATCTCGTCCTTGGTGCGGGTGCGGTCCAGCTTGATCGCGATGAGCGCCTCGCGCGCCTTGCGGGCCAGCGAGTGTTCCGGGCTCAGCAGCGCGTTCTTCACGTACTGCTGGGTGATGGTGGAGCCGCCCTGCGGGTCGCCGCCCGTCAGCGTCGCCAGCATGGCCCGGGTGATGGCCCGCGGCGAGATCCCGCTGTCCGTGCGGAAGGAGCGGTTCTCCGCGGCGATCACCGCGTCCTGCACATGCCGGGGGACCGCGGACAAGGGGACGTCCTGCCGGTCGACCGGTCCGCGCCGGCCCAGATAGGCGCCGTCCGAGTCGAGGAACACGGTGCTCTGGGTGACGGTCTCGGGGTGTGGCTTCGGAATCGACGTCAGGTGGTACGCCACGACGGCCGCCGCACACAGCGCCGCGAGCAGCGTCAGGAAGGCGTAGAACAGCCGGCGAAGCCGTCGGCCCCGGTTGCGCCGGAACCGGATCCGCAGCGGCGCGCGCTCGCGGTGCCGGCGCTCCGACAGCATCCCCTTCCTCGGTCGCCGAGCCGCGCGCGCCGGTCGCGGCAGCCTGCCCGGCCCGTCCCCGTCCCGGTTCCCGGCCCCCTTCCCGTTCCGGTCCCCGTTCCGGTCCCCGGTCCCTTTCCCGTTCCGGTCCCCGGTCCCTTTCCCGTTCCGGTTCCCATCCCCATCCCCGGTCCCTTTTCCGTTCCGGTCCCCATCCCCATCCCCGATCACGTTCATATCCGCCACCACTCGCGGTCCGACCGTGCGGCGACCCTGCCCGAGGCGTCGTACACCGTGACGATCCGATCGTCCCCGCCCAGGGAGAAAAGCGCCTCCACGTTCTTCCCGGGCAGTGGCGTGCTCGCGTACCAGATGCCCCACCCCGGACTGCCCGCCAGGACGAGGACCTTCGCGGTGGTCCTGCCGCCGTCGCCGGTTCTCACCTCGACGCGGCCCGGCTCGCCGCTCAGGCCGTGGAAGAGGCCCGACAGGAAGAACCCGCCGTTCACGCTGTCCATGCGCAGGGATACTCCCGGTTCGTCGACTGGGTGGCCGGCGTCGTCCCCGCGGAGGTTCACGGGCACCGACCAGTGCCCGCCGTCGGCGGTCAGCCACATCCGTACCCCCGTCCCGGCGGTCACCCGCTCGCCCGGTGCCACGACCCGGATCGGGCTCGTGGCCTGACGACCGCCGTCCTCTGTCCGGGCGCCGGAGGTCCCGTCCTGCGCACCGTCACCCCCGAGACGGTCGGCGGCGAGGAGGGCGACGGGCGCGAGCAGCGCCGCGCAGGCGGCCGAGACCACGGCGAGGCGGCGTCGTCGCCGGATGCGGCCCCCTGCCTGGAGGCCGGCCAGCGGTACCTCGGACGGGACGATGTCCCGGGCGGCACGGGTGAACACCTCGCCCAGCTGCCCGGGTTCGGCGCCGGCCTCCTTCAGGCCGTGCCTGGCATGGGCACGCACCGCCCCCACCGAGCAGCCCAGCAACTGGGCGATCTCCGCGTCCGCCAGCCCCTCCCAGACCCGCAGCACCACAACGGCCCGTCGGCGCGCGGCCCGCCGTCCGCGCAGCCGGCGCAGGTGGTTGCGCACCAGACAGCGCCGCACATGGAAATCCACGTCGTTGCGCGGAACACGTCGCCACCGCGCGCACATCCGCACCAGCGTTCTCCGCGCCAGTTCCTCCGCGGCACCGGGGTCGTCGGTGAGCAGCCGAGCGGTCACGACCAGCCGGGACCAGTGCGTCCGGGCGTACGTGGCGAAGTCGTGGCCTGCGGGGAGAACGGGGAGTGCGGGGACAACGGGGAGGGGGAGTGCGTCGGGGGGCGGTGGCACGTGGGCGGTCCTTCGGCTCGGGAACTCGGTCGTGGCCGGACGCATGGGGCCGTCCGTCCTGGTCGGGCAACCGTTCGGTCGTGCAAGTAGGTTGAGCGGGCAGGGAGCCAACACCGTCAGGGAAAAGGGAGCCTGGAACCCGTGTGCGCCGTCTTCCTGGTGGGGTTGCGCTTCGCTGGATGCGACCGGCGCGACCTACGCGACCTGTACGCACGGCGGAGGTGGCCAGGTTGCAAGGAAAGGGCAGAGATTCCGGTGGGGGCATGACCGAGGACGAGTTCGACGCCTTCTACGCGACTGCGTTCCCCCGGCTGACAGGACAGCTCTACGCCTTCACCGGAGACCACGGCGAGGCCCAGGACGTCGTTCAGGAAGCGTTCGTACGGGCCTGGGACCGGCGCCGGCAATTCCTGTCGGACAGCGCTCCCGAGGCGTGGATCCGCACGGTGGCCATGCGGCTGGCGGTGAGCCGCTGGCGGCGCGCGCGGCGCTGGCTGGAACTCGTACGGCGCACTCCGCCGCCCGACTCCACCCCGGGACCCGGCCCCGAGCACACCGCCCTCGTGGCCGCCCTGCGCGAACTGCCCCCGGCTCAGCGGATGGCGATCGTGCTGCACCATTTGTGCGACCTGAGTGTGGAGCAGGTAGCCTCCGAGACCGGCGCGCCCGTGGGGACGGTCAAGGCGAGGCTGTTCCGGGGGCGGGCGGAGCTGGCGAAGCGTCTTGCGGAGGACGACGAGGCCGACGAGGCCGACGGGTGCGTCGACGAGGCCGACCGGCCGGTCCGGAAGGAGAGCCGCCGTGTCCGATGAACTGTCCGCCGCGCTAAGTGAGTTGGCCGCCACCCGGGCGACCGCTCCGGTCGTCGGCGGCCCCGCGACACGTGCCCGGGCGATGCGCCGCAGGCGCCGCCGCCGGACCGCCGCGACCCTGGGTGCGGGGACCGCGGCCCTCGCGCTGCTGGGCTTCGCCCTGACCCTGAGCCTCGGCGAGGACCCGGACCACACGGCCGGGCCTCGAACCGCCGCCGCGACACCTCCGGTTTCCGCCCCGCCGTCGGCGGCCACCCCGGCACTCGTCTCCGGCACGCTCGACCTGCCCGGGAGGGACCTCACGGTCGGCGGCCGCGTGATGCCGATCCTCTCGACTTTCGACCTCCTGCCCGGGTCCACGAACACGACCCCGATGACGGTGGTCGCGAAGCGGGTCCGGATAGCGCTGGCCGCCGACGTGCCCTCCAAAGGCTCCACCGCGGTGAACGTCATCGACGCGGTCGAGCTGCGCGACGGCGAGGGCGGCCCGCTCTACGTCGGCACCTTCGCCCCGGACATCGAGGCCCGGGGGGAATACGACGCCAGAGGCGGTGTGATCGTCCTCGACGCCGAGGACGCACAGTGGTTCTACGCCCGGATCAGCCTCGGCGACAGCATCTCGGTGACGACCGGCACGGCGCCGACAGCCACCCCCTCGGCCGCTACCACGGCACCCGCCGCCACGGCGTCCGGCGCTATGGCACCCGCCGCCACGCCGTCCGGCGCCATGGCACCCGGCGCCACGGCGTCGCCGTCCGCCGCGGCATACGTCGCACCCCCTGTCCGCGCTTCGGTGCCCGTCGGGGAAGGAGTGGGTTAGGGCTGGGTCCGAGCCCGCACGGCGAGTGGGGCCGACCGGGCGGCCGGTTGCCCGGTCGTATGCGGTCACCTTCAGCCCGGTTGGAAGAACGCGAGCATTTTCCGACTGGCATCCGGCGACGTCAGGATTTCCTGGACATGGGCGGACTGCCGTCCGGCGGCGCTGGTGCGCTCGAACATCTCGCGTTCGTATTCTTCGACGGCGGCGGGAAGGTCGTCCGGGTGCGCGGCCACCGCGAGGCCGAGCAGGGCGCCGTCCAGCAGCGCCATGTTGGCGCCCTGCCCCACCGGCGGCATCAGGTGCGCGGCATCGCCGAGCAGCGTGACGCCTGGCGTCGACGGCCAGGTCAGGCCGACCGGGAGAGTGGTGATCGACCGCGGCACCACCGTGTCGTCGCAGGCGGCGATCAGCGCGGTGAACCGTGAGTCCCAGCCGGTGAACAGGTCGATCAGCCGTGCCCGGGCGGCGGCTGGGTCGCCGAACGGGATCCCACTGGTCGCGAACCAGTCCTCGGCGGTGTTGTAGAAACTGAGGCCGATGCGTACGCGGCCGTCGCCGTTGCGCTGCGCCGACAGGGATTGTCCGTTGCCGAGCACCCAGTAGTTGCCGCGCCCCACCATCGCCGCGAGGTCGGGGTGGGTGCGGTCGATGTCGGGAATTCCGATCTCGACGACGTTCTGGCCGGTGTGCGCCGGGCGGGCGTCGGTGAGCAGCGGGCGGACCCGGGAGTCCGCGCCGTCGGCGCCGACCAGCAGGTCGTACGTCGCACCGCTGCCGTCGGCGAAGCGCAGCAGGCCCTTGTCGGCGGATTCGAGCGCATGCCCCCAGCGCACCGCGTGTTCGGGGAGAGAGTCCAGCAGCAGGTCGCGCAGATCGGCACGGTCGACCTCAGGTCGCTCGAGCGGAGCGTCGTCGGGCGTGTCCTCCTGCAGCAGCAGGGTGCCGTCCGGCTCGAGAAGTCGCAGGTCCTGGCCTTCACGACGGGCAATCGCGTGGAACTGGCCGATCAGGCCGGCCTCGCGCAACGCCCGCTGCCCGGTCCCGGAGTGCAGATCAAGCATGCCGCCCTGACCGCGTGCGCGGCGCGACGACTCCCGTTCGTACACGACGGCGTCGATGCCGTTCAGGTGCAGCACACGGGCAAGGGCCAGGCCGCCCAAGCCCGCTCCGACGATGGTGACGGTCATGGTTGCCCTCCGATTCACCGGATTGCCCGCTCGCGGGAGACCGACCCGTGATGCGCGCGGGCCACCACCGGCGGGGCGCCGAACGCGATCCCGGACTCGCCTGCCCCACCGACAGTTTCCGGACCGCTGATCAGCCGGTTCACCGGCGAAGCCGGGGCGCGAGGACCGTGCGCACGACCTTGGCCACGTTGCTCGCGGCGGATCCGTCCTCGTCCCCCGGCTCCGGTTCCAGCACGCGCTGGATCTGCAGCAGCAGCTGGTTGGTCGACCGCCAGAGCGGGACGAACATACCGGCCACCGGCCCCACGCCCTGGATCGGGCCGGCGGACAGCGCGGTGACCTTCCTGGCGATCGAGACCGTTGTCGGGTCCCGCAGGATCAGGTGCACCTCATCGTCGACCAGCCGGATTTCCATCCTGCGCGCGGCGGCCTCCTCCGGGTTCGCGTCCGTGGTCGTCTCCGGATCCAGTTCGTCGATCTTGGCGGCGACCGCGTCCGGGTCGACCCCGAGCTCGCGCAGCACCCTGGCCGCCATGCTGTTCTCCGCCCGCAGCATCGCCTCGAGCAGGTGATGGCTGCCGACCGGTGCGCCACCGGCCAGCGCGCTGGCGGCGGACACGGTGTTCTCGGTGGCAGGTGTGCCGGCCGGCCATGGGCCGGCCGCGACGTCCTGCGAGCCCTCCACTGATGCCAGCACCGCGGCACGGATCTTGCTGATCGGATCGATCCGCTCGGCAAGCACCTTCGCGCCGACGCCCTCACCTTCCCTGACCAGCGCGAGCAGGATGTGTTCCGTACCGATGTAGGTGTGGTGCAGCTGCTGCGCCTCGCGCAGGGCGAGGTCCAGCGTCTTCTTCGCGCGCGGCGCGAACGGGATATGGCCGCTCAGCTCCTGTGTGCCGGGCTTGACCACCGCCGCGATATCGCCCTGCGCCGTCTCCTTGTCGTACCCGAGCCGGTGCAGCACTTTCGCCGCCGTGGTGTCCGGTGCGTCGAGCAGCCCCAACAGGATGTGCTCCGTGCCGATGTGGTGGTGCTTGAGCAGCCTCGCCTCCTCCTGAGCCGTGACGACCACCTTGCGGGCTTCCACCGTGAACTTTTCGAATGGCATGTCTCCATGTTCCCAACCATGTCAATACACTGTTATTAATAGGGTCACCATGCTGAAGGGAGGGTGTGATGGAGACACCGGCGGACTGGGAGGACCGGCTCGCGCGCTGGCAGAATGAGCTGGAGCTGTTCGAGCAGCTGGACGGGACACCCTGGGTCACGCTGGCCAAGGCGGAAGCCGAGACCGGCGTTTCCCGCTCGGCCCTGCGCTCCTGGTACCGCAACGGCGAGATCCGGTCCCGGCTGGTGGACGGCCCGAACGGGCCGCAGCGCCTGGTCCAGCTGGACGCGGTGATCGAGCGCGCCGCCGCGTCACCGCGCATCCAGCGCAGGGCGGAACGGGAAGTCAGCCTCGAAGCCCAAGTAACCCTGCTACGGCACCGGGTCGACCAGCTTGAGCTGCGGCTGGCCGCACTGGAACGGAAGTGACCGGCGCGAGCACCACCATGCCGTCGGCCCGGAACGGTGCCACCGTCGCCGCATCCGCCTGCGGGCTGTAGGGCCGGCCGGCCCAGCGCCGCCCGGTAGGGGACGAGCCGACACCGAGCTCGGAGCACTCGGCCGACACCACCGCCGTCCACGCCGCTGTACTCCGCTGCTGTACCGCGGCACTCATTGCGGCGCCGCTCCGCCTGGTCGTACTCGGCTGCGCTGAGCTGGGCCAGTACGCGATCGGAGGCTCGGTTCGCTGGGCATCGCCAACAGCGCGTCGGCTGGCGAACACGGCGGAAGAACGACGGTGACCCCTGGGGCGGGGTGTTGCCCCCTACGCCCGGAGGTCCGGCGCGGGCCGGATACCGTTCCCCGACATGAAGATCGCGATCTGGTCCTTCCTTGCCCTGCTCCTCATCGTCGGGGCCATCGGCGGCTTGCTCAGCGCCGTAAACGGACACGATGCCCCAAACATCATCCGCGGCCTAGTCGTCAGTGCCTGGTTCTCGTGGGGGGCCTGGGGCAGTTGGAAGAGGGCATCTCGCCCCCGAACCCCGGGAATTGCCCCTATCCAAGAACCGCGCCAGAGACCTTGGCGGCGACGATGACCCCTTGCCGCCCGGCCCCTCCCGACAGTCACGTGCCGTGCGTCGCCGAACGAGGACCACTGGAGGCACGAAGGCTCCGTCTTCCTGCCCTGGGTCCTACCGCGGATCTTGGTGACCTGCGTTTTCCCTGCTTGGGAGCGATGCGCCCGTGCGCCTGGTGGTCGTCATTGGCCGCTGTCGAGCGACCCCGGACGGCCCAGGGACGGCCCAGCCGTGGATCACATGAACGGCCTCAGGTGACGGAGGCAGCCCGCCACTGCGCGGTGATGCAGCCCTGTTCCATGTCCCACCACTCCTTGGCCGCACCGTGGTTGAGCAATCGTTGCACCTTGGCGAGATCGGCGGTGGGTGGGACGTCCAGGGCGACCATGCGGAAGCGTTCTATGCCCTCGCCACAGACGCCGAGTTCGTGAAAGGCGTTGAGTACGCTCTGCCGGGCAGCTCCAGAGCCGCCGCCACGGAGCACGATGAGGCGGATGGTGCAGTTCTCGGAACGCCGAACCACCTCGCCGGCCCACCGCACGCCCTCCTCGTCGGGCTCGGTGGCCACGACGTCCCCGCAGGCGATGCCTCGCACGAACCAAGGGATGTTGTCGAGCCGTACGGTGCCGTCGCCCTGGTCGACGGCCCACAGACTCTCCACCGAGGCCGGGGGCCAGTCGTCCTCGATCTCAAGCCGGAAGTGCACCTTCACGTACGTGCCTTCGGGGTTCGTCATGGTGCCCAGGATGCACAGCCCTGCCGCGCCGACCGCAGGTGGGTGACCGGAGACGTCTGCGCAGAGTTGGACACCGGTTTGCCTGTGCCTCAGCCGACGACAGTCAGCCACGACGGCGGATGCGCCGACCGATCAGGCGCGCGTGTGTCTCGCTGCACCCCCATCGGCCTCAGCCGCGCTGCCGTGCCGTCGACCAGAGCAAGCCGCGCTGGCCGGACCGTGACAACGGTGCCTGAGCCCTCAGCTTGGGAAGCTGAGGGTACCTACGGTTCGCTCCGGTCCTGACCTGCGACGGAGGGCGCGGACGCCTGGTGGACGGTCGATGGTGTTCCCCGCTCTTACCCGTGGTTCCCCGCATGACCTGGCATGCATCTGGCACGCGTCGCCTGACTTCAGATCGTCAGGAAGTTGGCTTCATTACATGACCCAAGGCGACAAGGCCGATTCCGACCACTGTCAACGATGGATGCTCGAACCCCCCGCCTGCAACGAGTAGAGCGCCCGCTCCCCAAAGTCTCGGCTGTCGAGCGTGGCGCTGTAGCCATCGGCCCGGCATACGTCCGAGAAGTAGGCCATGTAGGCCGAGAACAACACAGGCGAGCCAGAGTGTTCCGACCAGAATCAGCAGCGGCAGCAGGAAACCCGCAAACGATGTTGACATGGTGGTCCCCCGGCGAGGTGGTTGCCTAGGTCCCTGCGCGGAAGTCTGGCATGTACATACAGACGCAGACGGTTGGACCTCTTCGTCCCGAACGCGGTCAAGGGCCCTCGTGACGTAGCAACCAAGCTATCAGGGCTGCTCGTTCGGCTCCAACGCAGTCCACTACTGTCCGGGGCCGTCCTCTTGCGACTGCACCGTTTTGGCCCCCTGTTTGGTCCCCGGATAGTGCGCCTCGTAAGCCGCCGTTTCCCCGGCCAGATGGGACCACCACATGGGTATCACGCCGTGTCTGAGTGCCTGTCCATCTCCATTGCCATCTTGTCGACAGCGGCTTCAGGGATAGCTCGTATACCCCCGCTCATGTGGACCGCAGGAAGCTTCCCGCGGCGGATCATCCGGTAAACGGCCCCACTGGTTACGCCAAGCCTGGTAGCGACCTCTCCCACTGACAGCATTCGGACCGTTGCCCCTTTGGGCCTACGTGGTTGTGGGAGGGGAGGACCTGACAGACCAACCTGCACCCGCGGATGCGTACCCTGCTCACTCGAGGGGTGGTCAACGCTCGTCGATCCGTTGATCTGTTCGGTGTCGTCCTGAGGTGGCGTTCCGCCGGAGTCATTGGCGGGTGGGGCTGGTTCAGGAAGCACCGCGACTGGAACGCGGGCAAGCGCAGCGACGACTTGGGTAGCCGAGCCGCCCGGACGTACCCCTTGCGTGCTGGGGCGAAAGGCGTCGGTCTCGCGGGCAAGCGCAGTGAGCACTTGACGAACGAAGGTCTTAGGCGACACCCGCCTCTCCTCCAATCGGGGGCGTGGGCTGAGCTGGGGAGGTAGCGGATGAGTTTGGATCCGCTGGTGTTAGGGGCATCGGAGTGACCTGGTTTGGTACAGGCTCGACGGCTGGATGAGAGAGTCCCTGCCGCAAGAGCTGCTCAACTATCTTTGGGGCAGCCACGCCAACCGCGATAGCTCCCAGCGGTCCCGCGATCTGACCTGAGCTTCCGAAAGCTGCGGCTAGGCCGGCGCCGAGAGCGTTCCGTATGACCACCGCGACTAGGTACGGGGCGAACGGAACCTCGTCAGGCATCCTCCACGGGAAGCCCTTCACACGCTGTATCGCGCGATACAGCTCCAGAGCCTCGACCGCAGCGGACCCCGCGAGCCCCCATAAGCAAGCTGTCCACCACTCCACGCTGGCCTCCCCCTGATGAGCGCGGCGGCATGATTGGTCCAGCATGGCGGTAGACGGCTGCTCTGCGCCATAGAACTGGGTGTCTCTGGCAGGGGCGGTTAGGCCGGAGTACGACCACCGCAGTCTCTCCAAGGTAGTGGTGAACGGTACGGTCGCAGCGGGCTCAGCGTCCAGGCAGTAGGGGCGCCCCCTCGCAATCGAGGGGGTGCCCCTACTGCCTGTTGCGGTGACTGGCGATGCGCGAGAGCGTCACACTTTGCTCCTGGACCGCTTGCTCCCGAATGAGGTTCGGGTGCTGATTTTGCCTGCACGGATGATGTTTTACCTGGTCAGAGGGTCGGACTGTCGTGGTCTCGGGTGGCCTCGAAGGGGCTCGGGGAGCGGGTCGGCTCCCAGATGGCTCCCGAGGAGCCACTCGTCCGGACATCGCCGTTGACGTTCTTCATGTACTTGGCGAGGCACTCGGGGATCATGCCCACGAAACTAAGACCGATCAACATGGCTCCTGTCATCGTCCCTGCGGAGGCGTCGGCCACGCGGTCCCCTCAACTGCCGCGTCGAGGAGATCCCCGAGCCGATGCCAGGCGCCCGGGCCGGCGTGCGACATGGGGCTTGCCGCGAACCGTTGCCACGCCTCGTCACGGTCTCCGAGCGCCTGGGTGACGTAGGCGGCGACTGCGGGATGAGTGGTGTCGTAGCGACGGCCACGGGCCTTCAGCGCTGACCAGGCAGGCAGCAGCCGGAGCAACTCCGCAGGGCACTCGGGCCGGGCCAGCATGATCTGGGCCCAGCGCCCACGAAGGTCTGGTCCGCCGCCCAGGCGCCTACGCAGGTGCAGCGTTAGATCGAGCAGTGTGTGCTGTGGGACGGAGTGGCGGGCCAGTACATCGTCGAAGGTGAGGGACTTCCGGTAGGAGCCGGCGGCGAAGGAAAGCAGGGCCTCCTCGACGAGCGTGTCGTTGCCCGTGTGCCGGTCGAGGTAGGCGCTGAGAACGTTCTCGTCGGCGTCCGCCAGCTTCTTGAAACCGATGTCCTGCGGGTCGCCGAGGGAGGCCGTGCGTCGGCCCGGCAAGGCGGGGACGGGATCGGTGATGAGCGGCATGATGGTGGCGATCAGTTCATTGGCCCGTCGGTTCTCCTCCCACGCGGAATGGCCGGAGGAGGAGTAGCCGTGCGCACCGGACCGGGCGGACAGGGCCCTCCGGGTTTCCTGCACTACGAGACGTGCTTTCTGCCGCGCCTCGTCCGGGACTTCGGGGAGATGCACGAGGAGTGCGTGCAACCAGCCGAGATCACGCACGACCGGATAGCGCGAATCGGGGTCCGGCTCCCAGAGGCTCAAGGCAGTAAGGGAGATGGTCGCGAACCGGGTGCCGAGGGCGGCGACGAGTTCTTCGGACGCCCGCCATTCCTGGGGCCGTCCGAGACGCCGGGCCTCGCTGGGGTTGAGGAGGAACCGCCAGGTTTGCCTGCTTGCGCGCTCCACCCAGGCGACAGCGGAGCGGCAGGCCATGGTCTGGAGGTACCCGGACTGCATCTCCTCGTCGAGGAATCGCTCCACGTAGTCCCGCTCCTCCTGGGACGCAGCCGCCAGCTCCTCGGCGTAGCGCTCCCGTGCCTGCGCGGGCGTCAGCCCGTCCCGGCAGGACCGGGAGATCCGGGTGAGGAGGACCGCTCGACCGAAGTACTCCAGGTCGTGTGCGGCGACTTCCTCCAACAAGGCCGGTTCGACGTGCCACGGCAAGGAGCCCAGCAGGTGCTCGCACACCACGCGATCGGCGGCGGGGTGCCGCGCGGACCAGGCCAGCAGGGTGCGGTGATGCTCCGTCTGCGCCCGGAGGATGCCGGACCACATGTTGTCCCAAGCGTCGGATGCGGCACGGTGGCGCTCCATCCACGCTTCGACGTCTTCTTCGCCGTCATGCTTGTCCGGCCCGAACGGGAGGCAGTCGAGCGCTGCGACGAACACGTCCTCATGCAAGCCGTGTTCACCGAGTACGAGCTGGGCGGGAGTCGGAGCCGTCAGTAGCTCGGGGGTGATGGTCAGGCCCGTTGCCGAGCGGCGGTGGAGCTCAGCAACGACGGCGCGGATGAGCGCTGCCCCGCCCTCTCTCCGGCCAAGCACACCGAGTCGCGCCTCAGTGCACTCCCGTAGAAACTGTGCCCTGTATGCGTCCGGGCAGGCGGGGTGCGACAGGGCGACGCGGGTCAACTCCATGCGGTCGGTCGTCATGTACGGCTGCGGTTCGCGATTCAGATCGCTCTCCACCGCCGTGGCCAACAGCCACTCGGGTGCCGACTGCGCGAGCGGTCCCGTGAGCAGGGCCATGAGCAGGCCGTCCCGGTCCGTGCCCTGGGGTGCTGTGCGTATCGCCTCGACAGCCATGCGCGTGGGCGGGGAGTCGTCGGACGCCTGTGCGATGACCGTACGCAGGAAATCGAAAGGTAGGGACGTACGGGATTCCGCCGCGGCCATCGGACTCCAATCTCCGACACCGCACCCCTGGCCTCTGATCGGACCCACCCGGGCGCGGTGACGTACCAGGTGTGGGCGTCAATCATGCCGAAAGGGACTGACAGCGCGAGCGGTTAAGGACATACGGGTCTGGAGGGGGCTTGCGGAGCAGATTGGCTCCCGGAGTTCAGCACGGCGCCAATGTCTCTACGTCTGGCGTGACAGATCGGCCACCAAGAGGTCGAGGGTTGCTTCCTCGTGAAGCGCGACGCCGAGGGCAATCATGGCAGGGGAGAGATCTGGGTCCCAGTCCGCGCTGACCGGCTGGCCATCGAGCGCCAGTTGAGGGATGCCCTCAGCCTGGCTGCGAGCGGCCAAGTGCTCGTAGTCCGCGGTGCCCATGCGCCAGGGCCGAGCTCCGTAGCGGCGGATGACCCGGTTGGCCAACGCGATCCCCGGCCAGTCGAAGTCGCCGTGGTACGCGAAGCGGCAGCCCGTGGCGGCGAGGGCGTCGAGAAGCGTGAAAACCACTGTGGCGGCGCTGCCGGACGTGCACACGAGGGGCCTGACGCAGGCTGCGTCGGCCGCTGCTTCGACTACACGTGGGTTCTCACAAATGTGGATGAGTGTTCCGGTGGGGAGTTGCAGCCGCAGGGTGTGCAGGTCACGTGGTGTGAGGTGGGATTCGGCGTGATGGTCGGCCCGCTCCCGTAGGGCACGCTCCTGCCAGCCCTCGCCATCGGGGCGCATCCCGTAGGTCAGCACTGTGCTGGAGACCTCGTCCGGCGTGACGGACACCAGCCGCCACAGAGCGCGTCGACCGGCCGCGTTGTCGGGGAACTCGGTGCCATGGGCGAGGGCGACACCCCGTTGGACGAGGCGCGCGAGCCAAGTGCCGTCGTCCAGGCCGTGCGCGGAGCCGGTCGCCATGGCGGCGAGTTCACCTCGGCCGCGTGCACAGCCCCGCTCGGGTCCGAGGAGGGTGGTGAGGACCTGGACCGCCTGCTGGAGTGTCCACACCGCCGCTTCGGACGTCACTCCTCGCGGAACGCCGGCCCGGCGCAACAGGTCGTACCACTGCCGGGGCCATTCCTGGCCGGCGAGTGGGGAGGCGTCCAGTGACGAAGCGAGAGACGACCACACCTGCTCCCGCCGCGCCGTCGCGTCCGCCCGGGCGGCACGGCGGTTGGCGAGGGGCTGGCCGATTTCCTCCAGGGTCTGTCTCAGCCCGAGTCCGGCGGCCGAGGCACGAAGTCGTGCGTCGAGTACGTCGAGCCGTACGGTCACGGCGGCACCGGTGAGAGGTTTGCCCAGCAGGAGGGACAGGTCGTTGCGTTCCTGGGGGTTCATCGCGGTGAGCCGGAGGGAGCCGGTGGCCTGTACGCCGTTGCTCTCCAGTCGTTTGCGTACGCTCTCCCAGAGTCGGGTGAGCCCGGGGCCCGTCAGCCATTCGCGCGTCGCGGCGGGCAGTGCGCTCACACGGACACCAGACGCCGGTGGCGGCCGTTCCAGGTGTAGTGCAGGGTGGCCACGCCTCGGACATGGGGATCGCGGAGGCACTCGTAGATGTGCAGGGACGGAACCTCGGGCCAGTTGCCCATGAGACGCTCGCTGGTGAGGACGAAGTCGAGATCGAGGTCGACGAGGATACGGCCCAGCCGACCGTGGGTGGGTTCGTCGACCTTGGCGAAGGCGTCGTCCAGGAGGATCAGCCGTGGCGCGTGCGGAGCCGACTCGGCGAGGCTGGTGAAGTGGGCGGCGGCTGCGGCGAAGAGTACGAGGTAGGAGAGCACCCGTTGTTCGCCCTGGCTGAGCCCGGTCCGGCCGGTCAGCTTCCTACGGCGGCCCGGAGCCGCGTCCTCGACGACGAAGGCGTGGAAGCGGAACCAGTCGCGGTAGTCCAGCGCGGTTCGCAGATGGGCGGCGTAACCGGCTGAAGGATCGGCGCGTCGGGCATCCTCGATCCGGCGTTGCAGGACTTCGCGGAGCTGCTCGGTCTCCTCGCGCGTTCGGAGGCTCGACGGACTGCGCAGCAGGTCCACGGCTGCCCGGACGTCCGCGTCCACGTCTTCGTCCAGCTTCCACAGCAGCTCGACGCCAAGACCGTGGGAGGTGCGCACGGTCCGCAGGGTGTCGTTGAGAGCCGCGACCAGGTTCGCCGCGGTGATGACCTGTGTCGAGAGATGGTCACCGAGCTCGCCGGTCAGGAACCGCTGGAACACTTCGCGTTCGCGTTCGGTGAGCCGTCCTCGGGCCTCCGCGGCCTGGCCCGCGATCCGCTCGCCGACGGCCGCGACGTCATGGGACCCGTGGTCGTCGACCAGTCGGCAGACCTTGATCCCGTCGCGTTCCTCCAGCTGTGCGTCGAATCCGCCGGCCAGTTGGTCGCGCAGATCGGTGTGCCGGTTGAGCAGGGTGCTGTCCGACACCTCGCCCTTCGGACGGCCCAGTGCCTGCTCCACGGCCTCGGCGAGAGCCCGTAGCGCGCGCAGACGGCTGCGGACGTCCACGCAGGGATCGTCCGACACGTACTCGGGCAGCGAGGACCGATCAAGGCCGGCGCCGAGCACCACCTCCGGTCGGCCGAGAGCACCGCGAAGAGCGCTGCCGGTGTCGATGACCTCCGTCTCCTGGTCCGCCAGGGTCCCGCGCAGACGCTTCTCGTCCTCTTCCGCGCGCACGCGCAGGTCGTGGAGGTCGTCGCGGGCTCGTTGTGCCCCAGGCAGGGCGCGGACGGCGTTCGCAATGCGCTGCTTGGTCTCTTGCTCGCGGGTGAGGATTTCCTCCTCGGACGATCCGATGGCCTCCTCGCGGGTCCGCAGGTCCTGCTCCGCGGTGCGCAACCCGGTGAGATGGACCCGGTAGCTCTCCTCCGCGGCCAGGCGATCCTCACGGGCACGCTCGTACCGTTCGGCATCCGTGTGATTCGCGCCGAGCCGCTCGCCCGTGCCGCCGACTGCCCTGCGCAGATGTCCCACACCGCTGAGCAGGGCAGCCAGTGCGGTGCGTACGCGGTCCAAGGCGTCAGGGTCGCCGGGCAGGTCGTGGGCGGTCGCGGTGGCGTCCGCCTCGGCACGCGCCGACACCGCGAGAGCGCGGGCCTCCTCGGCCTGCCGTGCCGCCCGGGTCGCCTTGGCGGTCAGGTCACGCAGGGTCCTCTCGGCTGATTCGGTCCTGCTCCATGCGTTCGCGAGATTTTGCGCCCGGGGGAAGTCCCGTTCCGCGAGTGTGAGAGCCCGACGCATGGCATCGGTTACGGCGAGCTCCTCGCGGACGTCGGCCAGCCGCTGTTCCGTCTGCGTGATCCGCTCCTCCAGCTCGGCGAGGATGCGCCGCCGGGTCTCGGCGCGTACGGCGGCCCCCACGTACTCGGTGTCGCCCTTGTCGTGACGGCCACTGAGCACGCCCAGACGCCAACTGCCGTCGTAATACACCGCGTTGTGTGTGGCGGCCTGCGCTGCCGGTGTGAGTGCGATAGCGGCCAGCAGGCCCTCCACGCGCTCGGACGTCACACCGCACCCCGGTTGAGGGGCCGGGCGCAGGGCCGAAGCGAGAGTCGGTCCGTCGGACAGTACGGGACCGGGCTGGAGGAGGGTGTCCCGGGTACCGGGGTCGAGAAGGACGCCGTCCGCGCTTACCCACGCGTCCAGGATTCCGCTCGCTTCCAGCGCCCCTTCGAGACCGGCCCGGTCGACCGGTGCCAGGTCGTCCGCGAAGTCCACGAGCCGGTAGAAGGGGGCTCCACTGCCCGGCGCCCTCTCGGCGATGCGATGGTGCGGGGCCGACGGCTCAGGGTCGGTACGTTGCTCCCAGTCCCGCTTCTGCTCCGTCAGGCGGTCGAGATCCTCATCGAGTCGGCCGACGCTGAGCGCCAGTGCGTCCCGGAGTCCGATGAGTTCCTCGCCGTACGGTTCGAGTGCGGCCTGAGCGGTTCTCCACGCCTGGCTGTCGATGTCGGGTGACAGAGTGCGGTCCGCGAACGGCGCGTCGGCGGAGGTCTCGTGGCCGACCGTGGAATGGACGGCATCCAGCGACGGGCAGTCGGGCCCCAACGCGGTCCGCGTGTGCGCCGCCCACTCAGCGACGCTGCGGGCATAGGTGCCGCTCTCCTCGGCGACCTTCTGGCGGCTGACGTCTAGACGGCCGGCGGCCTCTTCCGCCTCGCCCTCCAGCCGTTCTCGTTCGGCATCGGCTTGAGCCGCCCCAGCGCGGGCCGCGTCCGCCCGCGAGATGAGGCGGGTCACTTCCTGGACGATCCGGGCCCGGTTCTTCGCGACCGTCTCGGCGTCCTCCAGCTGGTTCTGCCAGGACCGCAGTCCTTCCTGCGTGGTGACCGTGTCCACGCGGGCCGCCGACCGGTGCCGTACGGTGCGCGTCCCCCCGTCTGGAGTCGCCAACTCCGTCTCGGTGGACTGAGACAGGACGGTGCGTGACAGAGCCACCGCCTCGCCGAGATGACCGGTGGGGAGCCCGGCTTTCTCCGCCTGCGTCAGCAGCTCCCGGTGTTCGGTTCCCAGCTCGGCCAGCCGACTCCCCAGGTGTTCGACCCCTTCGGCCAGCCGCTCCGCCGTGCTCTCCTCCGCGTCGTGCGCGTTGCGCAGGGTGGTGAAGGCAGCCACGGCGGCGCTGCGCATCGCCTCCACCGTGCCGCGGCGTTCCGACAGTTCGCGCAGGCTGCGGTAGGCGTGACTGGCGTGCAAGGCGGCCAGGTCGGTCCGGGCTGCCTGTTCTTCCTCGCGCAGGGTCTCCAGCCGGCCCTCCGACTCCTCCTCCTGCGTCCGCAGGTCGCTCGTCCGCTGGGCGGCGTCTCCGGCCGCCCGGCGCCGCTGCGCGAGGACGCCCAGCTCGTGGCTGACTCGCTGCGCGGAGGTACGCAGGACTCCGGCCAGGTAGCCGCGGTAACTGGTGAGGAACGTGCGCAGTGCCGTGTCGGTGCGTTCCAGGCGGCCGAGTTCGTCCCGTACGGCGTCGAGGTCGTGGAGGTTGCGCGCCACCTTCTCGACCACGTCCTCGTCGAGCCCCGGCAGGGTTTCGCTGAGCAGGGAGGCCAGGCCCCCGTGCTCGATGCGGTCCCCGACTGTGGGGCGCCGCAGCCGGTGGAGGAGCTGGGTGAGATTGCGGTAGCGCGTCGCGTCGGTGACGCCGAACAGGTCCCGGGCCACCCGGGAGCGGTGCATGACGGCACGCTCGGTCGTGTTGTCGGAGCCGACGATCTCCTTGAGCCGGTCGACCGGCAGCGGCTTTCCGCCCTCGACCAGGTGCAGATCCTCACCGATCCGTAGCGGAGTGACGAAGAACGTCGGCAGCGCCTTCTGCGTCGACTTCGACGCGCGGATGGCGACACCGAGCGTCAGGAAGCGGTGGCCGCCGTCTTCGGCCGTGCCCCGGAACTCCACCCACAGGTACCCGAGACGATTGGTCTGCTCGAACCCGTCCAGCATCAGCCAGGGGAGCGTGGTGCGGCCGGTGCCGGTCGCGTCCAGCGCCCGGGAGTCGCCGTCCAGAAGATACGGGAGCAGCATCTCCAGGGCCTTGGACTTGCCCGCGCCGTTCTTGCCGCGCAGGAGCAGCCGTCCGTCACCGAAGGCGAACTCCTGAGCGTCGTACTGCCAGACGTTCTGGATGCCTGCCCGGTGCAGTCGGAAGCGGGTGCCGGTGGTCGTCGCGGGGCCGGTGGTTGTCGCAGCGCCGGAACGCGGCAGCGGAACGAGGCCACGCGCGTCGGTGGTCATAGCGGCAACTCCTCTTGCACATCGGTTCCTTGGCGAGCCTTGGCTGCCGAGCGCACGGTCACGAGGGTGGCGTAGCGCGCCGCCGCGGCCAGCAGCACCCAGCCCTCGCCGTCGGGCCGTGCGCCATGGACATCGGTCACCGTGCGTCCTTCCGGCGCCTCCTCGACGTACCCCTCCGGCAGCCCTTCTCCCTCGGCGCGCAGCCGCCCGGCGCGGGCCATCAGCCGCATGCGGACCAGCAGGTCCAGCACGGCCTCCCGCAGCGAGGGAAGGTCCTCCAGGTAGCCGCGCTGCCAGTTGCTGCGCTGCCCGTACTCGGCGATGAGCTCGGCGAGCACCTCGTCCACCAGGCCGTCCGGGACAGCCACCCCGATGACGAGCGTTCCGCCGGTCGCCGGATGCCCCGGTTCCTGCGGCCGAAGCCGTTCCACGAGCCGTTCCACCAACAGCAGCGCGGCCTGTGCGACGGTCCCGGTGCCCGGCAGGTGCAGATCCGTCAGCTCCTCCTCGGGGTCCACCAGGGCCACGCCCTCGGCGCGGATCTCCATCTCCAGACCGAGGAGTTCCGAGAAAGCCTGGGCTTCGCGGCGCTGCCGGGTGCGCAGCCAGTCGCGCTCGGCGTCGGTCAGCTCGTCGAGGTGGACGACAGGTGTCTCGACGAGCATCCGGCGCACATAGGTGCGCGGCCCGCTGAACCCTGGGTCCGCTGCCCGTCGGACCAGGTCCGCGCCGTCCCGGGCCTGCGCGAGCGGGCCGGCGACGATCACGCGTGCCAGCTCCCGGTCCACCGTGATCAGGGCTTCCCCGCCCGCCTCCTGCGCGATCGCAGCCACCTGGCCCTCGGTCTCGACGAGGACGCCCCACTCGACGAGCCGGCGCAGTGCCGCTACCAGGGTCCGCTTTCCGGCAGCCCGGCCCGTCTCCTCCAGCTCGATCCCCGCGTCGGCGGCAGCGGCCCTGATGTCGGCGACCAGGTGCGAAAGCAGCATCTGCTCGGGCGCGGTCACCAGCACGGACAGGGCGAGCGCGAGGCAAGCGTACGTGTGCGGGGTGAAGGGGGTGCCGGTGGAGCGCTCCAGCCGGTGACCCGATCCTGCCCCCAGCCCCGCCTTGAACAGCCGGGCGAAGGAGCTGTCGACCAGCAGGCGGTAGCCGAGCACCTGCTGGAACCGTTTGCCCAGCCAGTCGGCATGCCTGCGGATCAGCGGGAAGAGGTCGGCGTGAGGGCCGTCCGATGCGACCAGAGGGTGGGCGAGCAACAGCCGGGCGGCGGAACGGCGTTCGGCGGCCAAGGCTACGTCGTGAGTCGAGGGAAGGGTCATGACACGCTCACCTCAGCCTCGCGGTCGACAACGCCTTCACCGTCGACCGCGGCGGCGATACGGCTGATGTCCAGCTCCAGGTCGTCCAGCAGCAGGTCACCGTCGGCCGAGTCCAGCACCGTCCGCGTGCCCGCCGTCCGTCGCACGGTGAGCCGGATGCCCAGTTCGGCGTCCTCGCTGCGCGCCGAGTCGAGGTCGAAGCCCGCAGTCCCCTCCCCGCTCCTATCGGCGAGTCTCCTGAGCTGAGCGTTTCCGAGTGCCGTGGCCAGCAGTTCCAAGAGCAGCCCGAGCGCCGCCGATGTGAGGCGCACCTCGGCGAACCGACCCGACGCGCTGCGCAGTTCGTCCGCCGCCGCTGTCCGGGCCGCCGCCCGCTGGCGGGCGGCCTCCCGGAGCCGCTCCTTCTGCGCGGAGTGGTCCTCCACCGCGGAGGCCCGGCCCCGCTGGGCACGGCTGCCCCTCTCCCGCAGGGCCACCGGCACCTCGACCACCGGACCGGTCCACCAGCTCGTGTAGGCGGGCACCACCTCGTCGGTGGCCGGGGGTATGCCCAGATGGCGGGCGCCGTACAGACCGAAAGCGGCGACGGCGATGTCGTGCGCGTCCTGCGGCGCCGCTTCCTCGAACCAGCGGGCCAGCCGCAGCAGATCCTTACGCCGGGACATCTCCCCGGTGGCCGACCGCAGCATCCGCTTGGCGTTGGCGAGCAGCGACTGCAACGCGCGCAGCGTGGCGTCCCGCAGCTGATCGACCTGACTGCCCTGACCGTCGGTGTCCCTGAACCAGCCGCGCAGGCCCTCCCAGTCCCCGAGCTCGCGGCCCCGGCTGCGCTGGACCCTGACCTCCAGGCGTCCTTCGCCCTGCGCCGACAGCCCGGTGAGCCCCTGGGCGTGGGCGTCCAACCGATCCAGCAGAGCCGGGATGTGCGGCCACAGCGTGTCCAGTGCGGCCGAGATCCGGGGCGAGCGGAACGCCACGTCCTCCGTGATCGCCTCGACGTAGTCCAGGAGCAGTTCCTTGAAGCCCTGGTACTCGGCGCTGTCCAGGTCGTAGCGGGACAGCACCTGGCCGAGGTAGGCGTAGAAGTCACGTATGGAGTCCGCGAACTCGGTGAACTGCACGAACAGCGTGCTGATCCGCTCCAGTCCGTCCTGCGGCTCGATGCCCCCCGGCGCGGTCACGAGGCCGGCCAGCTCCCGCAGCCCGCGCTCGACCAGGGCCAGCAGTTCGTTGCTCACCTCGCGGGCGGCGTCGGCCTCGGACAGGACCCCATCCGCGTCCCGCTGGATGCGTTCGCCCAGTTTCGACAGCTGGTAGCGCGAGCGAGAACGCTGGTACTCGCTGATGCTGGACGCCTTCACAGTGTGGCTGCTGCGCAGCAGGTTTCCCCAGGTCACCAGCTGTTCCAGCCGGACCGTGAGAGTGTCGCCGTCGAGCCCTGCGGCGGAACCACCGCTCTGGCGTAGCTTCGCCATGATGTCCGGGACGGCAAGGTCCGCCAGCAGCGTTCCGCAGAAGACCCGCATGATCGCGAGGTGCTCCAGTCGCTCGGGCGCGCTGAGGTACGTGTACGCGTCCAGCCGCCGTCGCGCTCCCTCGCCGACGTCCTGACCTGCGCCGGATGCTGATGCCTCCATGTCCGTGAGGTTACGCGGCGCAGCCGGGTGCCGCCGGTGAGTGGCGGAAATGCCACGGACCTGTGGCAGGCCCCTGAATGGGCCCTTCGGCTTCTGCGCCGAGTGGCTTGCAGGAGAATGGGGTACGTTCAGGCCCGTATCGGCAGGGGCGGAAGGAGGCGCGCGCGGTGTCGTACGAACCGAAACTCGCCGCGGCTCTTTCCGGCGCGACACTGCGCCAGCTGTCCCACTGGCGCCGAGCCGCCGGGCCCAAGGGCGCCGTGCTCGTGCCCGAGATCTCCAGCGAGAGGCCGATCCTCTACTCGTTCCGCGATGTTGTCGCGCTCCGCATCTGTGTGCAGCTGCGCGAAGAGGCTTCGTTGCAGAAGATCCGCCGTGCGCTGAACACGCTCCGGGAAGACCTCGGCGAGTGGAAGCACCTGTCCTCGTACAAACTCGTCGCGGGCCCGGACACCATCTACCTGGCCGAGCCCGACCACGCCGTGGACCTGATCAAGGGGGGCAACGTGGTCATCCACCAGATGGTGGATGTTCTCGCGCCCTTCTACAAGGACGGTCGAAGCATTCCCGCTCTGCTCACCCCCCGTGAGCATGTCGCGGTCGACGAGTCGGTCCGAGGCGGCGAACCGGTCATCCAAGGCACAAGGATCCCTGCGTCAGATGTCGCAGCCCTCGTGAGGGACGGCGTCCCACCGGACCAGATCGGTGAGTTCTACCCAGGCGTGACGGCCGAGGCCGCGCGCGACGCCGCCGACTTCAGCGAGTACGTCGACAGCTATGGCAGCAGCGAGCCCCGGCAGGTCGTCGCTTGAAGCTGTTGCTCGACGAGAATGTGCCCCGCCCCATGACTGAGATCGTGCGGATCCTGCTGAAGGCACATGAGGTCGTCCACGTCCACGAACTCAAGGGCTGGACGGGCACGAAGGACATCGAGCTGTACGCCAAAGCCAAGGCCGACGGCTTCGAGGTCGTCATCACCAACGACACCAAGCAGCTCAGCCGGCCACTCGAAGTGGCGGCCATCGCACAGTCGGGCCTGCATCGCATCGAGTACCGCCAGAACAACAAGCACGGTGGCCTGGTGGGCCTGGGCACGGCGATCGCCACCGTCTGCGCGGCCCTTCCCCACGCCCTGTCCGAACTCGAAACAGCCGACGGCCAGCGTCTCGTCGCCCTGACGTCGATCGACCCGACCCGGCAGAAGCGACTCCAGATCACGGACCCGGCCGTCACTCCGCCGAAGCATTGGCCGGGGCGTGATTCGGCCGCTGAGTCCTGACACCTCGACACACGAGGGCTCCCGGCCGGCACCCCATGGGAAGCGATGCTGGGAAATGACGCGGCGCCGCCGACTGCGCTTCGTCTCATCAAGACTCGCTGCCGAGCTCACCCTGGAGCTCGGCGATGCGCCGTTGGGTTGCCGCCGCGCTCTTCTGCTGACGGGTCAGCTTCGCCTCGGCGGCTGCCAGTTCCCGGGCGAGCCGCTCTCGATCAGCAACCGTGCGCTCACGGATGGTTCCGTCATCGTGATACGCGGGCCCTACCCGCTCACTGCTCACTACTCCGCGACGCTCTCCGCATTCCGGGCAGTCGACGACGCGGGTGGAAACGCGGCTGTGCTCGCGATGCTGACGGTGGGGCACCACATGGTCGCAACGGAGAGTGAGGTCCCAAGTATCGAGGTCTTTCTTGCTCTCCTCCCGTGAAGGCCAGGATGCGAACAGGCTGGCGAGCTTCTCTATCTGCTTCGGCCCCATCGGCGGTGGCGGGCAATAAAAGCAGCAGTGCGTCACCCGAGAACCGCTGACGGACCACCGAGCATCCCGGCAGTCGGCGTGCCGCTCGCGGAACCTCTGGGTGGCTTCCTTGTACTCGCGCTTCTCCGACTCGGACAATCTCATGAGGGGATACCAGTCCCCCAGCTCATCCTGCATGGGCTGACCGCAACCGCGACAGGGCTCACCGGCCACGTACTCCGCCCAGCTGAGGCACGTACCTTCTCGCTTCCACCGTTCATCCCGCTCGCGGCGACGACGGTCGTCCGCTTCGGCATCGAGGGCCGAGCGCAGAGCACGTTTGTCGGCTCGTTGCCGCTTCTGCTCCTCCGTGAGCTTGGCCATGGGCTTCACCCTTCGCTGCACCGTGTTCTCGTGCACGACCGTGGAATCCATGCTGGCGTGGCCGCCCCGTGCGCCGGCTGCCCGTGTCCCGGATGACGACCTGTGATCGGACCTGGATCGCAAGCGGCCTTCAGGCGACTGGTGTCGTCTGGAGCGGGCAGCCGGAGGTTGCTGATTTGATACGCGGTCAGAAGCCGCACTGCAGAGAGCACGGACGACAGGGCACACGACGCAAGGGCCAATCTTGCCAGCCCCGTGACCTGCCCCGAACCGGTACTTGCGGAGCGTCTGTGACTCAGCGCTACGACTGGTCACGTATCTGAGTGTGGGCGTCACGGGAAGTGATACCCCTGGCTGTTTCAGCACCTGGCTGGTCCGCGGGACCCTGGCCAAGTCCCGCCCTACCTGGGGATCGACGGGTCTGATGCCATGGACGAAGTGGCCGGTTGGGACACCATCGTTGGGGGCGATGTGGGGACATCCACGTGATGGAAGGGACCGAACGGCGATCGGCGGAGTTCCGCTGGGAGGCGGTTGGCGCGCTAGCGGGATGACTGGCGCAGCGCGGATCAGCGGCTGGAGGAGATCGCGTTCGCAACCCGGTTGTCCGCCCTCGCCGACACTCCGGACCGGGCGAACGAACTCCTTGACGTCCTGCTGGAAGAGATGGAGGCACGGTTCCGTCTTATCGGTCTCTCGGCCGCTGCGGGCCCGGACCCCGTGCTCACCTCGGACGTGTGGGGGCTGCCTGACGCGGTGAGGCCGGTGCCGGTCGTGGTCGTCGTCGACGAGGTCGCGGAACTCTTCCTCGCCGCGAGCCGCGACGACGAGAAGCGACGCGACGCCATGGTCACGAAACTGATCCGGATCGCCCAGCTCGGCCGCGCGGCCGGCATCTACCTCGAAGTGTGCGGGCAGCGCTTCGGCTCCGAACTCGGCAAGGGTGCGACCATGCTCCGCGCCCAGCTCACCGGCCGCATCTGCCACCGGGTCAATGACGAGTCCTCGGCGAACATGGCGCTCGCCGACATCTCGCCGGAAGCGGCTCTCGCCGCCACCTCCATTCCGGCCGAACGTCCCGGCGTCGCGATCGTCGGCGACTCCTCCGGCGGCTGGTCCCGCGCCCGCTCACCGCACCTGTCCCTCGACGAGGCGGCGGCCATCTGCCGCGACACGGCCGCCCTGGTGCCGGAACTGCCCCGCCTCGACTCCTTCCGGCCTACCGTCGCCATCGAGTCCTCCAAGGCGCTCACCCCGGCCGGCGTGCCCGCCGCCCGCCCGGTGACCGAGTAGCCGCACCACCCTCCCCACGGCCGGCGTGACCGCCTCGCGCCGCGTCCCTACCCCTCCCACGCCTCGAACAGGAAGGAACCCGAGCCGATGCGCGCCCAGTTGGCCCGTGTGGACGCCGTGATCGTCCAAGCCGTCATCGCGGGTGCCCTGTCCTTCTCGCACCTTCACGACCTCGCCGACGCGGCCGGACAGGGCGGCTGGAAGGCATGGGCCTATCCCGTCTCCGTCGACCTGCTGCTCGTCGCGGCCTGGCGCCGGATGCGCGAACAGCAGCGTGCCGGGCAGCAGGCCGGGGGACCGCGGCTGTGGTTCCTGATCGCCCTGGCCGCATCCCTCGGGGCCAACATCGCCACTGCCGGGCTCCTCGACCTGGACGACGTTCCCGCGTCGCTCCGCGTCGTGGTGGCCGGCTGGCCCGCCGTCGCCTTCTTCGGCGGGACCCTGCTCGCCCACACGCCACGCACACCGGACGCACCGACGGCCACGGCTACACCCGAGACGGACACCGAACCGGCCCACGTCCCGGCTGCGGTCGACACGCCCCAACACGACGCGCTTCCGGCCCTGGTCACCGGCCCGGACTCGGATTCGGAGCTGGCCGCAATCCCCGAACCAATCGCGGCCGTCCCTGCCCCGACGCCTGCCCTGGCCGTCACCCTCCCGCCCGCCCTCGTCGACCGCGCCCAGGCCCTGGCCGAGGAACACCGCGCCACCACCGGTCTCGCCGCCGACCCCGACGCCGTCCGCGCCCGGCTCGGCCTACCCCCGTCCATGACGGCCTCCGTCGCCGCCCACCTCTGAGAGGGGACGAACACCGTGAACTCGCGCTTCCGTAACGTCCGCCGCATCGGCCCCGTGCAGGTTGCTTCCTTCATCGCCCGCGGCCGCAATCGCATATCGCCGTGTGGCGCTCGGTCCGAAAGAGCGGGGACACCAAGACCCGGAAGTCCCGGCGCACGCTTGCTCTGCCGGCGCGCTGCGTCGGTGCCCTGTGGCAGCAATTCGAAGATCAGGGCTGGGATCGGCTCGCCGCCGACGAGAAGTGGGAGGAACACGGGCTCGTCTTCTCCTCGGCCGTCGGCAAGCCGCTCGACGCCGCCAACGTCCGCCGCGCCTTCCGGCAGGCGCTCAAGGACGTCGACGGGATCGACGCCGACGAGTGGACGCCGCGGGAGCTCCGGCACAGCTTCGTGTCTCTGCTCTCGGACCGGGGCGTCCCGCTGGAAGTGATTTCGCGGCTCGTCGGGCACTCTGGGACGGCTGTGACGGAGGAGGTCTACCGGAAGCAGATCCGGCCCGTCATCCAGACTGGCGCGGTCGCCATGGACGGTATCTTCGGCACCGATCCGCGGCGGCCGTAGCTGTCGTAGTCACGCAGTCGAGCACTCAGGAATCGATAGTCACGCAGTTAGACACGCAGCAACGCCAGAGGGCCCTTACCGACTCGGTAAGGGCCCTCTGATCTGCTATTTAGCTGTCGGGGTGGCGGGATTTGAACCCACGACCTCTTCGTCCCGAACGAAGCGCGCTGCCAAGCTGCGCTACACCCCGATGTCGCTGCTTGTCCTGCTTGTCGCGGCGACGTCGTTTACTTTAGCCCACCGGTGGCCCGAGACGAAATCCGGTTTTGAGGCGGCGGCTGATCGGGTTCGGGCGGACGTGGTCGAGGGCTACGAGGAGGACCGCGAGGGCGTAGAAGGAGAGGCCGAGGAGGAGGGCGTTGGCGAGGGCGTGTTTGTAGCCGTGGGCCTCGACGTCGAAGAAGGGGTAGAGGTAGCGGCCCGGGGTGCCGACAGGGATCAGCTGGGCACGGGTGAGGGAGAGCGCCAGGTAGGCCACGGGGTAGATCATCCAGGTGACGGCCCGGCGCAGGCGGAGCCGGCCCGGGGGTGTCAGCAGCAGCCAGTCCAGGACGGCGGCTGTGGGTGTCACCGTGTGGATGAGTTGTCCGGCGGCGAGGTGCCAGCCCGTGGGGGCGGTCGCGGTGCCGGTCACCGAGAAGGGGGTCGCCGCGTCCGCCAGGAGCAGGTGGTAGACCAGTCCGGTGATCGTGACGTAGAGCAGTGCGGCGCCCGTCAGGGCGGCGGGGAGGGGTCGGCGGGCCGTCCACGCGCGGCGGGCGGACAGCAGCGCGACCAGGGCCAGCAGGATGTTGCTCTGGATCGCGAAGTGGCTCAGGACCCGCAAGGGGCTGCCGAGCAACAGGGCGAGCGTCACGCCCGCGGCCGCCGTTCCGGCCAGCAGCAGACGCAGGACGGCGGCGAGTGGACGCCGTGCGGGGGTCACCACCGCCGAGGCGGGGACGGAGGAGAGCAATAGCGCGTGGGTCCGCGGGATCGCGGGCAGATCCGGGATGTCCCTGGGTATCGGCGCGGTCATACCTTCACGCTAGGCAAGCATGTCAAAAGGGGCTATTCGGGAGGGCCGTTCGAGGGAATCGCCGTCGCCCCCGCTACCTGCGACCCGCCGCTGTCTCCGTCCCGTTTCGCCCCCCGCTCCTTCCCTCCTGCCCCTTCCCGCCTACCCCGTCCCCGCCTACCCCGTCCCCGCCTACCCCGTCCCCACCTCTTCGGGCTCCTCGCCCTACTCCTTCTCGACCAACGTCAGCAACGTCACCTCAGGCGGGCACGCGAACCGCACCGGCGTGTAGCGGCCCGTTCCGCATCCCGCCGACACGTGCAGGTAGGACGTGTGTCCCTCCACCGTGTGCGTCGACAGGCCCTTCACCCGCTCCGTGTCCAGGTCGCAGTTGGTGACCAGGGCGCCGTAGAAGGGGATGCAGAGCTGGCCGCCGTGGGTGTGGCCGGCCAGGATCAGGGGGTAGCCGTCCGCCGTGTAGGCGTCCAGGGCCCGCAGGTACGGCGCGTGCACCACGCCCATCGAGAAGTCGGACGACGCCGACGGGCCGCCGGCCACCCGCGCGTAACGGTCGCGCTTGATGTGCGGGTCGTCCAGGCCCGTCAGCTCGACCGACGCGCCCTCGACCTTCAGCACGCCCCGGGTGTTCGTCAGGTTCAGCCAGCCCGCGGTGTCGAAGCCGTCGCGCAGGTCCTCCCATGGGTTGTGGACCACGTCGACGGCGGGCGCGTTGCCGTTCAGGCCGTGGCGTCCCTGGGCCTTCTCGAAGAGATAGCGGGCGGGGTTGCGCAGCGTCGGGCCGTAGTAGTCGTTCGAGCCGAAGACGTACGCGCCCGGGAACTCCATCAGCGGGCCGAGGGCGTCCAGGACCTCGGGCACACCGTCGGGGTCGGACAGGTTGTCGCCGGTGTTGATCACGAAGTCGGGACGCAGACCGGCGAGGGAACGCAGCCAGCGCTGTTTCTTGCGCTGGCCGCCGACCATGTGGATGTCGGAGACCTGCAACACGCGCAGGGGGCGCATCCCGGCGGGGAGGACGGGCACCGTCACCCGTCGCAGGCGGAAGGAGCGGGCTTCGAAACCCGCCGAGTACACCAGACCGGCGGCGCCGGCCGCCGCAATGGACAGAGGTACTGCGTATCGCGCGCGCATACGTCCATCGTGTCAGACGCCGCCAACCGCCCTTGCCCTGCCGCCCCTTAAATCGGCGGGCGTGCGGCCACCGACACCTGCGACAATCAAACCCATGACCACGCTCAAGTCGAAGCTTCAGGAAGACCTCAACGCCGCGATCAAGGGGCGCGACGAGCTCCGCTCCTCGACGCTCCGGCTCACGCTCACCGCGATCACCAAGGAGGAGGTCGCGGGCAAGGAGAAGCGCGAGCTCTCCGACGACGAGGTGCTCAAGGTGATCACCAAGGAGGCGAAGAAGCGCCGTGAGGCCGCGGACGCCTTCGCGCAGGGTGGCCGGGCCGAGTCGGCCGAGCGGGAGAAGGCGGAGGGCGAGCTGCTCGCCACGTACCTGCCCAGGCAGCTCGGCGAGGAGGAGCTGAACGACATCGTCGCCCAGGCCGTCGCGGAGGCGAAGGCGGCCGGTGCCGAGGGGCCGCGGGCGATGGGCGCCGTCATGAAGATCGTGAACCCGAAGGTGGCCGGCCTGGCCGAGGGTGGTCGCGTCGCCGCGGTCGTCAAGAAGCTGCTCGCGGGCTGACCCCGGCCACGCGACGGCCACGTAGAGCCGCGGAGCATCAGCCTCCGCCGAGCGCCACCGGCCCCGCACGACGAACGGCCCCTGCCTCTCCGTACGAGAAGAGTTCCCGTACGAGAAGCAGGGGCCGTTCGCCATGTTCACGGCCGTCGGCCGGCCGGAAGACCGACCGGCCGACCGTCGTCGGAGCGGTCTCAGCCGCGTCCGCCGCCGTTGCCGTTCCCGTTGCTCTGGCCCTGGAAGAAGGTGCCTCCGTCGGTGCCGCCGGTCGAGTTGCCGCCGGTCGTCGTGCCGTTGGTGAGCAGACCGGTGAGGAAGCCGTCGTCCTCGTCGCCCGCGGTGTCGCCGTTGTTGTCCCCGTTGTCACCGTCGTCCTCGTCGCCGCGGTCCTTGTCGGGCGGGTTCGGGATGTTGACGAGGTTGAAGGACGGGGCTTCCTTGCCCTCGAGCGCGCCGGTCATGGCGTCGCGCCAGATCGGGCCCGGGGTGTCACCGCCGTAGACCTGGGAGTGGTAGACGCCACCGATGGTGATGTTGGTCATCTCGACCTTCTGGGTGGCGCTGCCGACCCAGACGGCGCCCGCGAGGTTCGGGGTGTAGCCGACGAACCAGGCGTTCTTGCGGGAGTCCGTCGTACCCGTCTTACCGGCGTTGGCGCGGCCGGACAGACCGGCCTGCTTGCCGGTACCGGAGTCGGTCACACCGCTCAGCAGCGTGTTGACGGTGTCCGCGGTCTTCTCGCTCATCGCGCGCGAGCAGGTCGACTTCGGCACCTCCAGCGACTTCTTCGTGCCGCCCACGGTCTGGGTGATCGACTCGATCGCGACCGGGGTGCAGTACATGCCCCGGCTGGCGAAGGCCGCGTAAGCGGTCGCCATCGTCAGGGGGGAGAGGCCGGTGGAGCCGAGGGTCATCGACGAGGGCACCTCGGGGACCTTGTCGCCGTTGCCCTGGACCACGCCCAGCTTGTCGGTCATCTTCACCACGGGGCACATGCCGATGTCGGCGAGCATCTGCACGAAGTAGGTGTTGACCGACAGCTCCATGGCCTTCTTCAGCTGGTACGGGCCCTTCTCGGACTCGCTCTCGTTCTCCAGCTTGTCGTTGCCCTGGTTGGTCCACGGCTTGCTGCTGCACGTCTGGACCGTGGCCGGGTACGGCATCTCGTACGGCGCCGGGTAGCTCTGGTTCGCCGGGCGGCCCTCCTCCAGCGCGGCCGCGGCCACGAACGGCTTGAAGGTCGAACCGGTCGGGAAGCCGTAGTTCGAGCCGCCCATGGAGGAGTTGACCGAGTAGTTGTACTCGGTCTCGTTCTTGCCGTAGCCGTACGGCTTCGACTGGCCCATGCCGAGGATCTTGCCGGTGCCGGGCTCGACGAGCGTGGCGGCCGCGGCGACCTTGTCGGACTTGTAGACGTGGTCCTTGAGCGAGTCCTGGACGGACTTCTGGGACTGCGGTTCGAGCGTCGTCCGGATCGTCAGGCCGCCCTGGTTCCAGAGCTTCGCCCGCACTTCCTTGGTCTTGCCGAAGACCGGGTCGCTGAGGAAGACGCGCTCCACGTACTTGCAGAAGAAGCTGGCGCCCTTCACGGCGGTGATGCAGCCGTTCTTCGGCTCCTTGACCTTCAGCCCCAGCGGGGCTCGCTGCGCCGTGGCGGCCTCGGTGGTGGAGATGTCGCCGAGTTGGGCCATGCGCTGAAGCACGACGTTACGGCGCTTGGTGGCCGTGGCCGGATGCTGCACCGGGTCGTACATGGTAGGGGACTGGACGATGCCGGCCAGCAGCGCAGCCTGGGGGAGGGCGAGGTCCTTGGCGTGCTTGGAGAAGTAGCGCTGGGAGGCGGCCTCGACGCCGTAGGCCTGCTCGCCGAAGAACGTGATGTTCAGGTAGTTCTCGAGGATCTTCTTCTTGCCGAGTTCCTCCTCCACCTGGATCGCGTACTTCAGCTCGTTGATCTTGCGGCCGATGGTCTGCTGGGTGGCCTGCGCGACCTTCGTCGGGTCGTCGCCGGCCTCCTCCACGAAGACGTTCTTCACGTACTGCTGGGTGAGCGTCGAGGCGCCCTGGGAGACCCCGCTGCTCTGCACGTTCTTGTTGAGCGCGCGCAGGACGCCTTTCAGGTCGATCGCCCCGTGCTCGTAGAAGCGCGAGTCCTCGATCGCGACGATCGCCTTCTGCATGTACGGCGAGATGCTCTTGAGGTCGACCACGGTGCGGTCCCGCGAGTAGACCGTGGCGATCTGGCCGCCGTCGGCGTCGAGGATCGTGGTGCGCTGGCTCAGCGGGGGCGTCTTGAGGTTGGCCGGGAGTTCGTCGAACGACTCCACCGACCCCTTGGCGGCGAGGCCCAGCGCGCCGAACGCGGGCAGGGCGATACCGGCCAGCACGGCTCCCGCGAGCACACTGACACCGAGGAACTTGGCGGCCTGCTGCGTTGGCGACAGACCACCGCCCGAGCGCTTCTTTGGCATGAGGGCAGCCTACGTTCTCATTCGCCGGACACGCGTCAATGCCTTGGCCTAAGCTGCTCTCAACTGTCACAGCAGCAGGACTACGTATCAATACGTCCGGCGACCCCGAATCGTTCCGGAGGTTCCCCAACTTTTTTGGTGGGGACGTGTCCGAATCCGCCTTGTGTGTCACCCGGCGTCCGTTGTGACTCAACTGAACTGTCCCGGTTGCCGGGAAAGTCGCATATGTCGCGGGCTCACTCCCCCGGGTGATCTGCCGCTTACGCATAGTCCGTTCGGGCCATTCAAGATTGGGCCCGAAGGGGGTGTTGCGCTGTGCCCACCTTCCGTAACGTCCTCAACTGGCGGCGGTGAATATGCCGCTGCCGCCGTGGGGGAGCCTCGATTCGGGAGAGGACGGCGCCGGTATGGGCTGGGTAACCGACTGGAGTGCGCAGGCCGCCTGCCGCACTACCGATCCGGATGAACTGTTCGTTCAGGGAGCAGCGCAGAACAGGGCCAAGGCGGTGTGCACCGGATGTCCGGTACGCACCGAATGCCTGGCCGACGCGCTCGACAACCGCGTCGAGTTCGGCGTGTGGGGAGGCATGACCGAGCGCGAGCGCCGCGCACTGCTGCGCAGGCGTCCGACTGTGACCTCCTGGCGCCGCCTCCTGGAGACGGCGCGTTCGGAGTACGAGCGTGGGGCCGGCATCCTGCCGCTCGACGACGACGAGATCTACGAGAACTACGCGGCGGTGGGCTGAGGGGAACCCTCGGCTCAGGCGTCGGCAGCCTCGGGCAGCTCCGGCCGGTTGGCCGCGAGCCGGTTCCCGATGTCCCGCAGTCCCGTGAGGTCATGCACATCGCCGGGCAGCGCGGCCACTTCGGACACCGCCACCTCGGGGTGCAGCGCGGTGAAGCGGTCACGCGTGCGCTGCTCGCGGGAGAGCAGGTGCATGCGTTCCGCGTGCAGCCTCAGCAGGCCTGCGGTGAGGTCGTCCACGGTCCGGTCCGCGTCGGCGTCGATGTTCGCGTCGGCGCTCGCTGTCCGGTCCGTGTCGGTGGCGGTGGGCCGGTTCGCGCCGGTGGGGGCGTCGCGCTCCGGATCGGTTGCGGGAGATTCTGAACTGCCGTACGTGTCGGGAGAGTTACGAAGACCAGCTTTCCCGCCGTCCTGATCCACAATGCGGGACTCTTCAAGATTTTCCGCAGCGCGGGCATGGACGAGGTCGAGGTTCTCCGCAGCGGCGAGCGCCCGCTCGGCGGACAGCTGGGCGGCGCCGCTGCCGTGCACGCGGTTCAGCACCAAGCCGGCCAGCGGCATGTCCTCGGCGGCCAGCCGCTCCACGAAGTACGCGGCCTCCCGCAGCGCGTCCCGCTCGGGAGCCGCCACCACCAGGAACGCCGTGCCGGGCGCCTGGAGCAGCTTGTACGTGGCGTCCGCGCGCGTGCGGAAGCCGCCGAACATCGAATCCATGGCCGCGACGAAGGTCTGTACGTCCTTCAGCAGTTGTCCGCCCAGCAGCTTGCCGAGCGCGCCGGTCATCATCGACATCCCGACGTTCAGGAACTTCATCCCCGCGCGGCCGCCGACCTTGGCGGGCGCGAGCAGGACGCGGATCAGCTTGCCGTCCAGGAACGACCCGAGCCGCTTCGGCGCGTCCAGGAAGTCCAGTGCCGAGCGGGACGGCGGGGTGTCGACGATGATCAGGTCCCACTCGTCCCGCGCGCGCAGCTGCCCCAGCTTCTCCATCGCCATGTACTCCTGCGTGCCCGCGAAGCCCGCCGAGAGCGACTGGTAGAACGGGTTGCCCAGGATCGCGGCCGCCCGGTCGCCGTCCGCGTGCGCCTCGACGATCTCGTCGAAGGTGCGCTTCATGTCGAGCATCATGGCGTGCAGTTCGCCGTCCCCGTCGACGCCTTTGACGCGGCGCGGGGTGTTGTCCAGGGAGTCGATGCCCATGGACTGGGCGAGCCGGCGGGCCGGGTCGATGGTGAGGACCACCACCTTGCGGCCCCGCTCGGCCGCCCTGAGCCCCAGCGCCGCCGCCGTGGTCGTCTTGCCGACGCCGCCGGAGCCGCAGCACACCACGATGCGGGTCGCCCGGTCGTCGAGCAGCGGATCGAGGTCCAGCACGGGCGCGGGGGAGAGACGGCGCCGGGTGCTTCCCTGGTCGTGAGCCTGGTCCGGACTCATGCGATCCCCTGCTTCCGCAGTTCGTTGGCGAGCTGGTACAGGCCCGCGAGGTCCATGCCCTCGGCGAGCAACGGCAGTTCGTGCAGCGGCAGATCGAGCTCGCCGAGGACCGCGCGCTGCTCGTGCTCCAGCGCGTACCGCTCGGCGTACTCCTCGGCCTGCTGAAGGAGCGGATCCACCAGCCGCTCGGCATGGCCCCCGCGCCGCGCCCCGCCGAGCCCGGCGGCGGACAACGACCGGGCGACAGAAGAACGAGTCATGTTCCGTACGAGTTCCAGCCCGTCCTCGTCCAGTACCTCGGGCCGCACCATGTTGACGATGACCCGCCCCACCGGCAGCTTGGCCGCCCGCAGCTCGGCGATTCCGTCGGCGGTCTCCTGGACGGGCATCTCCTCGAGCAGCGTCACCAGGTGCACGGCCGTCTCCGAGGACTTCAGCACCCGCATCACGGCCTGTGCCTGATTGTGTATCGGGCCGATCCTGGCCAGCCCGGCGACCTCGTCGTTGACGTTCAGGAAGCGGGTGACGCGTCCCGTGGGCGGGGCGTCCATGACGACGTAGTCGTACACGAACCGCCCGTTCTTGTCCTTGCGCCGTACCGCCTCGCACGCCTTGCCGGTGAGGAGCACGTCCCTCAGGCCGGGCGCGATGGTGGTGGCGAAGTCGATGGCGCCGAGCTTCTTCAGGGCCCGTCCGGCGCCTCCCAGTTTGTAGAACATCTGGAGGTAGTCCAGAAGGGCCAGTTCGGGATCGATGGCCAGCGCGTACACCTCACCACCCCCCGAGGCGACGGCGATCTTGCGTTCCTCATAGGGCAACGCCTGTGTCTCGAAGAGCTGTGCGATGCCCTGCCGGCCCTCCACCTCGACGAGAAGCGTCCGCTTCCCTGCCGTGGCGAGGGCCAGCGCGAGGGCCGCGGCGACCGTCGTCTTGCCGGTCCCGCCCTTGCCACTGACGACCTGGAGCCTGCTCACGTCTTCGAGCGTAACCATTCGGCGCCCGAGGCAATCGGGAGGCTGTGGACAAGAGGGGTCGATATCGGCCACATGGCCTGTGGAACGGGCCCTCGGGCGACAGCGGATACAGTCGGCCCCATGACCAAGTGGGAATACGCAACCGTGCCGCTGCTCGTCCACGCAACGAAGCAGATTCTGGACACCTGGGGCGAGGACGGCTGGGAGCTCGTCCAGGTCGTGCCCGGGCCGAACAACCCGGAGCAGCTCGTCGCCTACCTGAAGCGGGCGAGGGCGTGAGCGCGGTCGAGGCGAGGCTCGCCGAGCTGGGGCTGACCCTGCCGGCGGTCGTGCCGCCCCTCGCGGCCTACCAGCCGGCCGTGCGGTCCGGCCCGTACGTGTACACGGCCGGCCAGCTGCCCATGGTGGACGGCAAGCTGCCGATCACCGGCAAGGTCGGCGCCGAGGTCACCCCGGAGGAGGCCAAGGAGCTGGCCCGCACCTGCGCGCTGAACGCCCTGGCCGCCGTCAAGTCGGTCGCGGGCGATCTGGACCGCATCGCGCGCGTGGTGAAGGTCGTCGGCTTCGTGGCGTCGGCCTCGGACTTCACCGGCCAGCCCGCCGTCCTCAACGGCGCGAGCGAACTGCTGGGCGAGGTCCTCGGTGACAAGGGCGTGCACGCGCGCAGCGCGGTGGGCGTCGCGGTGCTGCCGCTGGACGCGCCCGTGGAGGTCGAGATCCAGGTGGAGCTCGTCCCGTAGGCGGCCTCCGCCCCCGCAGGTGCCTTCACTCCGTAGGCGCCTCGCGGACGCCTCTCCCGGCGCTTCTCCCGGGTGCCACGCCGGCAATCCCGGAGGTGTCCCCGCAGGCGCCCCGTGAACGCGCTCCGACCTCGGGGGCCTCTCGAACATTCGCGCACCACGGGATAGCCTCGCGCCCATGGCGAATGGGCAGTGGTTCCCCCAGGACTGGCCGGAACGCATCCGCGCGCTGGCGGACGGCACCCTCACTCCGGTCGTCCCGAAGCGCGCGGCCACCGTCATGCTCCTGAAGGACACCGACGGCGGCCCTGTCGTCCACATGCTGCGCAGACGCGCCTCCATGGCCTTCGCCGGGGGCGCGTACGCCTATCCCGGCGGCGGCGTCGACCCACGCGACGACGACCGTCACGTCCGCTGGGCGGGCCCCACGCGCGCGTGGTGGGCCGAGCGGCTGGGCGTCGACGAGACGGCGGCCCAGGCGATCGTCTGCGCGGCCGTACGGGAGACCTACGAGGAGGCAGGCGTCCTGCTCGCGGGGCCGACGTCCGACTCCGTCGTCGGTGACACCACGGGCGCCGACTGGGAGGCCGACCGGGCCGCGGTGGCCGCCCGTGAACTGTCCTTCGCCGAGTTCCTCGACCGCCGTGGTCTGGTCCTGCGCTCCGACCTCCTCGGTGCCTGGACGCGTTGGATCACCCCGGAGTTCGAGTCCCGTCGCTACGACACCTGGTTCTTCGTGGCCGCGCTTCCCGAGGGCCAGCGCACCCGCAACGCCTCCACCGAGGCCGACCGCACGGTGTGGATCCGCCCGGCGGACGCGGCGGCCTCGTACGACAGGGGCGAGCTGCTGATGATGCCGCCCACCATCGCGACCCTGCGCCGGCTCGTCCCGTACGGCACGGCGGCCGAGGCGCTCGCCGCGGCACCCGACCGCGACCTGACGCCCGTCCTGGCGGAGGCCCGCCTGGAGGAGAGCCAGGTCGTGCTGTCGTGGCCGGGACACGACGAGTTCACCAAACACATCCCGATCGAGGCGACCGGCGTAGACGGCGTGACCGGCGCGGCTGAGGCGGCGCGCGGGGGCCCCGCATGACGGACATCCGTGGGCGGACGCGCGCGAGCGAGCTTCGAAGCCGGCCGCGTGGCGGAGAGCGGGTCATTTCCGGGCCCCTCGCGCCCCCTGGAGTACCTCGATGCGCCGTGCCGTCCTTCGGCCGCCGAGGTGACGTTCCGTCCAGCCCTATGGAAGGCCCTTTCGCATGACCGACGCAGCCGCTCTCCCCGGCCAGCCGCGAGGCGGAGTCCTCTCCGGCCCGGCCACCCCGCGCGCGGTCAACGTCCTCGCGCCGAACGCGTCCGCGATGACCCTGGACGGCACGAACACCTGGATCGTCTCCGAGCCCGGTTCCGACCTGGCGGTCGTCATCGACCCGGGCCCGCTGGACGACGGACATCTGCGCGCGGTCGTCGACACGGCCGAGCGGGCCGGCAAGCGCGTCGCCCTGACCCTGCTGACGCACGGCCACCCCGACCACGCCGAGGGCGCCGTCCGCTTCGCCGGGCTGACCGGCACGAAGGTGCGGGCCCTGGACCCGGCGCTGCGGCTGGGCGAGGAGGGCCTGGCCGCCGGGAACGTGATCACGGTGGGCGGGCTGGAACTGCGGGTCGTTCCGACGCCCGGCCACACCGCCGACTCCCTGTGCTTCCACCTCCCGGCCGACCGGGCCGTGCTGACCGGCGACACGGTCCTCGGCCGTGGCACGACCGTCGTCGCGCATCCCGACGGCCGCCTGGGCGACTACCTGGACTCCCTGCGGCGGCTCAGGTCCCTCACGGTCGACGACGGCGTCCACACCGTCCTGCCGGGCCACGGACCGGTCCTGGAGGACGCACAGGGCGTGGTGGAGTTCTACCTCGCCCACCGCGCCCATCGCCTCGCCCAGGTCGAGACGGCCGTAGAGGACGGCTACCGCACCCCCGCCGAGGTCGTCGCCCATGTGTACGCCGACGTCGACCGCTCCCTGTGGCCGGCGGCGGAGCTGTCCGTGCGGGCGCAGCTGGAGTACCTGAAGGAGCACGGGCTCATCCAGGGCCTGGCTTAGGGCTCCTCCGGCCTGTCGGCCTTCACGCCGTGCACGCGCGCGTACTCCTCGGCGAGCCAGGGCCCGAGATCGTCGACGTAGGACGACAGGACGGCGCGGTCGCCGCTCGGCTCGTACCCGAGGACGGCCGCCGCCCGTAGCTGCTCCGCACGCTGCGGGTAGTAGGCGCCGAAGGCCTCCGCCATCTCGTGCAGGTCGCTCGTCCAGCCGTTCCAGCGGGGCATGACGAGTGTGAACGCGGTGCGTACGAGGCGGCGGGACATGAACCGGACGAGAGGCCGCCGGGCCTCCTCGGAGTCGCCCGCCGAGGCGATGCGATCGCGCCAGCGCGGCAGGAGCAGGGCGAGGTCGCCGTTGGTCTCGCGTGCGAGCAGGGAGTCCGGGCGGTAACGGGGGAGGCGCTCGGCGAGGTCCTCGCCGAGCAGCGGAGTGCACAGGCACGCCAGGAACCACCCCAGGTCGTGCCTCTCCAGGTCGCTCAGCACGCGCGCGTGGCCGACCAGCAGAGTGCCGCCGCCGTCGATCTGCGGGAACTCCTTGTCGAGGGCCTCGTCGAGCGCACGGCCGTCGGCCCGGTCCGCGTCGGTCGGTTCCTCGCGCAGGACCACCAGAAGGTCCAGATCGCTGCGGCCCACGCGCGCGGTGCCGCGCGGAATCGACCCGTAGAGGTACGCGCTGTGCAGCCGGGCTCCGAAGACGCCCGGAATCCGCTCCCGAGCCGCCACGACGACCGGCCGGAAAGCATCCGCCACGCGCGCGAAGGAGCCTTCGCGGGCGATGTGTCCTCCGGAGTCGAGACCTCGGGAGGCAAGACCTCGGGAGGCAAGAGTTCGGGAGCCGAGGCCTTGGGAGCCGAGGCCTTGGGAGGGAAGCGTTTCTGCCATGGGGTCACTGTGCTGCCCCGAGAGCGGTCCGGCAGACCGTTTTCGGGGCGCAGGGGCGCAGGGGCGCAGGGGCGCAGGGGGCGCAGGGGGCGCGGGGGGCGCGGGGGCGCGGAACGGCCCGTCCGTCGTTCGAGGACGAGGCCCGTTCAGGGCCGACGGCGGGGGCCTGGGGGCGGTGGCCCCCAGGGACGGTCACACCGACCGGCGTCGCCCCTCGGACAACGGCCGGCGGCTAGCGCGACCGCTTGGCCAGCCGCTCCACGTCCAGCAGGATGACCGCCCGCGCCTCCAGGCGCAGCCACCCGCGCTGGGCGAAGTCCGCCAGCGCCTTGTTCACGGTCTCGCGCGACGCGCCGACGAGCTGGGCCAGCTCCTCCTGCGTCAGGTCGTGGACGACGTGGATGCCCTCTTCGGACTGCACGCCGAAACGGCGCGAGAGGTCCAGCAGGGCGCGGGCCACCCGGCCGGGGACGTCCGAGAAGACCAGGTCGGACATGGCGTCGTTGGTCTTGCGCAGGCGCCGGGCGACGGCGCGCAGCAGTGCGGTGGCCACCTCGGGCCGGGCGTTCAGCCAGGGCTGGAGGTCGCCGTGACCGAGGCCGAGGAGCTTGACCTCGGTGAGGGCGGTGGCCGTCGCCGTGCGCGGGCCCGGGTCGAAGAGCGAAAGCTCTCCGATGAGCTCGCTGGGACCCACCACCGCAAGCATGTTCTCCCGGCCGTCCGGGGATGTGCGGTGAAGCTTGACCTTGCCTTCGGTGACGACATAGAGCCGGTCCCCCGGGTCGCCCTCGTGGAAGAGGGAGTCGCCACGGGCCAGGGTCACCTCGCTCATGGAGGCGCGCAGTTCCGCGGCCTGCTCGTCGTCGAGTGCCGCGAAGAGCGGGTTGCGCCGCAGAACGTCGTCCACGAGTTCTCTCCTTGTCGACCTGCTCAGGGGATCTTGCTCCCCCGCTTACCAGGGGACCGTGTTCCCCGTTTTGCTGGACGGTCCAAACAGTGTGATCTGTCACAAGGATGCCGCACACGTGTCCCGAGGTAAGCGGCAGGGGTCCAATTGGGGGCCGATCTTCAGGGTCCGGGGCGGATGTCGGTGCCGGGCTTTAGGCTGACCGAGTGTCCAAAACGCCGGTGAGAGCACAGGCCAAGGGGGCTGGGCGGGTGGTTGTACGTCGCGTTTCCGCTGTGGGCGAACAGGACTCCGGCGGTGGTAGCAAAACGGCAAAGGTGACAAACGAGATGCCTGCGAAGAAAGCGGCCGACAGCGGGAAAGCGGCCGACAGCGGGAAAGCGGCCGTCGAGAAGGTCGCGGCCGGGCGCGGTACGACCAAGGCCCCTGCGGACAAGGGACCCGTGAGCAAGGGTGCCGCTGCCAGGAAGCCCGAGTCCCATACCGCTCTTGTCCGCCGTGCCCGCCGCATCAACCGCGAGCTCGCCGAGATCTACCCCTATGCCCACCCCGAGTTGGACTTCGAGAACCCCTTCCAGCTGGTGGTCGCCACGGTCCTGTCCGCCCAGACCACCGACCTCCGGGTGAACCAGACGACGCCCGCCCTCTTCGCCAAGTACCCCACCCCCGAGGATCTGGCCGCCGCCGACCCGGAGGAGGTCGAGGAGATCCTCCGCCCCACCGGCTTCTTCCGGGCCAAGACCAAGTCGGTGATGGGTCTCTCCAAGGCCCTGGTGGAGGAGTTCGGCGGGGAGGTCCCCGGCCGGCTCGAGGACCTGGTCAAGCTGCCCGGCGTCGGTCGCAAGACCGCGTTCGTGGTGCTGGGGAACGCGTTCGGCCGGCCCGGGATCACCGTGGACACGCACTTCCAGCGGCTCGTACGGCGCTGGCGGTGGACCGAGGCGACCGAGCCCGACAAGATCGAGGCGGCCGTCGGCGCGCTCTTCCCCAAGAGCGACTGGACGATGCTCTCGCACCATGTGATCTTCCACGGCCGCCGTATCTGCCACGCCCGCAAGCCGGCCTGCGGCGCCTGTCCCATCGCCCCGCTCTGCCCGGCGTACGGCGAGGGCGAGACGGACCCGGAGAAGGCGAAGAAGCTCCTGAAGTACGAGAAGGGCGGCTTCCCCGGCCAGCGCCTGAACCCGCCCCAGTCCTACCTGGACGCGGGCGGCAGGCCGGCCCCGCCGCTGGGGGCCGGATGACGCAAGGGCTGACGGCGGCCCGGGCCGCACGGGCTGCACGGGCCGAGGCGGGACGGACGGCCGATGCGGGACGCGCGGCCGGCGGATGCACGGCCGGCGCGGGGCAGCCCGCCGTACGCATACCCGCGGCACGTACGACCCGCACGGCACGTACGACCCGCAGGACACGCACGATCGGGGGACGTCCCGCGGAACGATCTGTCGGTTCCCGGGCGTTGGACAGGGCAGAACGGGGGGTGGTGTGGCGATGACACGCGCGAGCAACACGCAGGGCGGTGCGGTGACGCTCAGCAAGGAGGGCTTGCCCGCCTGGCTGGACCCGGTGGTGCACGCCGTGGAGACGGTCCAGCCGCTCCAGCTCAGCCGCTTCCTGCCGCCGGAGAACGGCGCGGGGCGCCAGTCGGCGGTCCTGATCCTGTTCGGCGAGGGCGAGCGCGGCCCCGAGCTGCTGCTCATGGAGCGCGCCAGCTCCCTGCGCTCCCACGCCGGCCAGCCCTCCTTCCCGGGCGGCGCCCTGGATCCGCAGGACGGCGACCCGCACGGTGACGGACCGCTGCGGGCCGCCCTGCGCGAGGCCGAGGAGGAGACCGGGCTCGACCCGGCAGGCGTCCAGCTCTTCGGTGTGCTGCCCAAGCTGTACATCCCGGTCAGCGGCTTCGTCGTCACCCCGGTCCTGGGCTGGTGGCGCGAGCCGAGCCCGGTCGGCGTCGTCGATCCCGCGGAGACGGCACGCGTCTTCACCGTTCCCGTGGCGGATCTCACGGACGCGGAGAACCGCGCCATGACCGTGCACCCCAGTGGTCACCGCGGCCCGGCATTTCTGGTCGAATCCGCCCTTGTGTGGGGTTTCACGGCCGGTGTGATCGACCGTCTGCTGCACTTCGCGGGCTGGGAGCACCCCTGGGACCGCGAGAAGCAGGTCCCGCTCGACTGGCGGTCATGACAGGGTGTCCACCGTGCTGTGTCCGCCCGGGGAAAGCTGTGCCCCATCGCCGCTTCGCGGCGGGTCGGACCCCCGGCCGACCTGTGGTGACCGCGAAATGATGAGGCGAGGCGCGAAGCGGTGAACGTGCTGGACATCCTGTTGTTGGTCGCGGCCGTCTGGTTCGCTGTCGTCGGCTACCGTCAGGGCTTCGTCGTCGGCATCCTGTCGGTGATCGGTTTCCTGGGAGGCGGCCTCGTCGCCGTCTACCTGCTCCCCGTGATCTGGGACGCGCTGACCGACAACTCCGAGGTGAGCACCACGGCCGCCGTCGTCGCGGTCATCGTCGTGATCGTCTGCGCCTCGATCGGCCAGGCCCTCACCACCCACCTCGGCAACAAGCTGCGCCGGTACATCACCTGGTCCCCGGCCCGCGCCCTGGACGCGACCGGCGGCGCACTGGTCAACGTCGTGGCGATGCTGCTGGTGGCCTGGCTGATCGGGTCCGCCCTCGCCGGCACCACCCTGCCCACGCTGGGCAAGGAGGTCCGTAGCTCCAAGGTGCTGCACGGCGTGTCCGACGCGCTGCCCGACCAGGCCGACACCTGGTTCGCCGACTTCTCCTCCGTCCTGGCGCAGAACGGTTTCCCGCAGGTCTTCAGCCCGTTCTCCAACGAGCCGATCACCGACGTCCAGCCGCCCGACCCGGCCCTGGCGAACAGCGTGGTGGCCAAGCGCGCGCAGCGCTCCATCGTCAAGGTCATGGGCACCGCGGAGAGCTGTGGCAAGGTCCTGGAAGGCACCGGGTTCGTCTTCGGTGAGCGTCGCGTCATGACCAACGCCCATGTCGTGGGCGGCGTCGACGAACCCACCGTCCAGATAGGCGGCGAGGGCCGCAAGTACGACGCCAGGGTCGTCCTGTACGACTGGAAGCGCGACATCGCCGTCCTGGACGTACCGGATCTCGACGCGCCCGTGCTGCAGTTCACCACCAAGGACGCGGTGAGCAGCGACGACGCGATCATCGCCGGGTTCCCGGAGAACGGGTCGTACGACGTCCGTGCCGCGCGTGTGCGAGGTCGCATCACGGCCAACGGTCCCGACATCTACCACCGCACCACCGTGCGCCGCGACGTGTACTCGCTGTTCACGACGGTCCGTCAGGGCAACTCCGGAGGCCCGCTGCTCACCCCCGACGGCAAGGTGTACGGCGTGGTCTTCGCGAAGTCCCTCGACGACGCCGAAACCGGCTACGCCCTCACCGCGGACGAGATCGAGCAGGACATCACACAGGGGCGTACCGCGGGCCAACAGGTGGACAGCGACAGCTGCGCCCTTTGAGAAGCCCTGGGAAAGATCCCTCTGAGGGGTCCTCAGAGGGGCCCCGCCAAGGGCCCCTCGGAGATCCTTCGCCCGGTCAGCCTCGAGGGTGACGCAGACGGACCGAGACCCAGCGGGCCCGGCGGCGCAGGATGCGCGGAATGCCCACTCGGAGGTCGGAGCCCGGCAGTTGCGGGTCGGCACCTCGTCGGTGGAGGCTCAGGCCACTGGCCGAGCGGCGGTTGCGTGCTGCATCACTGTAGTCGTGCGTCCAGCCCATACACCGACGTCTGCCCCTGCCCCAAGGTCGATAACCGCGCTCAGAGCGGCCAATTGGCCTATGCGCCGGGCATTTGGCTGTTCGTCGTACAGACGTTCAGGACCGGGTGCCGGGCGCGATGGGGCGGTCACCGATCGGGCTCGGGATCCTTCAGCCAGTTGACCAGTTCGGTGGAGAACGCGACCGGGTCCTCCTCGTGCGGGAAGTGGCCGAGCCCGTCGAACAGTCGCCAGCGGTACGGCGCTTCGACGTACTCCCCGGAACCGGCCGCGCTGCGGGTGCGCATCACCGGATCGAGGGAACCGTGCAGATGCAGCGTGGGCACGCGCACGGGCCGCTTCATGCGCCGGTAGAACTGGACGCCGTCCGGCCGGGCCATCGAGCGCACCAGCCACCGGTACGGCTCGACGGCGCAGTGCGCGGTGGAGGGGATGCACATGGCGCGCTGGTAGACCTCCACCGCCTCGTCCTCCGGCAGCCGCGGCCCGGACCAGTCCCGGATCAGCCGGCCCACCAGTTCGCCGTCGTCGGCGGTGAGGTGCCGCTCGGGGATCCACGGCCGCTGGAACCCCCAGATGTGGGAGCTCGCGGTCGTCTGCCGGACGTCGGCGAGCATCGCCGAGCGCCAGCGCCGGGGGTGGGGCATCGAGGCGACGGCGAGCCTCCGGACGAGCTTGGGGCGCATCACGGCCGCCGTCCACGCCAGGTAGCCGCCCAGGTCGTGGCCGACGAGCGCGGCGTCCGGCTCGCCCAGGGAGCGGATCACGCCGGTGATGTCGAGGGCGAGGTTGGCCGGGTCGTAGCCGCGCGGCGTACGGTCGCTGCCGCCCACGCCCCGCAGGTCCATCGCGACGGCGCGGAAGCCCGCGTCGGCCAGTGCGACCAGCTGGTGCCGCCACGTCCACCAGAACTGCGGGAATCCGTGGACGAGCATGACCAGCGGACCGTCGCCGACCTCGGCGATGTGGAAGCGGGCACCGTTCGCGGCGACCTCGCGATGGGTGACCTGCACGCCGCAGACGGCGTCCGGCCGTACGACCGAAGCGGGCTGGGCCGGAGGAGTGGCGGGGTCCGTCATGACGACGAGCGTGCCACAGCCTCGATGGCCTCCGGGACCCGGTCCTGCGGGAGCTCGGGCCGCGGGTGCGGCTTGGCGTTCTGGAGGACGCCCGCTGACTCCTTCATGGACGCGGCGACCTTCTGCGGCCCCTTGCCCTTCTGCGCCTTCTTCGCGAAGACCACGCCGATCAGGACGAGGACGAGCGCGATGAGCACGTTCGCCGCGAAGGAGAGCAGGAAGCAGATCGCGAGATTCCAGTCGCTCCAGGTCCGGATGCCGTACGCCAGCGCGAAGTTGAGCATCGGAAGGGAGAACACCAGGACCGCGCCGGCCACCGAGAACGCCCCACCGCTCATCGCTCCGCGCTTGACGTCCTGCTTCAGTTGCGCCTTCGCCAGCGCGATCTCGTCGTGCACCAGCGCCGACAATTCGGTCGTCGCCGAGGCGAACAGCTGGCCGATGCTGCGTTCGGCACCGACCGGGCTGCCGTCGGGTGCGCTCATCGCGTTCTCCCTCTTCTGCTGTGCTGGTTCTGGCTTCTTTTGTACCGTCCCGTCAGATCATGCCGGACGGTCGCCCTCCTTGCCTGCCCCGCCCGTCACTTCGGCAGGCCCGTGGCGCGTGTCGGCCCCTCGCCGGCCTCCCCCCGAGCCTCCTCCCGGCCGCTCTCGCGGGCGATCTCCTCGGCTCGGCGGCGGTGCTCGGCGGCCTTGCCGTCGTAGATCTCCGCCATCCGCAGGTGATGGGCCGGGTCGTCCTCCTCGTACACGTCCGGGACGCCGTCGAGGTCGTCGTCGCGCTCTTCGGCCTCCCACATCCGGCGGTACTCGGCGTTGCGCAGCTTCAGCAGGACCGTCGCGAGGGTCGCCGCGATCAGCGAGCCCAGCAGGACGGCGGCCTTGACCTCGTCGGTCAGCGCCGGGTCGCCCTCGAAGGCGAGCTCCCCGATCAGCAGGGACACGGTGAAGCCGATGCCGGCGAGGGACGCGACGGCGAAGACGTCCGCCCAGGCGAGGTCATCGCTCAGCGAGGCGCGGGTGAAGCGGGCGGTCAGCCAGGTCCCGCCGAAGATGCCGACCGTCTTGCCGACGACGAGACCGAGGACGACGCCCAGGGTCTCCGGCTTGCCGAACACATCCCCGAGCGCGTTGCCCGAGATGGCCACACCGGCGCTGAACAGGGCGAACAGCGGTACCGCGAGGCCGGCGGAGAGGGGCCGCACGAGGTGCTCGATCCGCTCGCCGGGGGAGCGCTCCTCGCCCTCGCGCGTCGTGCAGCGCAGCATCAGGCCCATCGCGACCCCGGCGATCGTGGCGTGCACGCCGCTGTTGTACATCAACGCCCAGATGACGAGCGCGAGGGGGACGTAGACGTACCAGCCGGTCACGCCCTTGCGCAGCAGCAGCCAGAACACGAGGAGGCCGACGGCCGCGCCGCCCAGCGCCACGAGGTCGATGGTGCTCGTGAAGAAGACCGCGATGATCAGGATCGCGAACAGGTCGTCGACGACCGCGAGGGTGAGCAGGAAGGCGCGCAGCGCGCTCGGCAGGGACGTGCCGATGACGGCGAGCACGGCGAGCGCGAACGCGATGTCGGTGGCCGTGGGGACCGCCCAACCGCTCAGCGAGCCACCGCCGCTGAGGTTGGTGAGCGTGTAGACGAGCGCGGGTACGGCCATCCCGCACAGCGCGGCCGCCACGGGGAGCGCGGCGGCTCTGGGGTCCTTGAGGTCACCGGCGACGAGTTCTCGCTTGAGTTCGATGCCGGCGACGAAGAAGAAGATCGCGAGCAGGCCGTCGGCCGCCCAGTGCGCGACGGAGAGGTTCAGTCCGAGGGCTTCGGGGCCGAGGTGGAAGTGGCTGACGCTCTCGTAGCTGTCGTGCAGCCCGGGTGCGTTCGCCCAGACCAGCGCGGCCACGGCGGCGACGAGCAGCAGCACACCGCCGACGGTCTCGGTGCGCAGCGCCTCCGCGACGAAGTTGCGCTCGGGGAGGGACAGACGTCCGAAGGCCTTGCGGGGGGTGGTGTTGCGGGGCGCGGACACGGTGGGGGCCTCCGGTCGGTGGGCAGCACGGAACACATGCCGACCAGACTTCCCGGCGCACCTAGTTTCTTTAGCTTACCTAAAGTACGCAAGGAGGATCCGGTGATCTCCACGTTAGGTGGGAAAAGGGCACCCGGCGCGGTCGTCGCCGGGTGCCCTTCCCCGGCCTGCTCAGTCCTCGCTGGGCGCGGCCGGCAGCTTCGCCTGGATGAGATCCATGACCGAGGAGTCGGTCAGGGTCGTGACGTCTCCGAGTTCACGCTTCTCGGCGATGTCGCGCAGCAGACGGCGCATGATCTTGCCGGAGCGGGTCTTGGGCAGCTCCGTGACCGGGTGGATCTGCTTCGGCTTGGCGATCGGGCCGAGCGTAGTGCCGACATGGTTGCGCAGGTCGGAGACGAGCTTCTCGTCCTCGGCGTTCGCCGTGCCCCGCAGGATGACGAAGGCGACGATGGCCTGCCCGGTGGTCTCGTCCGCCGCGCCGACGACGGCCGCCTCGGCGACGGCCGGGTGCGACACGAGCGCCGACTCGACTTCCGTGGTGGAGATGTTGTGGCCCGACACGAGCATCACGTCGTCGACGCGCCCGAGGAGCCAGATGTCGCCGTCGTCGTCCTTCTTCGCCCCGTCCCCGGCGAAGTACCTGCCCTCGAAGCGTGCCCAGTACGTGTCGAGGAACCGCTGGTCGTCGCCCCAGATCGTGCGCAGCATCGACGGCCACGGCTCGGTGAGGACCAGGTAGCCACCGCCGCCGTCGGGCACCTCGTTCGCCTCGTCGTCGACGACGGTGGCGGAGATGCCGGGCAGCGGACGCTGTGCCGAACCGGGCTTGGTCTCGGTGACGCCCGGCAGCGGCGAGATCATCATCGCGCCGGTCTCGGTCTGCCACCAGGTGTCGACGATGGGCGTCCGGTCGCCGCCGATGTGCTTGCGGTACCAGATCCACGCCTCGGGGTTGATCGGCTCACCGACCGAGCCGAGCACCCGCAGGCTGCTGAGATCGAACTTCGCGGGGATGTCGTCGCCCCACTTCATGAACGTACGGATGGCGGTCGGCGCCGTGTACAGGATCGTCACCCCGTACTTCTGCACGATCTCCCAGAAGCGGCCCTGGTGGGGGGTGTCGGGCGTGCCCTCGTACATGACCTGCGTCGCGCCGTTGGCCAGCGGCCCGTAGACGATGTACGAGTGTCCGGTGACCCAGCCGACGTCGGCGGTGCACCAGTAGACGTCGGTCTCCGGCTTGAGGTCGAAGACCGCGTGGTGCGTGTACGCGGTCTGCGTGAGGTAGCCGCCGGAGGTGTGCAGGATGCCCTTGGGCTTACCCGTGGTGCCGGAGGTGTAGAGGATGAACAGCGGGTGCTCGGCCTCGAACGCCTCGGGCGTGTGCTCGGCCGACTGACGCTCGACGATCTCGTGCCACCACACGTCACGCTCGCCGTTCCAGGCGACGTCCTGGCCCGTGCGCCGGACGACGAGCACATGCTCGACGTTGCCGGCGCGGTCGGCCGCGTCGTCGACGGCCGGCTTCAGCGCGGACGGCTTGCCGCGCCGGTATCCGCCGTCGGACGTGATGACGACCTTGGCGTCCGCGTCCTGGATGCGGGTGGCCAGCGCGTCCGCCGAGAAGCCGCCGAAGACGACCGAGTGCGCGGCGCCGATCCGGGCGCAGGCCAGCATCGCGACCGCGGTCTCGGGGATCATCGGCATGTAGACGGCGACCCGGTCGCCCTTCCGGACTCCCAGCTCCAGCAGCGCGTTGGCGGCCTTCGACACCTCGTCCTTGAGCTCGGCGTAGGTGAGGGCGCGGCTGTCCCCGGGCTCGCCCTCGAAGTGGATGGCGACCCGGTCGCCGTGCCCGGCCTCCACGTGCCGGTCGACGCAGTTGTAGGCGACGTTGAGTTCGCCGTCCTTGAACCACTTGGCGAACGGCGGGTTCGACCAGTCCAGCGTCTCGGTCGGCTCCTTGGCCCAGGCCAGCCGACGGGCCTGCTCGGCCCAGAAGCCGAGCCTGTCAGCCTTGGCCTGCTCGTACGCCTCCGCCGTGACGTTGGCGTCGGCCGCCAGATCGGCGGGCGGCGCGAACCTGCGCTCTTCACGCAGCAGGTTGGCCAAGGATTCGTTGCTCACGACATCTCCCTCTCGAAGGGTGTCCGTGTCCGTTGTGTCCCAGGCCACAGCTCATCAGACCCAGGGCGCGGTGACAAGGGCCGACCAGAAATTGGTTTAGACCTGTAGGGGTCGCCGCTTCTCGACCCTGTTTCCGGTGGCCAGAGGCCATCCCCTGGACCGGCCCAGGGGTCATCCGTACCCACGGACACGGAGCGGAAGGAGTTCAGCCGGTGTAACGCCTTTCACATCTCCGCCCCGCGCCGCGAGACGACGGGGAGGCGCCGCGCCGGTTCAGGCCGGCATGTCCACCTCTCCCACGTGACCGAACAGCTCGCCGTCGCCCTCGGCCGCCTCGGTGAGCAGGTACGTCTGCGCCTCGCCCACGTGGAAGTACAGCCCGTGCAGATCCAGCGCCCCGCTCCGCAGGGACCGGGCCACCGACTCGTGGGCCCGTAGGTGCTCCAACTGCTGGACCACGTTGGTCAGGCAGAGCTGCTCGACCGCGTCCACCGGTGCCCGCCCGGCCAGTCGGGCGCGTGGACGGTCGTCGTCGGCCATCCGCTGCAGGCTCGGCACACCGTGTCGCAGCCACCGCTGCAACGGGGTCCGCACACCGCCCGGTTCGGCGTCGAGCAGCGCCTGCATGGCACCGCAGCCGGAGTGTCCGCACACCGTGATGGACCGCACCTTCAGCACATCCACCGCGTACTCGATCGCGGCCGCCACCGAGTCGTCCCCGCGCTCCTCGCCGGGCGGCGGCACGAGGTTGCCGACGTTGCGCACCACGAACAGGTCGCCCGGACCACTGGAGGTGATCATCGAAGTGACCAGTCGGGAGTCGGCGCAGGTGAGGAAGAGCTGGGTGGGCCGCTGGCCCTCGCGCGCCAGCCGCGCCAGCTCGCCGCGCACCAGGGGTGCGGTGTTGCGCTGGAACGCGCTGATACCACGCACCAGTTGATGCCCACCCGGCTCGACGAGCTTCCCCGGCCGCCCTTCCTGCTCCGACCGTCCCGGCTGCCCCGGCTCGCCGAGCTTCGCTGTCTCCGTGGACTGTGTCGTCTCCCTCCCCTGGGCTGTCCCGGGCGACCCTGCCGCCTCCGCCGGGCAGGCTGCATCGGTCGCCTCCGCCGGCTGTGCTGTCAGTGGCGTCGATGTCGGTGTCGTTGATGTCTGTGGTGTCTGTGTCGTTTCCCTAGGGACTTCGCACTGGTGGTTGCGCCACGGCGTCCACGGACGGCAGCGGCAGTCGGCGATCGGGACTTCGCCGGCGCGAGCGGGATCGAGAGCCGGGGGAGCGGTCGAGTCACCGTCCCCGACGGCGATGCCGGTGCTCATGCTGCTGTGGGAGCCGACGCCTGCCTCGGCGTCCACCTCGACGTCGGTTCCGGTGTCGAGCCCCGTGCCGGAGCGGCGGCCGGTCAGCTCTACGGAGCCACCCTGGGCGGTGTGAGTCTTCTGCCAGTCCTGCAGGGCCTCGTATGCCGCGTGGTCCATGAAGGAGCCGTCCAACTCGACGACGGCATGGGTGGCTTGAGGGACGAGATGCAGGATGCGGCTCAGTCTCGGCACGGCGAGGAACGTCAACTGGCCCCTGACGTGTACGTGATGGACTCCTTCCTGCTCGTGGTGCGTGATACGGGTGCGGGCGAGGCGGTGCAGGGCGACGGCCACGGCCACGGCGATGCCGAGCGTCACGCCCTCCAGGACGCCGAGGAACACCACACCGAGGGTGGTGACGGCGTACACCAGCACCTCACGGTGGCGGGTCACCGTGCGAATGTGGTGCAGGGACACCATCTGGATGCCGACGGCCATCACCAGGGCGGCGAGTGAGGCGAGCGGGATGAGATCCAGGATCGGGACCATCAGCAGCGCGGCGACTACTACGAGAACGCCGTGCAGCATCGTGGAGTTCCGGCTCACGGCACCGGCTCGGACATTTGCCGAACTGCGCACGGCCACGCCCGCCACCGGCAGCCCGCCGAGTGCTCCGGAGACGATGTTGGCCGCGCCCTGGCCCAGCAGCTCGCGGTCCAGGTCGGAGCGGCCGACACGGGCGGAGCGGTCGCTGAGCAGGCCAGGACGCGAGGCGATCAGCTTGTCCACGGCGACCGCGCCGAGCAGCGACTGCACGCTGCACACCAAAGTGGTGGTGAGGACGGCGGCCAGGAGCCCGAGCACCGGTCCCTCGGGCAGCCCGGCCAGCGCGTGACTGCTCCAGGAGGGCAGGTCCACCTTGGGCAGGGTGAGGCCCGAGAGTGCGGCGGTGGTGGTGGCACCGGTGACGGCGACGAGGGGGGCGGGGACTCTCTGCACCAGGCGGCCCACCCGGCCGGGGATACGCGGCCAGAGCAGCAGCAGGGTCAGGGTCAGCGCGCTCATGGCCACGGCCGCAGGCTGTAGCCCGGCCAACTGGGCGGGCAGAGCGCGGAGATTGTCGAGGACCGAACTCTGGGGAGTGCCGCCGAGGACGACGTGCAGTTGGGCGACGGCGATGGTGACGCCGATGCCGGCGAGCATGCCGTGCACGATGGCGGGGCTGACGGCGAGGGCGGTGCGCGCCACGCGCAGGCAGCCGAGTCCCAGCTGGGCGAGTCCGGCCAGGACGGTGATGGCGCATGTCGTCCGCCAGCCGTACCGCTGGATGAGGTCGGCGGTGACCACGGTCAGGCCGGCTGCGGGGCCGCTGACCTGGAGTGGCGCACCGCCGATCCATCCGGCGACGATTCCGCCCACGGCGGCGGCGACGAGGCCTGCCTGGAGGGGTGCGCCGGTGGCGAGGGCGATGCCGAGGGACAGGGGCAGGGCGATCAGGAAGACCGCGATCGAGGCGGACACGTCGGCGCCCGCGATGCGGAAGCGGCGGTGCGGGGCCGGTGGGTGGCAGTGGGGTTGGTGGATGCGCTCGGTGCGCGTCGAGTGGTCGGTGCGGGTGGGGGCACAGGCGGACATGGTTCCCGTCTCCTCCGGGGCAGCGCGGTCGCGGAACATGTGGTCCCCCGGTTGGGGCGGGGGCGGTCGCGGCCGTGGGTCACGGCGTGCAGTGGCGGGATGAAAAATCAACGCTCGGTAAACAGATCGTAATGCAGAGTAAAGGCCAAGCCTGTATTTTTGCGGCAAATGGGGCAGTTAATCACCCCTGAGAGTGAAGTGGCCTTTTTGTCGGCTTGTCGTATTAATTCCTTCTCGACTCCATGCGACCTTGACGGCGCTGCCGGCTCGTCCCGGCGCGTCACCAGAGAACGCCCTCGTCGGCGTTGGCCGAGAGAAGGAAGAAGGTGGGCGGAAGATGGCCGCCACCCAGAGGATCGCCGCGGGCGCAGTGGCCGCCGCGGCTGTCGCCGCATCGCTCGCCGGTTGCGCGACGGGAGCCGGGGGCTCCCACGGTTCCGAGCAGGGAGTGCCGGGCCCGCAGAAGGCCAAGCCGGTTCCGGCCCCCAAGAGTGTCGTCCGCCTGATCGGCGACGGCTCCACCGCGTACACCGGAGCGCAGCCCCACCTGCCCCGCCCCGAACGGCTGAAGCCGGGCCAGAAGCCGCCGCAGTTCGTGGTCTTCTCCTGGGACGGCGCAGGCGAGGACAGCCAGAAGCTCTTCTCCCACTTCCGCCAGGTGTCCAAGGCCAACAACGCGACGATGACGTACTTCCTCAGCGGCGTGTACATGCTGCCGGAGGAGAAGGCGGACCTGTACCGGCCGCCGCAGCACTCGCCGGGCCGTTCCGACATCGGCTTCAACGACGAACAGGGCATCGCCGACACCGTGAAGCAGCTGCGCCTGGCGTGGCTGGAGGGCAACGAGATCGGCACCCACTTCAACGGCCACTTCTGCGGGAAGAACGGTGGCGTCGGCGAGTGGTCGGTCGAGGAGTGGAAGGAGGAGATCGACCAGGCCAAGCAGTTCGTGACGACCTGGAAGACCAACACCGGCATGAAGAACGCGGCCCCGCTGCCCTTCGACTACGACAAGGAACTCATCGGCGCCCGCACCCCCTGCCTCGAGGGCCAGAAGAACTTCATGAAGGCCGCCCGCGAGCTGGGCTTCCGCTACGACACCAGCGGCGTCAACAACCAGGTGTGGCCCGGCAAGAAGCAAGGCCTGTGGGACCTGTCGATGCAGCTCGTGCCCTTCCCCGGGCACTCCTACGAGCAGCTCACCATGGACTACAACTTCATGGTCAACCAGTCCGGCACCGCCACTCAGGGCGACCCCGACAAGCGCGAGTTCTGGGGCCACCAGATGCGTGACGGTCTGCTCAAGGGCTTCGACCGGGCCTACTACGGCAACCGCGCACCGCTGATCATCGGCAACCACTTCGAGTCCTGGAACGGCGGCACGTACATGCGCGCCGTCGAGGAGGTCGTCGAGAACGTCTGCAACAAGCCGGACGTGCGCTGCGTGTCCTTCCGGCAGCTCGCCGACTGGCTGGACGCCCAGGACCCGAAGGCCCTGGCCAAGCTGCACACGCTGGAGGTCGGCGAGTCCCCGAAGCGCGGCTGGGCGTCCTTCCTGTCCGGCAGCCCCGCCCCGGCCCCGAAGGGCGTGCCCGGGGCCCCGGCGGTCAGGCAGTAGGCGCCCGGCCCGGTCGGCGCCACAGCCAGGGGTGCCACCGACGGGACCCGTCACCGATATGAACGGTCACGTAGGAGCCGTCACATAGGCACTGTCACAGTCATACGGAGGCCGTGAGGCTTTCGCCGAGGACGAACCCGGGGTCGACCTGCGCGGCCAGGTCGACCCCGGTCCGTTCATTGCCCCAGGACTCGGCGTTCTTCAGGTGGAAGTGCACCATCTGCCGGGTGTAGCGCTCCCAGTCGCGCCTTTCGTACGCCGAGTCGACGGTCGTCCGGAGCAGGCGCAGGGCCTGGCGGTTGGTGTCCTCCAGGAGCTCGAACCGGGGCGGGCGGCCCTTCTCCATGGCGCGCACCCAGTCCGAGTGGCCGACCGTCACGAGCAGGTCGTCCCCGACCTCGGCGCGCAGGAAGTCGACGTCGTCCTGTCCCTGCACCTTGTTGCCGACGACCTTCAGCTCGACGCCGAAGTCTCGGGCGTACTCTTTGTACTGGCGATAGACGGAGACCCCCTTCCGGGTCGGCTCGGCGACGAGGAACGTGATGTCGAAGCGGGTGAACATGCCGGAGGCGAAGGAGTCCGAGCCCGCGGTCATGTCGACCACGACGTACTCGTCGGCGCCGTCGACCAGGTGGTTCAGGCACAGTTCCACCGCTCCCGTCTTGGAGTGGTAGCAGGAGACCCCCAGGTCGGCGTCCGTGAAGAGGCCCGTGACCATCAAACGGGCGGCGCCGCCGTCGAGTTCCACCGGCCGGGCGCAGGCGTCGTACACCGGGTTGTCCTCGCGCACCCGCAGCAGCCGGGAGCCCTCGCCTGGCGGTGTCGTCTTGATCATCGTCTCGGCGGAGGCGACGCGGGGGTTGGAGCCGCGCAGGTAGTCCTTGATCAACGGCAGCCGGTCGCCCATCGCCGGCAGCCCGGCGGCCTCCGCCTCGTCGAGGCCGAGAGCGGGCCCCAGGTGCTGGTTGATGTCCGCGTCGAACGCGATCACAGGTCCGCCGTCGGCGACGAGGTGGCGGATGAACAGGGAGGACAGCGTGGTCTTGCCGCTGCCACCCTTTCCCACGAAAGCAATTTTCATGTTCACAAAGGGTAGTGCGGTGGTAGCTGTGCGTGGCGGACGGGCGTGAAGAAGACCACTCCTTCGTGGGGCGCGCGTGCCGGTTGCGTAGTGTCGTACTCATGAGTACGACAGGCGCGTCCGCCGATCCGCTCGCGGCCCTGGGCTCCCTGCCCGGTGTGGCCGAGTCCGTGGAGACCATGCGCAAGGCCGTGGACCGGGTCTACGGACACCGCGTCATGCGCCGCCGCAGCACCGAGATCACTTCCGAGGCCGCACTGCGCGGCGCCCGCGGCTCGGCGGCCCTGTCCGGTGCGGACTGGGCGCTGGAAGAGGTGCGTCGGCGCACCGACTTCGGCGTCGACGGCGAGGCGCGCGTCATGGGTGCGGCTCTGCGGCTGTCCGCCGAGGCGGGTCAGTTGCTGTCCATCTGGCGACAGTCGCCGCTGCGGGTGCTGGCGCGGCTGCATCTGGTGGCCGCGGCGACCGGCGACGACGAGGTCGGACGTCCGCGACAGGCCGGTGAGGCGGTCGACGAGCCGCTGATCGAGCTGCCGCTGCCGGGCGCCGCCGAGGTGGCCGGCCGTCTTGAGGGGCTGTCCGAGCTGATCATCGCGGGAGGCTCCGCGCCCGCCCTGGTGACGGCCTCCGTCGTCCATGGCGAGCTGCTGGCCCTGCGTCCGTTCACTTCCCACAACGGCCTGGTCGCACGGGCCGCCGAGCGCATCGTGCTGATCGGCAGCGGCCTCGACCCCAAGTCGGTCTGCCCGGCCGAGGTGGGGCACGCCGAGCTGGGGCGGGCGGCCTATCTGGCGGCCCTGGACGGCTATGCCTCCGGTACCCCGGACGGCATGGCGGCCTGGATCGCACACTGCGGCAGGGCGGTCGAGCTGGGCGCCCGCGAGTCGACGGCGGTGTGCGAAGCGCTTCAGCGCGGGGCGGCGTGAGCCTCACGCGCGCGTGAGGCCCGGGTACGGGAAAGGCCCCCTCGCGGGGGCCTCACAAAGGGTTGCGGCGGTACGAGTCCTCGTACCGCCGCTGGCATGCTCACCCGGTTACCAAGCGTCCTCGATATATTGCCCATCAGGCCGGGAACTTTGCCCGTGACCTGGTGCGGCTGGCCCGTATTCGACGGGTCGACGTCGCGTGGGTGCCCAGTGGTCATGCGCGGTCCGTGGGGCCAAATGCGTTATTAAGGTGATCCTCTCGGATGTCCTTGGTCTCGCGGGCCGTTAAGTCCTTTGTACTCCTGGACCCGGACAAGCGGAAGTGCTGGCACCAGTTCTTTGCTTCTGCTCCCAAACGGGTTTCAAACGGGCGGCTCTGAAGGGTGGCAAACCGTCCCGCGCGCGGGTGCCCTTTCAGACGGTCGCCGCCCGGCGCCGGCTCGCGTACCAGACGAGGCCCGCGGTGGCCGCCGCCGCTCCTATCGCCGCGGCCGCGACGAGCGCGGGGCGGGGCGGTACGGAGAACGAGGGAATCCGCTGCTTGAGGCGCACCGGCCGATGGAAGTCGAGAATCGGCCACCCGCGCGCGACGGCCTCGCGCCGCAGCGCCCGGTCCGGGTTCACGGCGTGCGGGTGCCCGACCGCCTTCAGCATCGGCAGATCGGTCGCCGAGTCGCTGTACGCGTAACAGCGCGAGAGGTCGTACCCCTCGGACTCGGCCAGTTCCTTGACCGCCTCCGCCTTCGTGGGGCCGTAGGCGTAGTACTCCACCTCGCCGGTGAAACAGCCGTCCTCGCCCACGACCATGCGGGTGGCGACCACGCGGTCCGCGCCGAGCAGCTCGCCGATCGGCTCGACCACCTCGGCGCCCGACGTGGACACGATCACGACGTCACGGCCGGCCGTGTGGTGCTCCTCGATCAGCGAGGCCGCCTCGTCGTAGATCAGCGGGTCGATCAGGTCGTGAAGGGTCTCGGCCACGATCTCCTTCACCTGTTGGACGTTCCAGCCGCGCACGAGGGCGGACAGGTACTCGCGGGTCCGCTCCATCTGGTCGTGGTCCATACCGCCCACGAGGAAGACGAACTGGGCGTATGCGGTCCGCAGGGCAGCCCTGCGGTTGATCAGACCGCCTTGGTAGAAGGACTTGCTGAAGGTGAGCGTGCTCGACTTCGCAATGACCGTCTTGTCCAGGTCAAAGAAGGCCGCTGTGCGGGGCAAGGAGTGGTTTTCCACAACCAAGAGCATAGGGGCAGCTCATTCGGCGTAAGGTCGGCGCGTGGGTTTGCCTGAGAAGGCTCTCGGGTACACCATGGAAGTCACGGATCGTTCGCGACCGTGCTAACGCGGTCCGACTCCTCCCCCCCCGAGTCGGCCGTGAAGGCGACCCCCGCTCTCCCCCCCGGCGGGGGTCGTCGCATGTCCGGGTGGGTTTTCCAGTTCTGTACGCGGCCGCTGTGCCGCACCGAGGCGGCCGCGGTCGCCTCTTTTGCCTGCCCAGGAGCTGTCACTGTGCGTAGTCGCCAGACTCCTCTGCGGAAGTCGCACAGCAGACGGTGCGGGGCTCACCGGTATGGGTGACGGCGATATTCACAACCACCCGCTCGTCCACAGTTTTTCACCAAGATCCACACGCTTTCCCGCTTCGCTGCACCGTGATTCCGACGCGTCCGCCCAGGGCCGGCTTCACATGGCCGGTTCCGTTTGGCGGGGGCGTTCGGCCGGATTCTGTCGGCCGTTCATATGGAGACCGGCTGCCGGTTCTTCACACGTTCGGGAATCGCGGGATCGCAGCGACTGTGCGCCCCGCAGTGAAGGGGGATGGAAAACGTGACCGGAGCCGTCACACACGACCCGCCGCCCACCGCCGGAGGCGGACCGGGCAAGCCGCTGATCGTCACGGAGGACATGGAACTACTCGACGATCTGCTGCGCCTGTGCGCCGCCGCCGGCGCCACACCGGAGGTCCACCACTCGGTGCCGGAACGCCGGGGCAGCTGGGAGTCCGCGCCGCTCGTCCTGGTCGGCGACGACGCGGCGCGCCGTGTCCGCGGGGCCGCCCGCAGGCGCGGAGTGGTCCTCGTCGGCCGCGACCAGGACGACTCCGGGGTGTGGCAGCGCGCCGTGGAGATCGGCGCCGACCACGTCCTGATGCTGCCCGACGGCGAACAGTGGCTGGTCGACCGCATCGCCGACGTCGCCGAGGGCGTCGGGCGGCCCGCCCTCACCGTCGGCGTCATCGGCGGTCGCGGCGGTGCCGGAGCGTCCACGCTCGCGTGCGCCCTCGCCGTCACCTCCGCCCGAGAAGGGCTGCGCACCCTTCTGGTCGACGCCGATCCCCTGGGCGGCGGACTAGACGTCCTCCTCGGCGGCGAGAGCACGGAAGGCCTGCGCTGGCCCGCGTTCGCCGCCTCGCGCGGGAGGGTCGGCGGCAGCGCCCTGGAGGAGTCGCTGCCCAGGCTGCACTCACTGCGGGTGCTCAGCTGGGACCGGGGCGACTGCGTAGCCATCGCGCCCCAGGCCGTACGCGCGGTGCTGGCTGCCGCCCGGCGCCGGGGCGGCACCGTCGTCGTCGACCTCCCGCGCCGCATCGACGACGGCGTCGCCGAGATCCTCGCCCAGCTCGACCTCGGACTCCTCGTGGTCCCCGCCGAACTGCGCGCCGTCGCGGCGGGCAAACGCGTGGCCTCCGCCGTCGGCATGGTCCTGCGCGACCTGCGGGTGGCGGTGCGCGGCCCCTACGCGCCCGGACTCGGCGACAGCGAAGTGGCCCGACTGCTCGGCCTGCCGCTGGCCGGCGAAGTGCCCGTCGAGTCGGGGCTGTTGCGCCCGGACGGCGGCAAGGCGCCGCCCGGCGCGACCGCGCGCGGGCCGCTCGCCCGCTTCTGCAAGGAGTTCTGGGAGCGCGCGCTCACCGAGGCGGGTGGCTCATGAGCACGCCGCCCGGGCTCGAACAGGTGAGAGGTACCGGGACGCTGCTCGACGGCGTACGGCAGTGGCTCGCCGACAGCGGCTCCGAACCGACACCCGCGCGCGTGGCGCAGGCACTGCGCGAACAGGGGCGGGTCCTCGGGGACGCGGAGGTCCTCGGCGCGGCCGAGCAACTGCGGTCCGAGCTGATCGGCAGCGGGCCTCTGGAGCCACTGCTCACCGACCCCAGGGTGACCGACGTACTGGTGTCCGCCCCGGACCGGGTCTGGGTCGACCGGGGCGGCGGTCTGGAACTGACCGGCGTCTCCTTCCCGGACGCGGCGGCCGTACGACGCCTCGCTCAGCGTCTGGCCGCCGTGGCCGGACGGCGCCTGGACGACGCCCGGCCCTGGACCGACGCCCGGCTGCCCGACGGGACGCGACTGCACGCGGTGCTGCCCCCGGTCGCCGTCGGCTGCACCTGTCTGTCGCTGCGCGTCGTACGGCCCCGGGCCTTCACGCTCGGCGAACTGGTGGCCGCGGGCACGGTGCCACCGGGCGGGGACAGGGTGCTGCGGGCCCTGCTGCGGGCGCGGCTGTCCTTCCTGGTCAGCGGTGGCACCGGCAGCGGCAAGACGACCCTGCTGAGCGCGCTGCTCGGCCTGGTCGGGCCGGGGGAGCGGATCGTGCTCGCAGAGGACTCCGCGGAGCTGCGACCGGATCACCCGCACGTCGTCCGCCTGGAGACCAGACCCGCCAACCAGGAGGGAGCGGGGCTCGTCACGCTCGAGGACCTGGTGCGGCAGGCCCTGCGGATGCGGCCCGACCGGATGGTCGTGGGCGAGGTGCGCGGGCCGGAGGTCGTCCATCTGCTGGCCGCGCTCAACACGGGTCACGAGGGCGGCTGCGGGACCGTTCACGCCAACGCCGCCGCGGACGTCCCCGCCCGGCTCGAGGCGCTCGGCACGGCGGCCGGGCTCGACCGGGCCGCTCTGCACAGCCAGTTGGCGGCGGCTCTGTCGGTGGTCCTGCACCTCGTGCGCGACCCGGCCGGGCGGCGACGGATCGCCGAGGTGCACGTGCTGGAGCGGGACCCGTCCGGGCTGGTGCGGACGGTCCCGGCACTGCGGTGGCGGGCGGACGCCTTCGCCTACGAGCGGGGATGGGAGCGCCTGCGGGAGCTGCTGCGGGGCGAGGAGAGCGACGGGAGGGACGGGCGGGATGAGTGAGGTGCCGATGGCTGCGGCCGTGGCCTGTGCCGGAGCGGTGGCCTGGTTGTTGGGCGGACCGTACTCGGGGGCCAGACGTGCGCAACTGCTCCTGGCCGGAGGAGGCGTGGTCGGCAGCGGGCCGCCTTTGTGGCGGCGGCTCACCGGCGAGCTGCGCAGGCTCCGGGGACGCTGGCGACCCGAATGGTGGGCACCGGTCGCCGGACTGGCCCTGGCGCTGCTGGGCGGTTCGGTGCTGCCGGTCGTCGCGGGAGCGGCCGGGGTGCCCCTGCTGCGCCGGGCGCGGCGGGCCGCCGAGACCCGGCGGGCGGGGGAGCGCCGAGGAGACGCGGTGATCGCGCTGTGCGCGGCGCTGGCCGGGGAGGTGCTCGCCGGCCGACAGCCGGGGGAGGCGCTGCGACGGGCCGCGCAGGACTCCGGAGGGCTCGGCGCGGCGCAGCCCGCGGTGTTGGCTGCGGCGCGGTTCGGCGGGGACGTGCCCACGGCTCTCGCGGTCGCCGCACGGCAGCCGGGGGCCGACGGACTGCTGGGTCTCGCCGCTTGCTGGCGAGTGGCCGTGGACCAGGGCGCCGGTCTCGCTGCCGGCCTCGACCGCCTGGAAGCGGCGTTGCGCGCGGAACGCGAACAACGAGCGGACCTGCGGGCCCAGTTGGCCGGGCCGCGCGCCACGGTGGTGATGCTCGCCGGCCTGCCGGTCCTGGGCCTTCTGCTGGGCGCCGCGCTCGGAGCGGACCCGCTGCACGTCCTGCTGCACACCGGAGCGGGGCTGGGCTGCCTGCTCGTCGGCGGTGTGCTGGAGGGCGTGGGGATGTGGTGGGCACTGCGGATCGTCCGCCACGCGGAGGCGAAGTGAGGTGGCGAGAGCGAGGTGGGTGACGTGGACGGAGGAGGCATGAGCGTGGAAGTTGTCCACAGGCTGGGGGCGGCCGTGGGGATCGTGGTGGCCCTCTGGTGGCTGACGCGGTGGTGGGAGACCGAGCGACGCGAACGCAGGGCACGGCGGCGCCTGGCCGAACTGCTCGCGTCGGGGAGGGCGGCGACCGTCCGGGGAGCCGGGCTGCGGGAAGCCGTACGGCGGTGGCTTCCCGAGGCATTGGTGGTCGGCGCCGGATGGGCGGTGGTCGGTGGTGTCGCCGGTCTTGCGCTGGGGCTGATCGGCGCGGTGGGGCTGGGGCGGTGGCGCCGTCGGCAACAGGCCGCGGATGTGGTGAGCGAGGCCGATGCCCAGCTCGCCGCACGCCAACTCCCGCTCGCCGCCGATCTGCTGGCCGCGTGCATCGCGGCCGGCGCCGGGCCGGTGGTCGCGGCGCAGGCCGTGGGCGAGGCCCTCGGCGGCCCCGTGGGGGAAGGGCTGGCGCGTGGCGCTGCCGAGGTGCGGATGGGCGGTGAACCGGCAACCGCATGGCGGAGGCTGGCCTCGGCTCCGGGTGCCGCTGCCCTGGCCCGCTTGCTGGAGCGGGCCGACGTCTCGGGGCTGCCCGCGGCCGGACCGGTCGCCCGGCTCGCCGCCGACACCCGCGCCGACTGGGCACGCGCCGCGACGACCCGGGCGCGGCGGGCGGCCGTCATGGTCACCGTGCCGGTGGGTCTCTGCTTCCTGCCCGCCTTCATGGCGGTCGGTGTGCTGCCCATCGTCATCGGGCTCGCGGGCGGGGTGCTGGGAGGGGGTGATCGATGACGGCGTGAACGACATGAACGCCGAGGAGCGGCGGCGCCGGTGGCTGAAGAGCCGGCCGTCGGCCAACGGGCGGCCGAGCGGCGAATGGTCGAAAGCGAAGTAGCCGAACCACATCAGAGATCAAGGCAACGGAACCTCATGGGGGTTGAGATGTACAAGGCGGTACGGGCGCGGCTGAGCGCCCTGGTGTGCAGGATGCGTGCGGCGCGCGGTGACGCGGGGATGGTGACGTCCGAGTACGCGATGGGGATCGTGGCGGCCGTGGGCTTCGCGGTGCTCCTCTACCAGGTGGTGACGAGCGACGTGGTGGCGGCTCAGCTGCAGGCCATCGTGAAGCGGGCGCTCGGTGCGGGGGCGTGAGCGCGGACGAGAGCCTCGGCGCGCGTGCCGGTTGGTGTGCGCCGGGGACCGGGGGTTCGTGACGGCGGAGTCGGCCGTGGTGCTGCCGGTGCTGGTGGTGTTCGCGACGGCGCTGGTGTGGGGGCTGCTGGTCATGGCGGCCCAGATCCAGTGTGTGGACGCGGCCAGGACCGGCGCCAGGGCAGCGGCCCGGCAGGATCCGGCCGACGCGGTGCTCGAGGTGACCCGCGCGACGGCGCCGCGCGGGGCGGAGGTGGCGATCAGCAGGGAGGGCGATCAGGTCCGCGTCGTGGTCGTGGCCAAGCCACCGGCGCTGCGCGGCCTGCCCTTCGAGGTGCGGGAGGAGGCCGTGGCGGCAGCGGAGGAGACAGTGGGGATGACCGAGGGGGCTGTGGGGACGGCGGCGGGAGCCGTGGGGGCGGCGGAGGAGGCCGTGGGGGCGGCTGAGAGGGCGCGGGACGCGCCGGGTGATGCGGGAGCGTCAGGTGGCCCCCGAGACGCGCCAGGCGACCCCAGGGGCGCTCCGGGGGACGCCCGCGCGCCGGATGACCTCCGAGGCGCGGAAGCAGACGCCGGCGGACCAGGTGACCCCCGGGGTACGTCAAAAGGCGCCCGACGGTCGGTGGGAGACGCGCCGTGAGCGGCGCGGGGCGTGGAAGTGGGGTCGCGGGGCGTGGAGGCGGGGGCAGGTGGGTCCGGGTCCTCGGAGGGCGTCACAGGGACGCGGACCGTGGTTCCGCCACCGTCTGGAGTGTGGGTGCGATCGCCGTGCTGTGCGTGGTGTTCGGGTTCGTGCTGGCTCTCGGGCAGGCCGTGGCGGCCCGGCACCGCGCCGCGGGCGGCGCCGACCTCGCGGCGCTCGCGGCCGCCGACCACTGGACGGACGGCGTCGCGCAGGCCTGCGACCGGGCGGACCGGGTGGCCCGGGCGCAGGGCGCGCGACTGGTGCGGTGCGTGGTCGTCGGCGAGATCTCGGACGTGACGGCGGCGTCGGGACGGGGGCTGTTCGCGGCCGAGGTCAGGGCGCGGGCGGGCCCTGCGGATGCGGCGCCGGCCCCGCAACGGCCCCCGCAGCAGGGCCCGTTGCGGCATCCGGCGCCTTCTCCCGCCCTTCCCTCGGCCCTTCCCTCGGCCCTTCCTCCGGCCCTTCCTCCGGCGTCTTCTCCCGCTCTGCCGGAGGCTCCCCCTCCTGAGCCTTCTCCTCGGGAGCCTCCCGCAGCAGTTCCGTGAGCAGCCGTACGGCTCCCCTCTTGTGCAGTGGGTCGTTGCCGTTGCCGCACTTGGGGGACTGGATGCAGGACGGGCAGCCCGCGTCGCACTCGCAGGAGGCGATGGCCTGGCGGGTGGCCGTCAGCCAGGAGCGTGCCGTGTGGAAGGCCCGCTCCGCGAAGCCGGCGCCGCCGGGATGGCCGTCGTAGACGAAGACCGTCGGCAGCAGAGTGTCCGGATGGAGGGGGACCGAGACGCCGCCGATGTCCCAGCGGTCGCAGGTCGCGAAGAGGGGCAGCATGCCGATCGAGGCGTGTTCGGCGGCGTGCAGGGCACCGCCGAGGATCTCGGGGTTGATCCGGGCCGCGTCCAGTTGGTCCTCGGTCACCGTCCACCACACGGCACGCGTGCGCAGCGTACGAGGAGGGAGGTCGAGCTTCGACTCACCCAGGACTTCACCGGTGATGACACGTCGGCGCAGGAAGGAGACGACCTGGTTGGTCACTTCGACGGATCCGTAGCACAACCGGCCCTGACCCCAGGGAATTTCGACGTCCGTCTCCAGGACGGAGATCGACGTCGTGTCACGGGCCACCGTCGAATACGGGGGGCTGGCCTCCTCGACCAGGGCGACGGAATCCTCCAGGTCCAGGGAACGCACGAGATACGTGCGGCCCTGATGGAGGTGGACAGCGCCCTCGTGGACGGTGGTGTGGGAGGAGCCCGCGTCGACCGTGCCGAGCAGTCGGCCGGTGCCGGCCTCGACGACCTGGACGGGCCGGCCGCCCTCGCCGCGGATGTCCGTGAGGTCGGCGGCGCGTTCCCGGCGGGTCCAGTGCCAGGCCTTGGTCCGGCGCCGCAGCAGCTTCGCGGCCTCCAGTTGCGGCAGCAGGCCCTCGGTCTCGGGGCCGAACAGGGCCAGATCCTCGTCGGTCAGCGGGAGTTCCGCGGCCGCCGCGCACAGGTGCGGGGCCAGGACGTAGGGGTTGTCGGGGTCGAGGACGGTCGACTCCACCGGGCGGTCGAACAGTGCCTCCGGGTGATGGACCAGGAAGGTGTCCAGCGGATCGTCCCGGGCGATGAGCACCGCCAGCGCGCCCTGCCCGGACCGGCCCGCCCGGCCGGCCTGCTGCCACAGGGAAGCGCGTGTGCCCGGGTAGCCGGCGATCAGGACGGCGTCGAGTCCGGAGACGTCGATGCCGAGCTCCAGGGCGGTGGTCGCGGCGAGACCGAGGAGCTCGCCCGAGTGCAGGGCCTGCTCCAGGGCGCGTCGTTCCTCGGGGAGGTAACCGCCGCGGTAGGCCGCGACACGCCGGGCGAGTGAGCGGTCGACCTCGGCGAGGCGTTCCTGGGCGATCACCGCGATCAGCTCGGCGCCCCGCCGGGAGCGGACGAAGGCGACGGTGCGCACGCCCTGGACGGCGAGGTCGGTCAGGAGGTCGGCGGTCTCGGCGATGGCGGTACGCCGGACGGGTGCGCCCTTCTCGCCCACCATCTCGGTGAGCGGGGGCTCCCACAGGGCGAACACCAGTTCACCGCGGGGCGAGGCGTCGTCGGCGACCTCGACGACCGGCAGGCCGGTGAGGCGCCCGGCGGCGACCGCGGGTTCGGCGGCCGTCGCGGAGGCGAGCAGGAAGACCGGGGAGGCGCCGTAGCGGGCGCACAGGCGGCGCAGGCGGCGCAGTACATGGGCGACGTGGGAGCCGAACACGCCGCGGTAGGTGTGGCACTCGTCGATGACGACGTACTTCAGGGACTTCAGGAAGGAGGACCAGCGGGGGTGGGACGGGAGGATGCCCCGGTGCAGCATGTCCGGGTTGGTGAGGACGTGGTTGGCGTACTGGCGGATCCACTCGCGTTCCTCGAACGGGGTGTCGCCGTCGTACACGGCCGGCCGGACGGCGTTGCCGAGAGATTGTGAAAGTTCCTTCACTGAGCGGCACTGGTCCGCCGCCAGAGCCTTGGTGGGGGCCAGGTAGAGGGTGGTGGCCCCGCGGCCGTTCGGGGCCTCGGAGCCGTCCAGGAGGGCCGAGAGGACCGGTACGAGGTAGGCCAGGGACTTGCCGGACGCGGTGCCCGTGGCGACGACCACCGACTCGCCGTCCAGGGCGTGCTCGGCGGCCCGGGCCTGGTGGGCCCAGGGGTGTTCGATGCCGCAGGCCTGCACGGCCGCGATGACCTCGGGGCGAATCCGGTCCGGCCAGACGGCATGGCGGCCCTCACGCGGGGGCAAGTGCTCCGTATGAGTGATGCGCGATGCCCGGCCAGGTCCCGGGGCGAGCCGGGCCAGAACCTCGCCCGGAGACAGGCGGGGCACGGCCTCGGGCGAGGGTCGATCGGATCGGTGATTCTTGGCCATCGGCACCGAGTGTGTCACCGGCGTGACGGACAATGGGGCCAAGGCGTCGTGCACGCCTGCCGGTAAGTGATTGAATGCCATGGCGGCTGGCGTACCGTCCCGGGGACTCCTGCCCAGGTGTTCCGAGGGGCGACCGCTCGATAGCAAGGTGCTGGAGGATCCGTGGACCTGTCTCTGTCGACCCGTACCGTCGGCGATCGTACGGTCGTCGAGGTCGGTGGCGAAATCGACGTATATACCGCGCCCAAGTTGCGCGAGCAGCTGGTCGAGCTGGTGAACGACGGGAATTTCCACCTCGTCGTCGACATGGAGGGCGTGGACTTCCTCGACTCCACCGGGCTCGGCGTGCTGGTCGGCGGACTGAAGCGGGTGCGTGCCCATGAGGGCTCGCTCCGTCTGGTCTGCAACCAGGAGCGTATTTTGAAGATCTTCCGCATTACCGGTCTGACCAAGGTGTTCCCGATTCACACCTCGGTCGACGAAGCGGTCGCTGCCACCGACTGACCACCCCGTCCCGGGCCCGCGTGGCCCGGCACGGCTGGTCGAACAAAGAGGGGGTCCGGGCTTGGTGGCCCGGCCCCCCGACAGCACGCCCGTAGTTCCGAGGGGGACGCATGGCCACCGTTGAACTCCGCTTCAGCGCGCTGCCCGAGCACGTCAGGACCGCCCGACTGGTGGCGGCGGCGGTGGCGCGCAGGGCCGGAGTGGACGAGGCCGTCCTCGACGAGGTCAGGCTCGCTGTCGGCGAGGCCTGCACCCGTGCCGTCGGACTGCACCTCTCCGGCGGCATCACCGCGCCGGTGAAGGTGTCGCTGATCGAGGAGGAGAAGCAGTTCTCCATCGAGGTCGGCGACGAGGCGCCGCGCTCGGCGCCCGGTGACCGGGCGCCAGGATCGGGCGAAGGCGTCGACGTGGAGGCCGAGGAGGACGAGATGGGCCTGGCGGTCATCAGCGGCCTCGTCGACGACGTCGAGGTCTCCGCAGGCGAGCACGGTGGACTGATCCGCATGACCTGGCCGACCACGCCGGCGTCCGCGACGCTGTCCTGACCCGAACCTCGCGATTCACTCACCCGAAGGGCCCTACCTCGTAGGGCCCTTCGGCATGTGCGGACCTCGGCGACCGCGCTTACAGTGGTTCCGTGAAATAAATCTTGGAATCTCGGTGAAGTGAATCTTGGCGAAGTGAATCTTGCCGCGAATATCGTGAATCAATTCACGAACCTCAATGCCTTTAAGGCATTACCGGGCGAGATCGTGCGGGTTTTGCGCGCGAAGGCGAATTCCGCTTGCCGCACTCTGTTTTGATCAGGTTCCGGTACCTACAATCCGTCCACATCTTGAGCTCAGCCCAAGCGTCAAGGAGGACGAATGGCGGGGCTTTCTACCCCTCATCGGTTGGACCACCCCTCAACCTTCGCAGCCGCAGTGCTGACCGACGGCAACCGCCTGCTCGTGGTGGTCATCGCGGTCGTGGCGCTGGCCGCGCTCGTGGTTGCGGGCGTGCTGCTTCGCCAGGTGCTCGCGGCCGGCGAGGGCACCGACAGCATGAAGAAGATCGCGGCGGCGGTACAGGAAGGCGCCAACGCGTATCTGTCCCGACAGTTGCGCACGCTCGGCGTATTCGCCGTCGTCGTGTTCTTCCTGCTCTTCCTGCTGCCCGCGGACGACTGGAAACAGCGTGCCGGACGATCGATCTTCTTCTTGATCGGTGCCGTGTTCTCCGCGGCCACCGGTTATATCGGCATGTGGCTGGCCGTGCGCACCAATGTGCGTGTCGCCGCGGCGGCCCGGGAAGCGACTCCGGCAGAAGGCGAACCGGAAAAGGATCTCACCGCCGTCTCGCACAAGGCAATGAAGATCGCATTTCGCACGGGCGGCGTCGTCGGCATGTTCACGGTGGGGCTGGGTCTGCTCGGCGCCGCCTGCGTGGTGCTGGTGTACGCGGCCGACGCGCCGAAGGTGCTGGAGGGATTCGGACTCGGCGCGGCCCTCATCGCCATGTTCATGAGGGTGGGCGGCGGCATCTTCACCAAGGCCGCCGACGTCGGCGCCGACCTGGTCGGCAAGGTCGAACAGGGCATCCCGGAGGACGATCCGCGCAACGCCGCGACCATCGCCGACAACGTGGGCGACAACGTCGGCGACTGCGCGGGCATGGCGGCCGACCTGTTCGAGTCGTACGCCGTGACCCTGGTCGCCGCGCTGATCCTCGGCAAGGCGGCCTTCGGCGACGCCGGGCTCGCCTTCCCGCTGCTCGTCCCCGCCATCGGCGTGCTCACGGCCATGGTCGGCATCTTCGCGGTCGCCCCGCGTAGCACCGACCGCAGCGGCATGACCGCGATCAACCGGGGCTTCTTCATCTCCGCGGCGATCTCGCTCGTGCTGGTCGCGGTGGCCGTCTTCCTCTATCTCCCCGGCAAGTACGCCGACCTCGACGGCGTCACCGACGCGGCGATCCAGGGCAAGAACGGCGATCCGCGCGTTCTCGCGCTCGTCGCGGTGGCGATCGGCATCCTCCTGGCCGCGGTCATCCAGCAGCTGACGGGCTACTTCACCGAGACCAGCCGCCGACCCGTGCGCGACATCGGCAAGTCGTCGCTGACGGGCCCCGCCACCGTCATCCTCGCCGGTATCTCCGTCGGTCTCGAATCGGCCGTCTACACCGCCTTGTTGATCGGCCTGGGCGTGTACGGGGCGTTCCTGCTCGGCGGTACGTCGATCATGCTGGCGCTGTTCGCGGTGGCGCTGGCCGGCACCGGTCTGCTCACCACGGTCGGCGTGATCGTCGCCATGGACACCTTCGGGCCGGTCTCCGACAACGCGCAGGGCATCGCCGAGATGTCCGGTGACGTCCAGGGCGCGGGCGCGCAGGTGCTCACCAACCTCGACGCCGTCGGCAACACGACCAAGGCCATCACCAAGGGCATCGCCATCGCCACCGCCGTCCTGGCGGCGTCGGCGCTCTTCGGGTCGTACCGGGACGCGATCACGACGGGTGCGCAGGACGTCGGGGAGAAGCTCTCCGGGGCGGGCGCGCCGATGAGCCTGATGATGGACATCTCGCAGCCCAACAACCTCGTCGGTCTCATCGCGGGCGCAGCGGTCGTCTTCCTCTTCTCGGGGCTGGCGATCAACGCGGTTTCGCGGTCGGCGGGTTCCGTGGTGTTCGAGGTGCGGCGGCAGTTCCGCGAGCACCCCGGGATCATGGACTACAGCGAGGAGCCGGAGTACGGCAAGGTCGTCGACATCTGTACCCGGGACGCCCTGCGCGAGCTGGCCACCCCGGGACTGCTCGCCGTGCTCGCGCCCATCTTCATCGGGTTCACCCTCGGGGTCGGAGCACTCGGCGCGTTCCTCGCGGGCGCGATCGGCTCCGGCACGCTGATGGCCGTCTTCCTCGCCAACTCCGGCGGCGCGTGGGACAACGCGAAGAAACTCGTCGAGGACGGCCACCACGGCGGCAAGGGCAGCGAGGCCCATGCGGCCACGGTGATCGGGGACACGGTCGGCGACCCCTTCAAGGACACCGCAGGTCCGGCGATCAACCCGCTGCTGAAGGTCATGAACCTGGTGGCGCTGCTCATCGCGCCCGCCGTGATCAAGTTCAGCTACGGCGAGGACAAGAGCATCGGCATGCGGATCCTGATCGCGGCCCTGGCGCTCGGGGTCATCGTGGTCGCGGTGTACGTCTCCAAGCGGCGCGGGATCGCCGTGGGTGACGAAGACAACGCCGATTCTTCGTCCAAGTCCGCCGACCCGGCGGTGATTTCGTAGACCAGCCCACCGGGGCCCAGCTCAAAGGGCGGGCGGGCGACGCGCGTTGTCACGTCGCCCGCCCGTTGTGTTGAGTATGTGTCCGAGCCGTGAGCCTTCTCTCTCCTGGTGCAAATGGCTGCAATGGCCTACATAGCAGACATTCGTTCTGGGGTTCTTGCCCGGTTGCCGTGTATGTTCCGGGGCCGAGAGCCATGGAAGGGACCAACCCGGTGAACAAGAAGCTCGCGGCCGTGGTGTCCGGCGGTGCGGTACTGGTACTGGCGCTGTCCGGATGCAGCAGTGACGACGACGGCAACAAGGAGCTCGACGCCTGGGCCAAGCAGGTCTGCGACGCGCTGCCTGCCCAGGACGCGAAGGTCGACGCGGCCAATGCCGCGATCAAGCAGGCCGCCACGGACAACAACGCTCCGGCGAACGTCCAGAAGACCGACTCGCAGGCCTTCCAGGACATGTCCGACGCCTATGGAGCGCTCGCCCAGGCCGTCCAGAAGGCCGGGACACCGCCCGGTGTCGACGACGGCGAGAAGAAGCAGAAGGACGCCGTCTCGGCGCTCACCACTCTCTCGACCTCCTACGCGGGCCTGAAGAAGCAGGTCGACGCGCTGGACACGAAGGACCAGGCGAAGTTCGCCGACGGTCTTCAGAACATCGCCACCGACCTCGGCGAGCTCAGCAAGAGCGGCAACACCGCGCTGAAGAACCTCGAGCAGGGCGACGTCAAGAACGCCATGGCCAACCAGGCCAACTGCAAGAAGGTGGCCTCCTCCGCCTCGGCGCGCGCGACGACCAGCTGAGGCCGCGCGGCCGGGGGTGATCCGGGGGAACGCGCCCCGAGTGGTGACGGGAGACAATGGGGGGCGTGAGTAACGCCACCCTCTTCCCCCTGCCCTCCGTCGACCGCCCCGACGTGGCCGCCCGGCTGCGCGAGGCGCTGCTCGCGGCCTCCTTCACCGCGGACGGCCTCCTCGAGCTGCTCGGCGCGCCCGCCTACGCGGCCCTGGCCCGCAGCGAGACCGTGCCGGCGCTGCGCGCGACCCGCGGGGACACGCCGCTGAAGACACTCGTCCGCCTCTTCCTGCTCCAGCAGCCCGTGCCGCACGCGCGCGTGGAGGAGTTCCTGCCCGTGCACGCGTGCGTGGAGAGCGGCTGGCTGGTCCGCACGGGTGAGGACGAGGTCGCCGCGACCGTGGACGTACGGCCGTACGGCGGGCCGGACGGCGAGGACTGGTTCATCATCTCCGACCTCGGGTGCGCGGTCGGTGGCGCGGGTGGCAGCGGGAGCGAGGGCCGGCAGGCGGACACGGCTGTCGTCCTCGGCGTCGGCGGCGCGTCGACGACCCTCGCCGGTATCACCGTGCGCACGCCCGTCTCCGCCGCTCTCGACCTCGGCACCGGCTCCGGCATCCAGGCGCTGCACGCCGCGCAGCACGCCACGCGCGTGACGGCGACCGACCTCAACCCGCGCGCGCTGCACATCACCGCGCTCACGCTCGCGCTGTCCGGGGCTCCGGCGGCGGACCTGCGCGAGGGCTCGCTGTTCGAACCGGTCCGCGACGACGAGACGTACGACCTGATCGTGTCGAATCCGCCGTTCGTGATCTCGCCGGGCGCCCGACTGACCTACCGGGACGGCGGGATGGGCGGGGACGATCTGTGCCGCTCGCTCGTTCAAGGGGCGGGGGAACGGCTGAGCGAGGGCGGGTTCGCGCAGTTCCTCGCCAACTGGCAGCACGTGGAGGGGGAGAACTGGCAGGACAGGCTCAGGTCGTGGGTGCCGCGCGGGTGCGACGCGTGGATCGTGCAGCGCGAGGTGCAGGACGTCACGCAGTACGCGGAGCTCTGGCTGAGGGACGCCGGTGACCACCGGGGTGACCAGGCCGAGTACCAGGCGCACTACGACACATGGCTGGACGAGTTCGAGGCACGCAAGGTGAAGGCCGTCGGCTTCGGCTGGATCACGCTGCGCAGGACGACGGCCGCCGAGCCCGTGATCACGGTGGAGGAGTGGCCGCACCCGGTGGAACAGCCGCTGGGCGACGCCGTCCTGGCGCACTTCGGACGGCTGGACTATCTGCGCGCCCATGACGACGCGGCCTTGCTCGCCGGGCGATTCCGGCTGGCCACGGAGGTCGTCCAGGAGCAGGTCGGGCTGCCCGGCGCCGAGGATCCGGAGCACGTCGTGCTGCGCCAGCACCGCGGCATGCGCCGGGCCACCAAGGTGGACACGGTCGGCGCGGGCTTCGCGGGCGTGTGCGACGGCTCGCTGAGCGCCGGCCGCATTCTCGACGCCATCGCCCAACTGGTCGGCGAGGATCCGGTGTTGCTGCGGGACCGCACTCCGGCCCAGATCCGTCTTCTGGTGGAGCAGGGTTTCCTCGAACCGGCGGAGTGACCCGGCCGGGTCCGGACGGACCCGGCCCCTCGGAGCGTGCTATCGGACACCATCCGGAAGATCGCCCGGGACGGCATCCGGGACATCGCCCGGGGGATCCTCCGGATCATCAGCCGGAACGTCTTTCGTTGCCCGGACCGCTCCGGACCGTTCTCCCTGCTCTCCCCGTTCTCCATGTCTTCTTCGCGCTCGGTGCCGATTCGCCAAGATCGTATGCAGTGTGAGCCGATCGACAACGCCGACAACGGCGAAGTCGGCCGGAAAGGCCCGTACCCGCTTCGGTGTGCTCCACCGCACTGCGGGCGGCCCGGGGGCCATGCCCCGGTGGCCTGCGGGCCGGGCCCCGACGACACCCCGGCCGGCGGCTCACCCAGCCCTCCGCCCCCACCCGTAGCCCCGGCGTTCACCTCGGGTTCGCCGGGGCGCCGCCCGCGCGTGACAGCCTCCCCTGGCCGGGGCAGACGCGGGCCGAGCAAGAGGGGCGGGGACGATCATGGAGAGCGGGCCGACGATCTTCACAGGAACGGTGTTCGCCCTGTTCGGGGGTGCCCTGTTGATGTGGACCGCGGTCAGGGTCCGGCACCGTGAAACGGTGGCCCAAGGTGTGAGCCCCGTCGCATCGGCGACCCTGGCGACCCTGGCCTCCGTCGTCGCGCTGGCCGTCGGGGTGTGGTGCTTCACCCGGCTCTGAAGCCGCCTCCGGGACCACCTGCGGGACCATCTACGAGGCCGACGCCGTGGCCGTCTTCGCGGATTTCGGCGGACCCCCGTTCGAACCGCGTGAACGTGGTGGCGCCGTGGTCGCGCCGGTAAAGGGGTAGACGCGTTCCGGTCGTACGGAAAAGGGCCGGTCGGCACTCCGGGCGGCAGGAATGGCGGTAGTCGGGTTACCGTTCGAGTGGCCGTTGCGGGCTTTTCCCGTTTGACACGGGGGCGGGATGTACCGTCACACTCCGCAGCGTCACCATGACCCGACCCCGGCAGCAAGGCCTGGGGAGGCCCCAGCGTCGACCGGAGAGAAGAGCGAAGTTGTCCCCGACCAGCGAGACCGCAAAGGGCGGCCGCCGACTCGTGATCGTCGAGTCGCCCGCCAAGGCGAAGACGATCAAGGGGTACCTCGGCCCCGGCTACATCGTCGAGGCCAGCGTCGGGCACATCCGTGACCTTCCCAACGGCGCCGCGGAGGTGCCGGACCAGTACACGGGCGAGGTTCGCCGCCTCGGTGTGGACGTCGAACACGACTTCCAGCCGATCTATGTGGTCAACGCGGACAAGCGGGCGCAGGTCAAGAAGCTCAAGGAGCTCCTCAAGGAATCCGACGAGCTCTTCCTCGCCACCGATGAGGACCGCGAGGGCGAGGCGATCGCCTGGCACCTCCAGGAGGTCCTCAAGCCGAAGATCCCGGTCAAGCGGATGGTGTTCCACGAGATCACCAAGGACGCGATCAGGGCCGCCGTCGCCAACCCGCGCCAGCTCAACCAGAAGCTCGTCGACGCCCAGGAGACCCGCCGCATCCTCGACCGTCTCTACGGCTACGAGGTATCGCCGGTCCTGTGGAAGAAGGTCATGCCGCGCCTGTCGGCCGGCCGTGTCCAGTCCGTCGCCACCCGTCTCGTCGTGGAGCGGGAACGCGAGCGCATCGCGTTTCGTTCTGCCGAGTACTGGGACCTGACGGGCACCTTCTCGACCGGCCGCGCAGGGGATGCGTCGGACCCGTCGTCGCTGGTCGCCCGCCTCCAGACCGTCGACGGCAGGCGGGTCGCGCAGGGCCGCGACTTCGACTCCCTGGGACAACTCAAGAGCGCGAACATCCTCCACCTCGACGAGGCGAACGCCCGCGCCCTGGCCGTCGCCCTGGAGAACACGCGGTTCGCCGTCCGGTCCGTCGAGTCGAAGCCCTACCGCCGCTCGCCGTACGCCCCGTTCCGTACGACGACGCTTCAGCAGGAGGCCAGCCGCAAGCTCGGTTTCGGCGCCAAGGCCACCATGCAGGTCGCGCAGAAGCTGTACGAGAACGGCTACATCACGTACATGCGTACGGACTCCACGACGCTGAGCGAGACGGCCATCACCGCCGCCCGCGCCCAGGTCACGCAGCTGTACGGCGCCGACTACCTGCCGCCCCAGCCGCGCAAGTACGCCGGCAAGGTCAAGAACGCGCAGGAGGCGCACGAGGCGATTCGCCCTTCGGGTGATCGTTTCCGCACGCCTGCCGAGACCGGCCTGACCGGCGACCAGTTCAAGCTCTACGAGCTGATCTGGAAGCGGACGGTCGCCTCCCAGATGAAGGACGCGGTCGGCAACAGCGTCACGGTGAAGATCGGCGGCAACGCGGCCGACGGCCGGGACGTCGAGTTCAGCGCCTCCGGCAAGACGATCACCTTCCACGGCTTCCTGAAGGCGTACGTCGAAGGCGCCGACGACCCGAACGCCGAGCTGGACGACCGCGAGCGCCGGCTGCCCCAGGTCGGCGAGGGCGACGCGCTGACCGCCGAGGAGATCACGGTCGACGGGCACGCCACCAAGCCCCCGGCCCGCTACACCGAGGCCAGCCTGGTCAAGGAGCTCGAAGAGCGCGAGATCGGCCGCCCGTCGACGTACGCGTCGATCATCGGCACGATCCTCGACCGCGGCTACGTCTTCAAGAAGGGCACGGCACTCGTGCCGTCCTTCCTGTCCTTCGCCGTGGTCAACCTCCTGGAGAAGCACTTCGGCCGACTGGTCGACTACGACTTCACCGCCAGGATGGAGGACGACCTCGACCGCATCGCCCGCGGTGAGGCGCAGGCCGTGCCGTGGCTGAAGCGGTTCTACTTCGGCGAAGGACAGGGTCACGGCGGTGCGGCCGAGGCCGGCAACGGCGACGGTGACCACCTCGGCGGCCTCAAGGAGCTGGTGACCGACCTGGGCGCGATCGACGCGCGCGAGGTGTCGTCGTTCCCGGTGGGCAACGACATCGTGCTGCGAGTCGGGCGCTACGGCCCCTACATCGAGCGCGGCGAGAAGGACTCCGAGGGCCACCAGCGGGCGGACGTGCCCGAGGACCTGGCCCCGGACGAGCTGTCCGTCGAACTCTCGGAGGAGCTGCTCGCCAAGCCGAGCGGCGACTTCGAGCTCGGTGCCGACCCGGAGAGCGGCCACCAGATCATCGCCCGGGACGGCCGCTACGGCCCGTACGTCACCGAGGTGCTCCCCGAGGGCACCCCGAAGACCGGCAAGAACGCCGTGAAGCCGCGTACGGCCTCGCTGTTCAAGTCGATGTCGCTGGACACGGTGACGCTGGCGGACGCCCTCAAGCTGATGTCGCTGCCGCGGGTCGTCGGCGCCGACGCGGAGGGCGTGGAGATCACCGCGCAGAACGGCCGCTACGGCCCCTACCTGAAGAAGGGCACGGACTCGCGGTCGCTCCAGACCGAGGACCAGCTCTTCACGATCACCCTCGAAGAGGCGCTGGAGATCTACTCCCAGCCCAAGCAGCGTGGCCGGGCCGCCGCCAAGCCGCCGCTGAAGGAGCTGGGCGCGGACCCGGTCAGCGGACAGCCGGTCGTCGTCAAGGACGGTCGCTTCGGGCCGTACGTCACCGACGGGGAGACCAACGCGACCCTGCGCTCCGGTGACAGCGTCGAGGAGATCACTCCGGAGCGCGGCTTCGAGCTGCTCGCCGAGAAGCGCGCCAAGGCGCCGGCCAAGAAGACGGCCAAGAAGGCGCCCGCGAAGAAGGCGACGGCGAAGAAGACGGCCCCGGCGAAGAAGACGGCCGCCAAGAAGACCGCCGCGAAGACGACGGCGAAGACGACGACAGCGAAGACGACGACGAAGAAGACGGTCGCGAAGAAGGCGACGGCTTCCCCGGCCTCGTCCGAGGACTGATCCACGACGGCTAAACCAACGCCCCGGCATCACTTTGGTGTCGGGGCGGTCGTACGCGTGGACGGGGGCGACCGGGTGTCAGTCGCGGCCGATAGGCTGAAAGCATGACGCGAGCCGAGCAGCCAACGGCCCACCACCCGGCACCGGACGACGCCTTGGTGGCGGACTCCCGCGAGCGCGCTGTGCGCGCCCTGTTGCGCGAGCCGCAGCTCAAACGGCTCTGGAGCGCACAGCTGGTGAGCGGGGTGGGAGACGCCCTCGCACTCCTTGTGTTCGTTCTCCTCGTCCTCCAGGCGGCCATCGTGGAGGGCTCCTTCGGGGGCGGCTACCGCGGCGTGGCCTTCGCGGTGGCGACCGTCTTCGCGGTGCGCATTCTGGCCACCCTCCTCTTCGGCGCCGTCCTCCTGGGCCCGCTGACCGCACTGACCTCGCCGGACGGCCCGCTCGACCGCCGTTGGACCATGGTCGGGGCGGACGGTGTGCGCGCCGCGCTGCTGATCGTCGCGCCGCTGTGGATCGACTGGACGCCGGACGACGCGCCGGCTCTGCTGCTCGTCACGGTGTTCGTGACCGGGGTCGCCGAGCGGTTCTGGACGGTCGCCCGCGAGAGCGCGTCCCCGGCCCTGCTGCCCGCCCCGCCGCTGGAGGGCGCGACCGTACGGCCGCTGCCGGACCACATGGACGCCCTGCGCCGCCTGTCGCTGCGCACGAGCTTCGTGACAATCCCGCTGGGCGCGGCCACGCTGGTCGTCGCGGCATTGTTCAACAATCTTCTGGGCGCCGGGATCGACTGGTTCGGACAGCACCAGGCGGCCCTCGCCTCGTATGTCGCCGGGGGACTCTTCGCCGGGTCCCTGTCCATCGTGACCTTCCTGGAGCTGCCCGCAGTGCGCACCCCGCGCGCGCGGTCGCCGCTCGAGGGGCTGCGCCGGCCCAAAACCGCCGCCGGCGTCGAGGCGGGCCGCACCGGCGCGATCCCGCTGCTGATCCTCGCCTGCGCCGCCGTCGCCGGGGCGGTCTCCGCCGCCGTCGCCGTGGCCGTGCTGCACGCCAAGGACCTGGGCGGCGGTCCGGTCATGTACGGGCTGTTCGTGCTCGCGCTGACCGGCGGGGTCGTCGTAGGCATCCGTACGGCGCCGAAGGTGCTGGCGGCGCTGTCGCGGCGCAGGCTGCTCGCGCTGGCCATCGCCTTCACCGGCGTGGCGCTGCTGGCCGCCGGGCTGGTCCCGGACGTCACCAGCGTGCTGCTGATCCTGGTCCTGGCCGGCGTCGGCGCGGGCGTCGCCGCCAACACCGGGCACGCCCTGCTCGACCAGGAGACCGAGGAGAACCGCCGGGCGCGGACGACGGAGCATCTGCACGCCGTCGTACGGGTCGTGGTGGCGCTGGGGGTGGTGATCGCCCCGCTGGTGGCGGCGCTCATCGGACCGCACCGGCTGGAGAACGGCAAGTTCGTGTTCGCGCACGGCGGGGCGGCGTTCACGCTGATGCTGGTCGGCGCGCTGCTGCTGCCGGTGGCCGCACTGGTGCTGGCCAGGGTCGACGACCGTTCCGGCGTACCTCTGCGGCAGGACCTGCGGGACGCGCTGCTCGGCGGCGACGACCCGGTGCAGACATCGGTCGGGACGGGCTTCTTCATCGCCCTGGAGGGCGGTGACGGCGCCGGCAAGTCCACGCAGGCCGAGGCGCTCGCCGAGTGGATCAGGGCCAAGGGCCACGAGGTCGTCCTCACCCGTGAGCCGGGGGCCACGCCCGTGGGCAAGCGGCTGCGTTCGATCCTGCTGGACGTCTCCAGCGCCGGGCTCTCGCACCGCGCGGAGGCCCTGCTGTACGCGGCGGACCGCGCGGAGCACGTCGACACGGTCGTCCGGCCCGCCCTGGAGCGCGGCGCGGTGGTCATCACCGACCGGTACATCGACTCGTCCGTGGCCTACCAGGGCGCGGGCCGCGACCTGTCCCCGACCGAGATCGCGCGGATCTCGCGCTGGGCGACGAACGGCTTGGTCCCGCATCTGACGGTCCTGCTGGACGTGTCGCCGGAGGCCGCCCGCGAGCGCTTCACGGAGGCACCGGACCGGCTGGAGTCGGAGCCGGCCGAGTTCCACACGCGGGTGCGCTCCGGCTTCCTCACGCTGGCCGCCGCCGACCCGGGCCGCTACCTGGTGGTCGACGCGGCCCAGGAGCCCGAGGCCGTCACGGCCGCCGTCCGGCACCGGCTCGACCAGCTGCTGCCCCTGTCCGAGGCCGAGATCAAGGCCCAGGAGGAGGCGCGCAGGAAGGCCGAGGAGGAGGCCCGCCGCAAGGCCGAGGAAGAGGCCGCGCGCAAGGCCGAGGAGGAGCGCCTGGAGCGTGAGCGCCAGGCGCAGCTCGCCAAGCTGCGCGCCGAGGAGGAGGAGCGCAAGCGGCGCGAGCTGGAGGAGGCGCAGCGGCGCGAGGCCGAACGGCAGGCCGAGGAGGCGCGGCTGCGCGCCGAGGAAGCACGCAGGCGTGCCGAGGAGGAGCGGGTCCGGCTCCTCGCGGAGGAGAAGGCCCGCGCCGAGGAGGAGGCCCGCCGCAAGGCGGAGGATGAGCGGCGCCGCCGGCAGGCCGAGGAGGAGGCGCGGCTGCGTGCCGAGGCCGAGGCCCGGCGTCTGGAGAAGCAGCGCAAGGCCGAGGAGGCGCTGCTGCGGGCCGAGCAGGCCCGGCGTGCGGCGGAGCAGGCCGCCGCCGCGGCGCAGGTCGGACCGAAGCCGGCGCGCCCCACGGCGGCCGCGGCTTCGGCGGCTCCGGCGGTCCCGCCGGAGGCCGTGACCGTGCCGACGCCCGTGGTGACTCCGACGAACGCGTCGGGCGGGCCGGTGGACGAGACGGCGGTGCTGCCGCCGATCCGGATGGACAAGGAGCCCGCGCAGCCCTCCCGGCCGACCGGGAACGCGTCCGGATCCGGGAAGCCCTCGGGCTCCGCGGGCGGGGCCGACGCCGAGGTGACGGCCGAGCTGCCGCAGCCCTCGATTCCGCCGGGCGCCGCGGACGAGACGGCGGTACTGCGGCCGGTGCGCGGCGAGAGCTCCGAGGACGAGACGGCCGTACTGCCTCCGGTCCGCGAGGCGAACCCTGCCGACGAGACGGCCGTGCTGCCTCCCGTGCGGGACCAGAGCCCCTCGGACCGGGTGCCGTCGGGCTACTTCCGCGACGAGCGGGGCGAGCGGGACGGGGCGCGGCCGGACGGGGCCGACGACCGTACACGTGAGCTGCCGCAGGTCGACGAGGAGGGCGCGCCCCGGCAGCGACCCCGGCCGGACTGGGCCGAGGAGACCCCGCTGGACGATCTGCCCACGCTGGCGGACGAACTGCTGGGCCCGCGCCGGGACGAGGACGGCAACGACGAGGACCGCGGGCAGGGCCGGCGCCGCTGAGCGGTCCGGCGCCGCCGGGCGTCCCGCCGCCGTTCGTCGGCGGGACGTCGACCTCACCCGTGACCCGATTGTCAGTGGCTCCCCGCACAATGGAAGCCGCAACGCGAAACATGACGAAAGGGCGGCGTGAGGCATGACCGTGTGGGACGACCTCGTCGGGCAGGAGAAGGTGAGCGAGCAGCTCGCCGCTGCCGCTCGGGACGCCGACGCGCTCGTCACCGCGGCCGGCTCCGCCGCTCCGCCGCCCGAGACGTCGAGGATGACGCACGCCTGGCTGATCACGGGCCCGCCCGGCGCCGGTCGCGGCCAGGTGGCGAGGGCCTTCGCCGCCGCCCTCCAGTGCGTGAGCCCTGACCGGGCGCTCGGCGGTGTTCCGGGCTGCGGGTTCTGCGACGGCTGTCATACGGCGCTCATCGGCACCCACGCCGACGTCAACACCGTCGCCGCCGTCGGTTCGCAGATCCTCGCCGAGGACATGCGCGACACGGTCCGTAAGTCGTACACCTCGCCCGCCACGGGCCGTTGGCAGATCATCCTCGTCGAGGACGCCGAGCGGCTGAACGAGAAGTCGGCCAACGCCGTTCTGAAAGCCGTCGAGGAGCCCGCCCCACGGACGGTCTGGCTGCTCTGCGCGCCCTCTCTGGAGGATGTGCTGCCCACCATCCGCTCCCGCTGCCGGCACCTGACCCTGCGCACACCCTCCGTCGACGCCGTCGCCGACATGCTCGTCCGGCGCGAGGGCATCGAGCCGGCCATCGCCGCGGCCGCCGCCCGCGCCACCCAGGGGCACGTCGGCCGGGCCCGCCGGCTGGCCACCGACCCCGCCGCCCGTGAGCGCCGCGCGTCCGTGCTGAAGCTGCCCCTGCGGGTCGACGACGTCGGCGGCTGCCTCAGGGCGGCCCAGGAGCTGGTCGACGCGGCGAGCGAGGACGCCAAGCAGCTCGCGGAGGAGATGGACGGCAAGGAGACCGAGGAGCTGAAGGCGGCGCTGGGCGCGGTCCAGGGCGGCCGGATGCCGCGCGGTACGGCGGGCGTGATGAAGGATCTGGAGGACAAGCAGAAGCGCCGCAGGACGCGCACGCAGCGCGACAGCCTCGACCTTGCGCTCACCGATCTGACCGCCTTCTACCGCGACGTCCTCGCCCTCCAGCTCGGCTCCCGCATCGCGATCGCCAACGTGGACGCCGAGGACGCCCTGGAGCGGCTCGCCCGCGGCAGCAGCCCGGAGTCGACCCTCCGCCGTATCGAGGCCATCGCCGGGTGCAGACAGGCCCTCGACCGCAATGTGGCTCCGCTGCTGGCGGTGGAGGCGATGACGATGGCGCTCAGAGCGGGCTGACCCGCCGTCCGCGCCCGCCGTCCGCGCCCGCCGTCCGCGGCCCGCGGCCGCCGTCCGCGCCCGCCGTTCGCGCCCGGGGTCGGCGCCCGCCGTCGGCGAGCGGGGTTGGCGAGCGGGCCCGGCAACGGCACCCGACGTCGATCTTGGGTTGACGGTGTCACTCGTCCGTGTCCGTTCGCGTACGTACGGCGTTCACGACATTGCGCAGAGTTACGCTCGCTGGATGCACATCAGGCGCTCTCTCCGCAGGTCCCGCACCGGCGTCACGCTCCTCTCGCTCGCCGCGCTGCTCGTCTCCGGCTGTTCCGCCGCGGGGACGACGAGCTCCGCAGGGTCCACGGCGGTGGCTGCGCTCGTCGCACTGCCGCGGGCCACGCCGTCGGCGCTCGCGCCGTACTACGGGCAGAAGCTGAGCTGGCGCGGCTGCGGTGTGCCCGGCTTCGAGTGCGCCACCCTGAAGGCGCCGCTCGACTACGCCGAGCCGGGCGCGGGCGACGTCCGGCTCGCGGTCGCCCGCAAGAAGGCGACGGGCCCGGGCAAGCGGCTCGGCTCGCTGCTGGTGAACCCGGGCGGACCGGGCGGCTCGGCGGTCGGCTACCTCCAGCAGTACGCCGGCATCGGCTACCCCGCCGGAGTCCGCGCCCGTTACGACATGGTCGCCGTCGACCCGCGGGGCGTGGCCCGCAGTGAGCCCGTGGAGTGCCTCGACGGGCGCGCGATGGACACGTACACACAGACGGACACCACCCCCGACGACCAGCGGGAGACCGGCGAACTCGTCGACGCGTACAAGGGGTTCGCGGAGGGCTGCGGCGCGCACTCGGCGCGGCTGCTGCGGCACGTCTCCACCGTGGAGGCGGCCCGTGACATGGACATCCTGCGCGCGGTCCTGGGCGACGGGAAGCTCACGTACGTGGGGGCGTCGTACGGGACGTTCCTCGGCGCGACGTACGCGGGGCTCTTCCCGAACGGGGTGGGCCGGCTCGTCCTGGACGGCGCGTTGGACCCCTCGCTGCCCGCCCGCCGACTGAACCTGGACCAGACGGCGGGCTTCGAGACGGCGTTCCAGTCGTTCGCGAAGGACTGTGTCACGCGACCCGACTGCCCGCTCGGCGGCAAGGGCACGGCTCCCGCCAAGGTCGGCGAGAACCTCAAAGCCTTCTTCCGCAAGCTCGACGCGCATCCGATCCCCACCGGCGACCCGGACGGCCGCAAGCTCGGCGAGGCCCTCGCCACCACCGGCGTGATCGCGGCGATGTACGACGAGAGCACCTGGGAGCAGCTGCGCGAGGCGCTGAACTCGGCGATCAAGGACAAGGACGGCGCGGGCCTGCTCGCCCTCTCCGACAGCTACTACGAGCGGGACGCCGACGGCCGCTACGCCAATCTGATGGCAGCCAACGCGGCGGTGAACTGCCTCGACCTCCCCGCGGCCTTCTCCACCCCCGACCAGGTCGAGAAGGCACTCCCGTCCTTCGAGAAGGCCTCCCCGGTCTTCGGCGAGGGCCTCGCCTGGGCCTCCTTGAACTGCGCCTACTGGCCGGTGAGGCCCACGGGCGAGCCGCACCGCATCGAGGCGAAGGGCGCCGCCCCGATCGTCGTCGTCGGCACCACCCGCGACCCGGCGACCCCGTACCGTTGGGCCCGGTCCCTGGCCCACCAGCTCACCTCGGCCCGACTCCTCACCTACGAGGGCGACGGCCACACCGCCTACGGCCGCGGCAGTGCCTGCATCGACTCCGCGATCGACACCTACCTGCTCCACGGAACCCCTCCGACGGACGGCAAGCGCTGCAAGTAGCGACTGGTGCGGCCCCGGGAGGACCCTCCCGAGGCCTGTTCGGAGCACCTCTGGAAACTGTGTAGACTTACCGACGTTGCTGATCGCACCATGGTGTGGACAGCGCGCCGCCTTAGCTCAGATGGCCAGAGCAACGCACTCGTAATGCGTAGGTCTCGGGTTCGAATCCCGAAGGCGGCTCCGGAAAACCCTGGGACTCACTCGCCGTGACCTGGGGTTTTTCCTTTTCCTTGATCGACTTGTGGTCTAAACCACTTGCCGATTGGGTCCCGAGGCGGCTCGATGGGGCCCGATCTGGGGCCCGCGCGAGTCCAGTTCATCCGCGTTTAGTCGCTCCTGTGCGTGGGCCATCATCCGCATCGACGGGCCCCGAGCATCGCCTGCATGGCTTTCCGTGCGACCGGCGGCCAGCGCCAGACTCTCGGCCTCGTGGCGGCCGTCGTGGAGCATCGGCGGTGGCAGGCCGGACAGCTCTAACAGCCGGTCTCAGCGGTCGGAGAAGTTGTGAGGGTGGTTCACCTTGCAGTTCGTGACGCGGGCGCGGCGCTCCAGACGGCGCGCATTGTGACGATCCAGATGAAGACGCCCGGGGCGTGGTGGGCGGGAAAGCCGCGCGTTACCCGCACCGACCATGCTCGATACCCTGCTGCGCGGTATCGACGCTGCCGACATCAAGGCCTTCGCCCGCACCATGACCACCCCAGCCGACTACGGGCTGACCCGCACTGCCGTGTCTGAACTGGGCCTGAAATTCGTCAAGTTCCGCATCAAAGACGGCAAGCGCCGCGTGAACGCCCCGAAGTTCCGCGCGTACGGCGCCCAGACTGCCGTAGCCCGCCGCCAGGACGAGAAGATCGTCGCCGAGGGCATGCTCCTGCCGCATGGCCAGAAGCTGCTGATCGGCGAGCTCGAACAGATCCTCCTCCATACCTATCGAAGGGGATGGCTCAGCGGGAGCCGACTACCTCGCCCCGGTTCCTCTGCAGCGACGAAAAGCGCGATGATCTATGCGGTGGTCCGAGGGCTGGTCCGCTGAAAGACGGCTGGTCGCGGTGGTGCGGAGTCGGCGACGATGGATCTACGGCAAGCTCGACGAACGGACAGAGGAAGCGGCGCTACGGCCTGACAAGGAGTTCGTCACGGGAGAGGGCTTCCACTACCTCGGCCGCAGCTACCGGCTGAAGATCGTGGATGAGGCCCCCGTGCCCGTGGGATTGGTGCGTGGACGACTCCTCCTGCGGCGGGACTGTCTGGATCACGCCCAGGACGACCTCATCACCTGGTACCGCCGTCGGGGGAACGTCTGGTTGCCGACGCGCACGGAGCCGTGGGCTCAGCGGATGCGCGCGCCATTCCAGAACATCGCAGTACGCCGACTTGGCTACCGGTGGGGCTCCTGCAATCGAGAAGGCGGGGTCAATATTCACTGGGCCGCGATGCAACTTCCCGCAAAGTTGATCGACTACGTCTTGGTGCACGAGCTAGCCCACCTGCACAAGCGTGACCAGTGGCCAGAGTTCTGGACTCTCGTCGGCCGGGCCCTTCCGGACTATCGCGAGAGGAGGGACCAGTTAGATCAGTTTGGCGCGCTCCTGTGGCTCCCAGAGCCGATGAGTTCCCCAAAGTAGGCTGTTCAGCCATGAGTTGTCTGGGAAGCGGGCTACTCAGTGGGCTGGTAAGCCATTACGGTGCGTGGAGAGAGAACAGCACAGGGGAGGCGCCGGTGCTCCCGCACCAGAGGCAGTACGCGCACAGCAAGTTCCGGATGATGGTCGCGGGTAGCTCGGGCAACGAGTTTGAGAAGCTCTTCCACCTCCTGATGGAGCTACGCCACGGCGACTACGTTCCGATCCGGACCGCCGGCAGCATCGGTGACCTTGGTGGAGACGGCCTGCGGACGTCGTGTCGGACCCTGTACGCCTGCTACGCGCCGGAGACCTTCGACGTGTTCTCGGTCAAGGGCAAGTTCCACGGAGACGTGGAGAGCGCCATCATCCAGCGCCCGGAACAGTTCGATACCTTCGTCTTCGTCCACAACGACCAGCGTGGAGGCATCCACCCCGTCATATCGGGGCTGCTCGTGGACGCTGGTCAGAGGTTCCCTCGTGTCGCCTTCCAGCAGATGGGACCTCAGAAGCTCTGGAACGAGGCGATGTATCTCGATCGCTTGCAGATGGAGAGCCTGCTCGGGGAGACGATCCCGGTTGAGCAGGTTGTCTACAGCATCGGGCTCGCTGAAATCGAGCCTCTGCTGAAGCATCTTTCCGAGAGGCGTCAGCGTGTTCCCGACGCCTCCGTTACGTTGCCCACCACCTACAAGGTCGACTTCAACGGCCTCTCGGAGCAGGCTCGGGCGGTGCTCCAGGCCGGTCGGCCCTATGTCTATCTCGTCGACCAGTACTACCGAGACCTGCTCGACCAGATGGAGCGGGATGAGACAGCTGCCGGATTCCAGGCGTACTACACGCGAATGCGGCACGAGTACGGCGACGACACGGACGAGATCCTCTGGCAGATGCAACGCTTCGTGCTGGGCCAGGAGGCTCCTCGCTGGGACCGTGATGAAGCCGCAAAGGCTGTCCTTGCGTACTTCTTCGACGAATGTGACATCTTCGAGGTCCCCCCACTGGGCTGGAGACCGATGCACGTAGCGGACGGAGGAGCAGCATGATCACCCCAACCAAGGGGATCGCTCCCGACCGTGCGCTCTTGGCCGTCGGCGCCCAGATCATCATGCAGCTGGACCGCCCCCTCACAGTCAGTCAGGCATGGGCCCGACTCCGCGAGTGGCGGCGAGGACACGACCATCCGGCGCCCCTCTCTTTTGGCTGGTTCGTTCTAGCCCTGGACCTACTGCACGCCCTTGATCTCGTTGACCTGAGAGACGACCTCCTCACCAGAAAGGCCGCCCATGCTGCGCCAGCTCAGCGCTGACAATGAGCGGTTCAAGACGGTCACCTTTCAGTCGGGCCTCAACCTCGTCGTAGCGGAGTCCACCGCAGTCTCTCGATCAACCGACAGCCGGAACGGCTCAGGCAAGTCGAGCATGATCGAGCTGCTGCACTTCCTGCTGGGCGCACGAGCGGACAACAAGCATCTGGCGGCCCGCAAAGAGCTGCGGCAGACGGTTTTCACGCTCAGCCTGGACTGGCCCGGTCTGAGCCAGGAGCTGAGCGTCAGCCGGTCCGGCACTGACGTCAAGCACGTCACGCTGCGCCCGGCCCTTCTGAATCACCCAGAGTTGAGTGGTTCATCCAGGTGGTCCCTGTTTGGGATTGGAGCCGAAGAGGAGCAGAGGGTCCCTGTTGCTGAGTGGCAGGCGCTGATCGAGAAGGGCCTCTTCGGTCTCACCGGGGAGCATCCTGGAGTCAGCGGTCGAGCGCTGCTCTCCTTCCTCATCCGCCGAGTTGGCGACCATGGCTTCAATGAAGCGGTGCGCAGCTTCTCGCGCCAGTCCGAGGCGAAGGCGACGCCGAATCTGGCCTACCTGCTCGGCCTCGATTCCGCCCTTGCCGCCCGGTACCAGGACATCGCGGCGAAGAAGGCCACGCGAGATCAGCTGAAGAAGGCTGTGGACGACCCCGTCTGGGGCAAGGTGATCGGTAAGACAGCTGATCTTCGTGGCGAGATCGCTGTTCGGAACTCGAAGATCGTTGAACTCCAGAGAGAGATCGATGCATTCCGCGTCGTTCCCCAGTACGAGGAGCTCAAGGAGCGCGCTGACGAGCTGAGTAGGCGGATCCAGGATCTTGGTACGCAAGACGTGATCGACCGGCGGAATCTCGACCACCTCGAAAAGGCGGTGGCCGAGGCAGTCGATCCCGAGGTGCAGTACCTGGAACAGGTCTACGGCGAACTGGGCCTCATGCTGCCTGGTCAAGCTCTACGGCGGTTCGAGGACGTACGAGCCTTCCACACAGCGGTAGTGAGGAACCGGCGTACGTACCTCGGAGAGGAGATCGAGGCGACCCGCCGCAATCTCGAGGCCCGGAAAGCTGAGCGAGCCCGACTCGACACAGAGCTGAGCGCTGTCCTGAAGGACCTAAGTGAAGGTGGGGCGCTCGACCGTCTCACGGCGCTGCAGAAGATCCTGGCCCAGGAAGAGGCAAAGCTCGGGGCGCTGCAGCATCGATTGGAAGTCGCCCAGACGGTGGAGGCGAGCAGCCGGGAAATCGAGGCGACGCGCATCGACCTCGTTCGGGAAGTCGACACTGATCTGCAGGAGAGGCAGCAGCAGATCAGCCAGGCAACCGTTTTGTTCCACGAGCTTGCCAGTAGGCTGTATGGCAACGATCGGCCGGCCTACCTCTCGGTCGAGGCTGGGAAGACCAGCCTGAAGATCACTCCAAAGATCAGCAGCGATGTCAGCCAGGGGATCAACAAGATGTCGATCTTCTGCTTCGACCTCACCATGGCCGTAATCGGTCATCGTGAGGGTCGGGCTCCTGACTTCCTGGTCCACGACAGTCACATCTTTGACGGAGTCGACGACCGACAGGTGACGCGAGCACTCGAAGCCGCAGTGGATATCACCGAGGCAGAAGGCATGCAGTACATCGTCACCATCAACGAAGACAAGCTCACCCAGACCCGTAGTCTCGGGTTCGATCCGACGCCCTACGTCATCGAACCACTGCTGACAGATGCTTACGACGAAGGCGGGCTCTTCGGATTCCGGTTCGAACGGTAGGGACGGCTGCGGACTTCGGGAGTCAGATCCCGTTGAGCCCTCGCGTCGGTCCGAGATGCTGTTCCCATCCCGCCTCCAACATCCAGGCGACAGCGCTTATTCTCGCCAGGGCCTCGTCAGCCATGTCGTCGTCGAAATCCCAAGCCGGAGGCTGGGTGCGCCACTGAGGATCGACGTCGTCGATAAGCCGGTGCGCGAACGAGTTGCGGCGGTCCCTCAGCCACGGGATGTGCTCGTCGAGTTCCGTGCGGTCGATGACTGCCGACCAGCGTGCCGCGAGTTCCCGGGCCTTCTGGGTGAGGCCAGCCCTGTGCAGGCGCTCGTCGCCGGGCTGGTCCAGCATCTGGTTCATCAGGGATTCGAGGGCGGCAACAGAGGCAACGACGATCACGCCAGCACTGATCTGACGCACGTCCGTGTCGAGAACGTTCACCGACTCGTCGAGTATGAGGTCGCTTTCGCCCTCCCAGCCACGGACTCGATGGGCCCTGGCCTCGCGGTGCGCGTGCAGCTCTGCCAGCTCGACATCGACGCTCTTTGTGATCTTGCTACGAAGCCACGCAAGGGACGAGATGCGGTACTCGAAGGATACGAACTCGATGCGTGAGTGCCGACTGATGAAGTACTCGTCGCCGTAGGCGCGCACGTACCAGCCTTCCTTCGTGTCATCGTTGCCGTGCTGCTCAACTTCTGCCCCGGCCATGTGGATCAACCTCTCGTCCTACCTCGACATAACTGACCAGCTTCTCACGGAGGGAGAGGGCTAAGACTTGTCCCGTAAATGATCTTTGACGTGTTCGGGATGAGGCTGGCTGCCGTCGGAGCCTGCCGACTATCCGGCGAGGTTGAGGTTGTGCA
>NZ_JBHWUW010000018.1:0-107663 GCF_042737245.1 Streptomyces sp. NPDC060002
CTCCTTCTACGGGTGTCACCCCCGCCGGGGGCTCGCGGCGTTCCCGCAGTTTGTTCCGCGCCAACTTCCCTTTACGGAAGCCGGTTTGGTGTTGCGGTCGCCGTGGCGGGAGGCTACGTTGGCGTTCAATATGTAGCGTGGCTACATAGTAGCGTGTCTACAGGAGGAGGAGTTGACGTGGAGCGCATGACGCGATGGGTGCTCGCCCATCGGCTGCCCGTGGTCCTGGTCTGGGTGGTGCTCACCTTGGCCGGGGGTGCCATGTCCGGCAGCACGATCGACAAGCTCTCCTTCGAGTCACGGCTCCCGGACAAGTCCTCCCAGGCGGCGAACGACTCGCTGGCCCAGCGGTTCTCGCAGACCGGCGGCAAGAACGCCCCCCTGCTGCTCGTGGTGACCGTGCCCGAGGGCACGACCCTCGACAGCGACGACGTACGCAAGCAGTGGGGCGACCTGATCACCAAGATCACCCCGCAGGGCGGCCGCAGCGTCTCGTACGCGACCAACGGCGGCGACTCGCTGGTCTCCGAGGACAAGCGCACCACCGTCGCACTGGTCTACCCGCCGGCCAATCGCTCCAACGTGCCCTACGAGCAGTCGCTCCCGGGGATCAAGACGGCCGTCGAGCAGGCGAAGATCGCCGGATCCCAGGTCGAGTTGACCGGTCAGCCCGTTCTGTCGGGCCGGGACAGCGGGGCCCAGCGCAGCCCGATCTACGAGACGCTGATCGGAGCCCTCGGCGCGCTGGTCGTCCTGACTCTCGTCTTCGCCAGCGGCCTCGCCATCGTGCCCCTGCTGATGGCCCTGGTCGCCATCCCCACCACGTTCCTGCTGGTACGCGGAGTCACCGCGGTCACCGACGTCTCCTTCATCGTCCAGTACCTGGTGGCGCTCATCGGTCTGGGCATCGCGATCGACTACGCGCTGCTCGTCGTCACCCGCTGGCGGGAGGAGCGTCAGAAGCCCGGAGCCGACGGACCCGACCCCGAGGCGCGCAGGCAGGCTGTCGTACGGGCCGTCGCCAGTGCGGGCCATGCCGTCGCGCTCAGCGGCGCCACGGTGGCCATCTCCCTCGCCGCGCTCGTGGTCCTGCCCGTCCCGTTCCTGCGCAGCGTCGGATACGCGGGTCTGCTGATCCCGATCGTCAGCGTCGCCGTCGCCCTGACCCTGCTGCCCGTCATGCTGTACGCCTGGGGCGACAAGCTCGACCGGCCGCGCCGTGCCCATCGCCCGGACAGCAAGCTGTGGGGCCGGATCGCCGGGCTCACCACGCGTCGTCCCGCGCTGTGCGCCGTCGTCAGCGGCGCGGTGCTGCTGGCCCTGGCCGCGCCTGTGCTGGCCCTGCGCCTCGGGCAGCCGGCCACCGTGACGCTCGCTCAGGGCGGCCGTCCCGCGGCCGCGTTCCAGCACATCGTCGACGCGGGCTTCGGCGAGGGCATCGCCCGTCCGCTGGAGGTGCTGGTGCAGGCGGACGGCGGTGACGCCATGAACAGCAGGCTCGCCGGCCTCGAAGGCGTCGCGGGCTCCGTCGCCCCGGCCGAGTGGGCGCGCGGCGGACAGCGCATCGTCGATGTGTGGACCGAGGCCGACCCGTCCAGCAGCGACGGCCGGTCCACGGTGACCGGCATCATGGACGTCGCGAAGGAGACCCCCGGCGCGCTCGCCGGCGGCGGGCCGGCGCAGGACGTCGACTTCATCGACGCCGTCTACGGCTCCCTCGGGCTGATCCTGATCGTCGTGGCCCTGCTCACCTTCATCGTGCTCGCCCGTACCCTGCGCTCGGTGGTCCTGCCCATCAAGGCCCTGATCCTCAACGCGCTGTCCACCTGCGCGGCCTACGGCGTGGTCGTCCTCATCTGGCAGAAGGGCTACGGCAGCGAGGCGCTGTTCGGGACCCCGGCGATCGGGGCGGTGACCATCTGGATTCCCATGGCGGTCTTCGCGTTCCTGTTCGGACTCTCCATGGACTACGAGGTGTTCATCCTCCACCGCATCCGCGAGACGCACCTGGAGCTGACCGCGAAGGGGGAGCGGGACACCGTGATCCCCTCCGTCGTGACCGGCATCAGCCGCACCGGCAGGCTCGTCACCTCCGCGGCGCTCATCCTCTTCCTGGCCTTCACGGCACTGGCCAGCATCCCGATCACCGACGTGAAGGTGTTCGCCACCGCGCTGGCGGCCGGCATCATCATCGACGCCACCGTCGTCCGGGGCTTGCTGACCCCGGCCCTGGTCACCCTCCTCGGGCGGTCCAACTGGTGGTTCCCACGCTCCTTGGGCCGGTTGCTTGTCACCACCCCCGGACAGGCATCCGGCCCGAGGTCCAACCCGGACGGCGACGATCCGGCAGGTTCCGGTGAACAGCCCGCAAAGCGGGCCGCCGAGGGCCCCGCCACCACGGAAGCCCCGCAGCGCAGCGCCTGATCGTGCAGGTCACCGCGCCGTGACGCGGTGACTTGCACGTGCTTTCTCACGCCTTCATCGGCGTGCGCAAGGGTGGTCACGCGGACGCCGATCGCTATGCGGCGTGCGAGACCGGACGACTGCGAAGGGAACGACAGTGTCCACACAGACGCCTAGCCACGACGTGGTGATCCTGGGTTCGGGAATCGCCGGATCCACCCTCGGCGCGGTACTGGCCCGCAGCGGAGCCAAAGTACTGATCGCCGACGCCGGTACCCATCCCCGCTTCGCGGTGGGGGAGTCGATGATCCCCCAGCTCGTCTCCTGGCTCCAGGTGCTCGCCGAGCGCTACGACGTGCCGGAGTTCGAGGCCCTGACCGACGTGACGGCCATCAACACGAAGGTGAGCAACACCTTCGGCCGCAAGCAGCACTTCGGATTCATGCTGCACCGCCCGGGGCAGGAACCCGACCCGACGCAGGCGCACCAGTTCGTCATCCCTGACGCCCTGACGTCCGCGAGCCACCTCTTCCGGCAGGACAGCGACGCCTATCTGTTGCGCGTCGCGATCGGATACGGCTGCGACACCCGTCAGCAGTGGCGGGCCGAGAAGATCGACTTCGACGACGACGGCGTGACCGTGATCGGGACCGACGGGCACGAGGTCAGGGCCCGTTACCTGGTGGACGCGAGCGGCTTCCGTTCGCCGCTGGCGGACCACCTCGGCCTGCGCGAGGAGCCCGCCCGGTTCAGGCACCACTCCAGGTCCCTGTTCACGCACATGATCGGCGTGCGGCCCTTCGACGACGTGCTGGAGGTACCCGAGGCGAACCGGCCGCCGGTGCCGTGGCACAACGGCACCATGCACCACATCTTCGAGCGGGGCTGGTTCTGGATCATCCCGTTCGACAACCACGAACTCTCCCGCAACCCGCTGTGCAGTGTGGGTGTCACGCTCGACCCGCGGCTGTACCCCAAGCCGGAAGGAATCGGCGCGGAGGAGGAGTTCACCCGGCTGCTGAGTCTGTTCCCCGCGGTGGAGCGGCAGTTCGAGGGGGCCAGGAAAGTCAGGGAATGGGTGTCCACGGGGCGGCTCCAGTACTCGTCCCACAAGACAGTGGGCCGGCGCTGGTGCCTGATGTCACACGCCGCGGGCTTCCTCGACCCGCTGTATTCGCGTGGCATGTCCAACACCTTCGAGATCATCCACGCCCTGGCTCCGCGCCTTCTGGGGGCGTTGGCGGACGACGACTTCGAAGAGGAGCGCTTCCGCCACGTCGAGGAGCTCGAACAGGGCCTGCTCGACTACAACGACACCCTCGTCAACTGCTCGTTCATCGCCTTTTCGCACTTCCGTCTCTGGGATGCCGTATTCCGTGTCTGGGGCAGTGGCAACACCCCCGGTACTCTCCGGATCAACAACGCCCTGCGCAACTTCCGTACGCACCGCGACACGAGCGTCTTCGACGCCCTGGAGAGGGCACCCCACACCGGCCTGTGGTGGCCCGACAACGACGCTTTCAAGGCCCTGCTCGAGGGAACGGCCGAGGCCTGCGCGAAGTACGAGGCGAAGTTGATCGACGGTGACCGGGCAGCGGACATCATTCTCGGACTCATCGAGGAATCCGAGGCGGTGCACCCGGGGTTCGGCTGGAAGGATGTGAACCAGCGCTTCATCCACCCGGGCGGAGACCAGATCGCGGATTTCCTGCAATGGGCCGCGCGCTCACCGATTCCGGCACTGAGCACCATCGGCCGCGAGAGCCTCGACGCGCTGCGCGCGGCAGGTGCCGCACCGGCGTCCCCCGCTGTGGGGACGGACCGGTGAACGGCGGGTCCGCACACGGGGAATCGAGCGTGCAGGAGGCCAACAAGGCCCTCGCCCGCCGCTGGTTCGACGAGGGCTGGAGCCGGGGCGAGCTGGACCTGGCCGATGTGCTCTTCGCCCCCGAATTCCTGTTGGGAGGGGAAAGGGTCGGCCCCGAGGGTCCCAAGCGGAGCGTACGGTCGAGGCGTGCCGCGTTCGCCGGACTCACCGTCGACGTCGGTCTTCAGGTGGCCGAAGGGCCCTGGGTCGCGAGCTGGTACACGACCCGGGGTACGCATGTGGGGGAGTTCGCCGGCGTGGCACCCACTGGACGGGCGATCTCCTCCGAAGGCATCCAACTGTGGCGGGTGGAGAACGGACTTGTCGTCGAGGACCGGAATGTGTTCGACGTGCGACGGGTCCTCGCTCAGCTGCTCGCACCGGAGGGAAGGGATTCCGGGCCGGCCCGATTCGCTACAGGTGGCTCGCGTGGATGATGTTGTTCTCGTAAGCGAAAATAACGGCATGCACGCGATTGCGAAGACCGAGTTTTTCCATTACCTTCTGGATGTGGGATTTCACTGTGCTTTGACTCAATGACAACTCCGCCGATATTTCGGCATTGCTGTATCCGCGCGTCATGAGCCGGAACACCTCGACTTCCCGGTCCGTAAGCTGTTCGAGCGGGGACCCGCCCGAATCCTCCCGGGCCCGGGGAATGAGCAGGGACCGGCCGGTGGCCATGATGCGGACCGCGGCGGCGAGCTCCTCGGAGCTGCTGCCGCTGGACAGCAGGCCCTTCACACCGCACCGCAGCACTCGGTCCATCGCGGCGTCCACATCGTCGACCAGGACCAGCGTGTTGGGCGCCGAGAGTGGCGACCGGGCCCTGGACAGCGCGTTCACGCTGTCGAGGGCCTGTGTGGCGTCTTTGTGCGAGTTGACGACGACGACGTCGGGCCGCAGCTCCTGGTACCGGGCGACCGCGGTGTCGTCGTCCATGGCGACGCCGACGACCCTCAGATCGGGACAGCTGTCGAGAATCGTGCGCAGCCCCGTCAGCGAGATGGGATGCGAATCGATGAGCAGGATGCTGATATGTGCCGAGACCGACATCTATACTCCCCGAGGTGCATGGCCTTTTCAGTCATCGGCCAGAATAGCGCAGCCGCTGTTGCCCAGATACGAAGATTGCACCTGCCCCGCACCGGCCCCGAAAAGCCGGGAACGATGCTCGGACCACTGAGATTGCGGGTGCGATGAACACCCGCTCCTGGGTCATGACCGGGTAGCGGGTGTTCATCGCTTGCGTCAATTCTTGCGGCCGATCACCGCTGTTGTCAGGGCGGGCAGCCTCACGACCCGCTCGACCGTGAAGCCCGCGTCCGTCATCCACGCGCCGCACTCGGCCGGCGAGTAGCCGCCGGCCTGCGCGGACTGGAGCATCATGATGAGGCTGAGCATCAGGCTGTCCGCGTGCTGCCGCTCGTCGTCGAGCATCGTGTCGTACACGACCAGCGACCCGCCGTCGTGGACGGCGTCGTGCGCCTTGCGCAGCAGCTCGGCACGCTGCTCCATGGGCCAGTCGTGCAGCACACTGCCGAGGATCAGGACATCCGCGCGCGGCAGTTCGGCCGTGAGGAAGTCGGCGCCCACGAAACGCAGTTGCTTCTCCACGCCGCGCTCGGCCACGAGCCGGTCGAAGTGCTCCGCCATCGACGGGCGGTCCAGCACGGTGCCGGTCAGCCCGGGATGAGCCGCGGCGAGATGCGCCGCCAGGTTGCCGCGGCCTCCGCCCACATCGCTGAACGTCGCATGGCACGACCAGTCGAAGACCTGCGCCAGCTCCTCGGCCACGGCCCCGCTGAAGCTGTCCATGGCGGACAGGAACTGCGCCAGCCGGGACGGATCGTGGAAGATCTTCGTGAACGGAACCTCGCCCCCGGCGCCCTGGTTCCGGGCGGTGCCGTGGCGCAGCAGCCCGGTGAGGGAATTCTGGTCGCTGCCCATCAGCTCGGTGGTCATCTGGAGGAAGCCGCCCACGAACCCCTCGCGGTCCGGCAGCAGATGACGGAGTGTGCCGGGGCTGTTGCGAAAGCGGCCGTCCTCCCGCAGCAGGAGGCCGATGGAGGCCAGCGCGTCGAGGAAGTCCCGGGCGCCGCGCGGGTGCAGGCCGGTGCGGCCGGCCAGCTCCTCGGCGCCGAGCGATCCGTCGCCCAGCGCCGAGAAGACTCCCAGGTCCATCGCCGCCGTCAGGAGCCGGCTCCGGAAGAACGACCACCCGACGAACATCACGTCGAAGGGGTCCTGCAGTGGCCGCTCCCTGGCCGCACGGGGCTGCCCGGAGGCGGCCCCGTTCGTGACGGGTCCTGGCATCGTCATGCCTGTCAACCTCATTCCATCGATGCGGAGCTGCTTTCGGAGCGATGCCTCTCAGTGGAGGTCGCCTGAATTCCGGGCGTCGCGGCGTGGGTGGCGCGCCGGCCGATCCGGGCCCGCAGCCACCGCTCCGAGGGCCGTTCGAAGAACTGGTACAGAAGGGCGCAGGCGACGATGGTGACCGCGAGTGCGAGGGCCGCCCATCCCGCATTGGACCAGCTGGCCTCAGCCGGACGCATATAGAATTCGATAATGCTCTTCCTGTCGAAAACAGCGGACGAGATCTCGAAGAGCACGGTGAAATGCAGAAGGTAGAAGGCGTACGACCATTCACCGAGCGCCACCATCGGCTTCGTCTTCAGCCACGACGCGCCGCCGGCGAGGTCCCGCTGGGCCACGGCGACGACCAGGAGGGCGTACAGCGGGGCGGAGACCTGGCTGAGCGCGTCGTAGGCGACGTACTGGCGCCAGGTCTCCGCACGCAGCAGCCACAGGACGAAGAACCCGGCGGCGAGCAGCGCGGTGGCCGACTTGACGCCGAGCGGGGAGCGCCAGCCCTTGCGGACCGCGGCCGCCGCGACCATCCCGAGGAGGAATTCCCAGACCCGGGCGATGGGCGAGTAGGTGCCGAAGATCAGGCCGTCCACACCGGTGAACGCAGGTCGCGGCGAGGGCGGGTAGGCGTCCCAGAGCCACAGCTTGATGCCCCAGCCCACCAGCACCAGGGCGACAGCCGCACCGCCGAGCCAGCGCAGCGATCGGCGCACCGTGTACTTCGCCACGAACGGGAAGATCGCGTAGAAGAACGCCTCGCAGGCGAGCGACCAGGTGACGGGGTTCGTGCTGCCCAGGATGTAACTGGGCACCCATGCCTGGTACAGCAGGACGGCGGAGAGAGCCATCAGCAACAGGGTGTCGGACTGGCCCGGCATGGCGTCGGGCAGCTGAAGGAACAGCGGGATCAGCACGCCGATCGCGAGCATCGGCCAGATGCGGGCGAACCGGCGGCCGTAGAACGGCCCGGTTCTGTCGCCGGCCATGTACGTCCAGGTGAGGACGAAGCCCGAGAGTACGAAGAAGAACGTCACGCCGGAGGAGCCCAGCACGAACACCGTCTTCGTGCCCGGCAGCGGCAGCAGGGTGCTGACGTGCGAGAAGAAGACGGCGAGGGCCGCGATCCAGCGCAGGCCGGTGAGGGAGTGCAGCCGGGAGGCCGGGCCGCCGTCGGGTGTGCGGAGTGGCGCGGACGAGGATTCCCGCTTTTGTGCGGAGGAACTCATGAGAGCAACCAGCCATTTCAACGGGGACGGGGCGGAGTACAGGTGGCGGACCAGTGAAGTCCAGCCAATCGTGCAGCCGTATTTCACCATCGATCGATGAACCCTCGCTTAAGCCAAAATAAACCGACCCGCAGGGCCTTCGGTGCTATCCATTCGCTGGCTCATTCTCGGCCGTTGGGGCTAATCTGTTCGGAACGTATGCAGTTGAATTGTCGAAGAGATTCGAGGAATGTCATGCGGCGATTTCCGTACGGCTCGGCCATGGTGACGGGTGCGTCGAGTGGGATCGGTGAGGCATTCGCCCGGCTGCTCGCCCAGGAGGGTGTGGACCTCGTCCTCGTGGCGAGGCGGGGCGAACTGCTCAAACAGCTCGCGAGCGAGCTCGAGTCCGGGCACGGGGTGAACGTGGAGGTCCTCCAGCTCGACCTCACCGACGAGAGCCAGGTCCTGGTCGCGGAGAAGCGGCTCACCGACCCCGAGCGGCCCGTGGAACTCCTGGTGAACAACGCCGGGTCGAGCGGTTCCGGGTACTTCGCGGAACTGCCCGCGGAGCGCGAGCTGCACACCGCGGTGCTCAACGCGCTAGTGCCCCTGAGGCTGTCCCACGCCTGCCTGCCCGGCATGATCGCCCGTGGCGCGGGCGGCATCGTGAACGTCTCCTCGCTCGTCGCCGTCCTGCCCAAGCCGCGCTCCGCGACCTACGCCGCCTCCAAGGCCTTCCTGTCCTCGCTGGGCGAGAGCCTGGCCATGGAGGTGGCCCGGCACGGCGTCCATGTCACCACCGTGCACACGGGGCTGACCCGCTCCGGGTTCCACGCGGCGGCCGGGGTGTCGGCCGAAGCCCTGCCTCGCATAAAGTGGTTGACGAGCAATCAGGTCGCCCGTGCGGGCATGGACGCGGTGGCGGCCGGGCGTTCGTCCACGGTGCCGGGCCTCGCCTACCGCATCAGGATGCCCCTCATGCGAGCGATGCCGCGATCGGTGGTCAGGGCCATCACACGACGCGTCCACGAGAAGGGACAGTCATAGTCATGACCACGCGAGCCTCCGTCTCGCCCCGGCACAGGGCACGCAACAACATCGTCATCGTCCTTCAGCGCCTGGGGCTGCCCTTCGGCCCCATGCACCTGCTCACGGTCCCCGGCCGCAAGAGCGGTCTCGCCCGCACCACTCCGGTCGCCCCGGTGGTCGTCGACGGCACCCGCTACATCCTCCAGGCGTACCCGCAGTCCGACTGGGTCAAGAACGCCAGGGCCGCGGGACACGGTGTGCTTGCCCGTGGCCGGCGGGCGCAACCAGTGGAGCTCGTCGAGCTCCCCGAGCAGGAACGGGGCCGTGTTCTGCGGGAGTTCCCCGTTCAGAACCCCAGGGGCGTCGGCGCCTTCGTACGCAACGGGCTGGTCGAATCGGGCTCCCCGGAACACTTCGAGGCGGCCGCGGCGCGCTGCCCGGTCTTCCGGGTCGTACCCCTGCCGCGCTGAACCAGGAACCCGCGGCGCACCCACCGGCCCGCGACACAACGCGAGCGGGCGGCTCCCACCCATCGTGGGAGCCGCCCGCTCCGGTCGTCCCGTGACCCTTCGTCAGTGCGGCAGGCCCATCTCGTCGTCGCGATCCGCCTGCAGTGGCACGCCGTGCACGTCGACACCGGTGGTGAGGTAGCGCAGCTCGGCCGGGCCGTCGTGGCGCAGCCAGTTCGCCATCCGCCGCAGGTCGTCCGGCATGGGGTAGACGAACCGGCACTCGGGGTCGCGCAGTCCGAGATGGTCCAGCACCACGGGGGAGTTCACCACCGTCTTCAGCAGCTCCGCGCCCGCGTCCGAGGCGGTCCGCTCCCCGCGGTCGACGGCCTCGCACACCCGCACCATCTCGTCGAACAGCGCCTTGTAGCCCGCAGACCCGGGTACGGGAAGCCCCGGATAGTCCGCCTCCTCCCACGCGCGGAGCACTCCGTCGTCGCCGGAGTCCGTGAAGCGCTCGGTGAACCGGTCGAAGCGCAGGTTGATCGGCACTTCGGCCGCGCACCAGACGCGGTAGACGGCGTTCCACAGGGAGTGGTCCTGGAAGGAGATGAACGAGCAGTTGACGAGCTCGTCGTTGTAACGGATCAGCCCCTGCTGAAGTTCATCGACGTACCGGAAGCGCTCCTCGTCGAAGTCGTCCTCGGCGAGCGCGTCGAACAGCCGCCACGCCAGCGAGTTGACCACTTCACCGGTGTTGGTGAGGCCGCGCGAGTACAGCGGGTCGATGAAGCCGGCCGCGTGCGACATCAAGCACCAGCGGTGACCCACGGTCTTGGTGGACGTGTACTGGATCCGGTCGGCCGACACCCACGGCCGTACGGTCTTGGCGTCCGCGAACAGCCGCTCCACCGCCGGGAAGCGCGCCGCGAAGCTCCGGAACTCCTCCTCCGGGGTCAGGTCGTGGTTCCTGGGGTAGAGGCGCTCGTCGAAGGTGAGCCCGACACTGACCAGGGGGTTCTTCGATCCCGACGCGTTGTTGAACGGGATGGACCAGAACCACCCGCGGTCGAAGAGGTGGTGCATGGTCCCCTCCACCCAGGGGATCGGCGGCGCGTCCTCGGGCCCCACACGCAGGCACTCGTCGGTCGGCCGCACCCCCAGCATGTGGGTGAACATGGAACGGGAGTGGTGCTTGAGCGACTCCGGCGGCCTGCGCAGCGCGAGCTGCTTCGCGAGCGGGGACCGGAAGCCGCTGGCGTCCACGAGGTAGCGCCCCTCGTACCGCTCGCCGTTCTTGCCGACCACGGCGACGTGGTCCTCGGCCAGCTCCAGGTCCTCGACGTGGAACGCCTGCCGGACGTCGCAGCCGTAGCCGATGGCCGTGTGGAAGAGGTACGCGTCGGTGTCCTGGCGGAACAGGTGGCCGGTCTGAAGCGCCTTGGACGGCGGGCTGAACTGGAGGAACTCGGCAGGGTCGGGCTCCTTGCCCTCCTCGTGCCGGATGAAGCCGAAGTGCCGCTTGGTGCCGGACGTCGGGGCGATCTCGTCATGGATGCCGTCGTAGGAGGTCAGCGACTCGAGCTCGGGAATGCCGTAGCGCCGGGCGAGCAGCCGGAACACCTTCAGGGTGTAGAGCGTCGTCGACTCGCCGACGGCGAAGCGCGGGTGCGTTCCGCCGTCGAGAAGCAGCACCGAGACGCCCTGCTTGGCGAGGATGGCGCCCAGAGTCGACCCGGCGATGCCGGAACCCAGAATGATCACATCGTGGCGGCGGGGCGGCGTGGCGGCCCGCAGGCCGACGGGGTTGCCGGAGAGGTGTCCGGGCATGGTGTCCTCCTGGTCGGACGGGAGCGAGTGGAGCGGCGCCTGAGTGCGCCGAAGCGGAACGGGACGGCCGGGGCACCGCGGACCACCGCGCTGCCCCGGCCGGGGACCTGCGAGCCACGCGGCGCAGGAAGGGGCCGGTGGCGGAAGGTGAACGGGCCGCCGGCCCCGGGGCGGGGTGTCAGCCCCGCGCTCCGTGCGCGGCGGCCGGACCACCGGCGCCGCCGTGGATTGCGGCCGGCGGGCCGCCCAGGTCACCGCGGGCTCCCGGCGGCGGCTGGAATCCGCGCATCTGGTTCTCGTTGGCGAGCTGCTGCATCTTGCCCCAGTCAGGGGCGCCGCCCCCCGAGACGAGCTTCGACAGACCGATGAAGAAGTTCTCGACGCCACCGGGGGTCGCGATCACCAGCAACTGGCCGGGCTCGTCACCGATGTTGAGGAAGCGGTGCGGCACTCCGCGCGGCCCGTAGATCACGGTGCCGGCGGTGATGGTCTCGGTGACCCCGCCGACCTCGAACTCGTAGGTGCCCTTGTTGACGAAGAACGCCTCGTCGGCAGCCTCGTGGACGTGCAGCGGGGGGCCGCTGCCCGGCCGGGTGGTGATCTGGTAGAAGCTGTACAGGCCGCCGGTGTCCTCCTTACGCAGCAGGAACCGGCCTTCCTCACCAAACCAGCAGACGGGCTCGACATCGTCCCGGCTGACAACTTTTCGTTCGGGATTCGACAAGGTCTATTCCTTTCGCTCGGGGCGTCCGGTGACGGACGGCAGCCGTTGGACAGGCAATCAGCGGCTGCAAAAGGGCTGATAAAGAAGGGGAAAAGAGCCCGCCGGCGGGGCCGGTCGAGCGACCGGCCCCGAAGCGGCCGGACGGCGGGGTGATCAGGCGAGCGCCGTGCCGCCGTCCGCGACCAGGCAGCTGCCCGTGAGGTACGAGGACCGCTGTGAGGCGAGGAACGAGATGACCTCGGCGATGTCCTCCGGGGTTCCGTTGCGCCGCAACGCGGCCCGCTCCGCGGCGGCCCGGCGCTGCTCCTCCGGGATGAAGCGGGCGAGTTCGGTGAGGATGAGATTCGGCTCCACCGCGTTGACCCGCACACCGTGCGGGCCCACCTCCAGCGCCAGGGTGCGCACCGCGGCCTCCACCCCCGCCTTGGCCACGGTCAGCGGCAGGAAACGTGGTGCCGGCCGGCGGGCGAGCGCCGCCCCGACCGCCACCACCGAGCCGCCGCCCCGGGCCACCATGCCGGGAAGCACGGCCTGCGTCGTCAGGAACAACGCCTTGAGCTGCTGGGTGACCACATGCTCCAGGTCCTCCCAGGTCAGGTTGGTCGCGGGGGCGATGCGCGCCTCGTGGGCGCCCAGGCCGGCGGCGTTGAGCACCAGGACGTCGATGGGGCCCAGCTCGGCGCTGGCCGCCTCGACCAGGGCGGTCACCTGGTCGGGGTCGGTGACGTCGCCCTGGACCGCCGTCGCCTCGCCACCGCGCTGCCTGATCGAGTCCACGACCTCCCGGGCCCGGTCCTCGCTCTTGTGGTAGTTGACCGCCACTCGGGCACCTCGGGCCGCCAGGATCCGCGCGGTGGCCGCGCCGATGCCACGACCGGCGCCGGTGACCAGGGCGACCCGGCCCGCGAACTCCGGTGGCTCGGGCGGCTGCCCGGCGGCCTGGGGGGCGGAGCGGCGCGAGTCGCGCTCCTCGTCTGCCGGATTCACTGGACCAACTCCTCGACTCGGGTACGGATCACGTGTGGTGCCGGTACGGAAGCGGCCGCGAACGCGGTCGCCACAGCGACGGGGGCGCTCACGCCCACAGCCGCCAGCAGCCGCCGAGCGCGGCACAGAACGCCAGGCCGGCGAAGGCCGTACGCAGCAGGTTGGCGCGGGCCCACCGGGCGCGCAGGGTGTCCCACCCGCTCGGGATCTCCCCGGCTTCGGCCCATGCGTCGATCCGCCGGTTCATCCGCACGTTGCGCAGCTCCGACACCAGGGCGACGCCCACGACCCCGGCCAGCGCGGTCGCGAAGGCGGCCTTCGCTCCGGCCCCCGGAGCCAGCAACGCGAGCCCCAGGCCGGCGGCCAGTGCCACCTTGTTGACGGTCGGCATCAGCGGGTCGAAGCCGGGGTCCAGCAACCGGTGCACCTCCGACCATGTCTGCCGCGGCAACCGCATCAGCATGGGCACGACGGCTCGTTCCACCGCGACGAGGGCGCCCGCGAGGACCCCGGTGCACAGGACGAACACCACGGCCAGAAGGGTGACCAGCATCGGGCGTGCTCACCCCGCCCCGTGGTCGAGCGCTCCGGCCGTCCGCAGCGGAGCCCGCTCCAGCCGGTCGTCCAGCATCAGGGAGTAGTTCTGGGTCCGGGCGACCGAGTCGAAGAACGTGTACATCGCGAGGTCGCGCAGCCGGCACAGCGCACCACTGTGTGCCAGACCCAGCGTGCCGATGCGCCACGACGTCGTGACCATGTCGGCGGCCCGCGCCCGACGGGCGTCCTCGAACGCACGCAGGGTCTCGGGCACGGCGTCCGGCTCCGAACGCCCCAGCATGTCGGCGAGCACCACGCCGCTCTCGATGGCCTGCCCGGCGCCCTGGCTGAGGTTGAGCGTCATCGGATGGGCGGCGTCGCCGACGAGCACGACCCGGTCCTTGCTCCACCCCCCGCCCGGCGGCCGGTCGTGAATGCTCACCGGGAGGATCGCCTCCTCGTCGGTCGAGGAGATGATCGTGCCGATGGGGTCCGGCCAGTCGCGGTACGCGTCCGCCAGCGCCGCCCCCCGCGTGAAGCGCAGGGTGTCGATCCCGGCGGCCGCACGGTCACTGGTGATGGCGTCCCAGTAGACCTCCTTCTCGTTCAGCCGGCAGTACAGGAAGCGCAGTCCTCCCTTGCCCCACAGATTGAAGAACGTGCCGGTGGGCACCAGCGACTCGCCCGGCAGCCGGGTGATGGCCTGCCAGGCCGTGTAACCGGCGTACCTGGGCGGCGGCTCGAAACCGTTGCGCATCGCGGCGCGCACGGTGGAACGCAGTCCGTCCGCACCGATCAGCACGTCCCCGCGGGCCGTGGACCCGTCGTCGAACCGCGCGGTGACACCGTCGGCATCCTGGGTGTAGCCGGTGAGCCGTCTGCCCAGCCGAATCCGCTGCTCGCCCACCGCCTCGGTGAGCACCGTGTGCAGAGTGGAGCGGCGCAGAGCGCAGGCGGGCGCGCCGGCCCGCTCCGTCGGACCGTCCAGGCGCCACCGGGCCAGGCGCCGTCCGGAGTCGGAGCGGAACTCGTGGAAGCGCATGTGTACGGAGTCGGCCGCGACGGCCTCGTCGAGCCCCAGCCTGCGCAGCGACAGCAAGGCGTTGTGCCAGAGCATGAACCCGCCACCCGTCAGCAGTCGTCCCGGCGTGGGGCGGGCCTCGAAGACCTGCGTCTCGATGCCCTGCCGCAGCAGGCCTGCCGCCGTGGTGAGCCCGCCGATGCCGGCACCGATCACCAGAGCCTTGCGGATGTTCGCCATGGTGGGGAACCCGCTCAGACGTCGGACGGCACGCTGTCGAGCCGCGCCCGCAGATCGAAGATCCGCCGCTCGATCTCGCCGCCGCTCCAGTAGGGGAACATGGGTGCCGCCATCTCGCGGTGGGACGGGGCGTCCTCCCAGGTGCGGAACGCCTCCTCGCTCTCCCACTCGGCGAGCAGGATGTAGCGGCCGGCCTGCTCCGCGTCGCGCAGCAGCTCGTCGCGCAGATGCCCGGGGGTCCCCCTGACAACGGCGGTGACCTGGCGGTAGGCCTCCTCGAAGGCCTCCTGGTCCTTCTCCTCGACACGGGCGGAAACCATGATGCGTACGGTCACGACGGATCACCTTTCAACGGTGGGGTGCCCGGCACGTGCTGAACGACCTCGAGCACGCGCTTCCGGGCGGATTCACGGAACGGCTCCAGCCGGGCGCTGAGCCGCTCCCTCTCGGGGCTGCTCTGGAAGCCCTCCAGAGCGGCCCGGTCGGCCCAGTCGGCCATGATCAGATGCGTACGGGGGTGGCGCGGATCGCGCAGCAGCGACTGGGCGACGGAGCCCGGCAGCCGTGCGGCGGCCTCTGCGGTCTGTAGCCAGGCCGCGCGGAACTCGTCCTCGCAGCCCTCCCGGACCGTCATTTCCAACACGGTGCGCAGCACGGCGCGCGGCCTCCTTCGGGTCAGATGCCGCCGTCGACGTCGAGCGTGGCGCCGGTGACATAGCGGGCGGCGTGCGAGGCGAGGAAGAGCACCACGTCGGCGATCTCCTCCGGCCGGCCGAGCCGGCCCAGCGAGATCATCTGCTCGTAACGGGCCCGTCCCTCGGCGGTGACGGCCTTCATCTGGTCCGTCTCGACCAGGCCCGAGGCGATGCAGTTGACGCGGATTCCCAGCGGCCCCAGCTCCTTGGCCAGGGCCCGGGTCAGACCCATCACACCGGCCTTGGACGCCACGTAGTGGGCGGCGCCCGGCATGCCGTGGTGGGCCACCGCGGAGCTGATGTTGACGATCGAAGCGGACTCGGCGACGTACGGCAGCGCCCCGCGAATCACGTGGTACATGCCGGACAGGTTGGTGTCGAGGATGCGGTGCCATTCCTCGGGAGCCATGTCCTTCAGCGGGAGGTGGCTGATGACGCCGGCGTTGTTCACGATGGCGTCGATGGCCCCGTACCGCTCATGGGCGTCGGCGGACAGCCGGGCGGCCTGGCCGTGGTCGGTGATGTCGCAGCGTCCGAGGAAGCCCCGGGCGCCTTGCTCCTCCAGTTCCGCGCGCAGCGACTCGACCTGCTCGCTCTCGTTGACGTAACAGGCCGTCACGGAGGCACCCTGCGCGGCCAGTGCGAGCACCGTGGACCGGCCGATACCCCGGGCGCCGCCGGTGACCAGGACGTGCTTGCCCTTGAGCCCGAAGTCGATGTGGGTCATCGGGCCACCGCCGCTCCGGCGCCGGCCGCCGCCTCCACCCGCTCCTTGATGAGCGCCATCTGGACCCTGGTGTTCTTGTTGATGCGCTCGGTCATGGCCCGGTCGTCCACCGGGGCGTCCGGCTTCATGTGGAACTCCTGCACCCAGCGCATCTCCACACCGCCGTCGGTCCGCGTGTAGGACCAGTGGATGTTCATGTAGGCGAAGGGGCCGGTTTCGACCCGACGCGCCGTGACGGTCCCGTTCTCACGGTCCGTGACGCGTTCGGAGACCCAGCTCCAGACCTTGCCGTCGGCCTCCGGATGGAGTGCGAGGCGGAACCGCACGGTGTCGCCCTGCTGGTCCAGGATCTCGGCGGACGCGTACTCGCTGAACAGGTTCGGCCAGCCGGCCACGTCGTTGGTCATGTCCCACAGCAGATCGAACGGCGCGTCGACGACGATGCTGTTCTCGGTGCGAGCACCCGTCGGCTTCGAGCGCTGCTCGTTGATCAGCGCGTGGATCTCCGGAAGGCGGGTGAGGCCCTCGGCGTCCAGGCGGATCTCATAGCGGTTCTCCACCTCGGTGAGGACGTTGATCAGACCCAGCGAGTCCACGCCCAGGTCGTCGATGGTCACGGTCGGGTCGTCGGTCTGGAGCGTTTCCACCGGAACTCCGGTGCACCGCTGGACGATGGTGAGGAATTCGTCGTACGCAAGGGGCGCCGTGGTCATGAAGAGCGGTCCTTTCGATATCGCAGGGGCAGGGCCGGACAGGTGCGCCGTCACGGTGCGGCCGCCCGGACGACGAGGGCGGAGTTGAAGCCGCCGTGGCCGCGGGCGAGCACCAGGGCGGTGCGCAGCCGCGCCTGACGGGGCTGGGTCACGAGGTCGATCCGGTGCGCGGGGTCCGCGACGGCGGCCGGGCCGGTGGGCGGGATCACCTGCTCACGCAGGCTGAGCAGCGCGGTGACGACGTCGAGCGGCGCGCCGCCCGCGTACAGCCGTCCGTAGCGCGCTTTGGGCGCCGTCACCGGCACCCCGTGCGGCCCGAACACCTCGGCGAGGCAACGTGCCTCGGCACGGTCCAGCTCGGGTGTGCCGGCCGCGTCGGCGAAGACGACGTCGACCTCCTCCGGCCGGACGCGCGCGTCGGCGAGGGCGAGCAGGACGGCCCGCCGAAGGGACGTGGGGGACTCGGCCGCCGGGATCCCGGGAGCCGGGTCGAAGGTCGCCGCGTAACCGGCGATCTCACCGTACGGAGCCTCGACGCCGCGCTCACGCGCACTGTCCTGGCCCTCCAGTACGAGGATCGCTCCTCCCTCACCGGGTACGTGGCCGCACGCGGCCCTGTCGAACGGCAGGTAGGCGCGCTCCGGGTCCGCGCTGGTGCTCAGCCGCCCGGAGGTGGTCTGGCAGGTCAGCGCGTACGGGCTCAGCGGCGCTTCCGTGCCGCCGGTGAGAACGACCTTGGCGTCGTTGTGCAGCAGCGCGCGGCGGGCCTGCCCGATGGCGTCGAGGCCGCCGGCCTGCTCGGCCACGGTGACACCGCAGAGTCCCTTCATGCCGTGCCGGATGGAGAGCTGGCCGGTCGTGGCGGCGTAGAACCAGGCGATCGACTGGTACGGACCGACATGCCGAGGCCCTTTCGACCACAGGGCCGCGATCTCGCGCTGGCCGAAGGCGTTGCCGCCGGAGGAGGACGCGGTGACGACCCCGAGGTCGTACGGCGAGAAGTCCTCCGGCCGCACTCGGGCATCGGCCAGCGCCTCGTCGGCCGCCAGCAGCGCGAACTGGCTCCAGCGGTCGGTCTGCACCGCCAGCCTGGGGTCCACCCCGGGCAGCGTGCCGTCGTCGAAGACCTCGCCGACCGTCCGCACCGGGAAGCCGTCGGCTTCGAAATGCGTCACGGGTCCGAGGCCGCTTCGTCCTTCCAGCACGGCGTCCCAGAACGCCTTCGTCCCCAGGCCGCTCGGCGCCACCGCCGAGATCCCGGTGACCACCGCACGGGGCGTGGCCGTCGTGGCGTCAGACATGGGCCACCGCCTTGCCGGGCGCGGTCAGCACCATCGCCGTCTGGAAGCCGCCGAAACCGCTGCCCACACTCAGTACGGTGTCGGTCCGCTGCTCGCGGGCCGTCAGCGGAACGTAGTCCAGCCCCAGTTCGGGGTCCGGGTTCCTGAGATTGGCCGTCGGCGGGATCGTGTTCATCTCGATGGCGAGGGCGCAGGCGGCGACCTCCAGAGCGCCGATCGCGCCCAGCGAATGACCCACCATCGACTTGATCGAGCTCACCGGCACGCGGTGGGCGTGCTCGCCGAGCGACACCTTCAACGCGGAGGTCTCGTGCCGGTCGTTCTGCCGGGTGCCGGACCCGTGGGCGTTGACGTAGTCCACGGCGCCGGCCGGCATCCGGGCGCGGTCCAGGGCCACCCGCACCGCCTCGGCCAACTCCTTGCCGTCCGGGCGCAGCCCGGTCATGTGGAACGCGTTGCCGCGCTGCCCGTACCCCGCGATCTCGCAGTAGACGTGGGCCCCGCGGCGACGGGCGGACTCCTCGTCCTCCAGCACCAGTACGGCCGCGCCTTCGCCGAGCACGAAACCGTCCCGGTCCCGGTCGAAGGGACGGGAGGCGTGTGCGGCGTCGTCGTTGTTGGGCGAAGTCGCCTTGATCGCGTCGAAACAGGCAACGGTGATCGGTGAGATCGGCGCATCGGTGGCACCGGCCAGGACCATGTCGGCCGACCCGTCCTCGATGAACTGAGCACCCTGCGCCACGGAGTCGAGACCGGAGGTGCAGCCCGTCGACACCACCCGGACCGGTCCCTGCGCCCCGGCCGTCCACGCCACCTCGGCGGCGAGCGTGCCGGGGACCAGAGCTCCGTACAGATGGGGATACGGGTCCGAGGCGTCCACCACCCAATGGCTGCCGCCGTCGCTGACCCGGACGTACTGCTGTTCCAGCGTGATGGTGCAGCCCACCGCGCTGCCGATCGAGACACCGATGCGGTGGGGCGGCGCCGCGCCGGTCTCGACACCGCTGTCCGCGAGTGCCTCCCGCGCGGCGACCACGGCGAACTGCGCGGCACGGTCCATGCGCAGGACCTCTTCGGGTGACAGTCCACTCGCGGCCGGGTCGAAGTCGCACTCCGCCGCGATTCGGGAGCGGTAGGCCGACGCGTCGAAGTGCGAGATGGCACGCGTGGCCGTACGGCCGTCGGTCAGCAGCTTCCAGAACGCCTTGGCGCCGATGCCACCTGGCGCCACCACTCCGACCCCCGTGACGACGGCCCTGCGGCGACTCACGCCTGCTCCTGGCCCGGAAGGGGCTCGGTGTCGACGTGGCCGAGCTCGGGACGGGGGGCGAGCGGACCCAGCTGGAAGACCATGAAGGCCGGCTCCGTGCCGTGGTTCTCCAGGCGGTGGCGGACATTGATCTTCAGATGCAGCGCCTCACCCGCGGCGAGCGGGACCGGCTGCCCGTCGATCCGCGCCAGGATCTCCCCGCTGACGAGGTACAGGAACTCCTCGGAGTAGGGGTGGTAGTGCTCGGTGACGACCTCGCCGGGCTCGAGGGTGAGCACCCCCATGAAGCCGGCGGTGGCCTTCGCGGTGACGGGGCTGAGCAGTGTGCGCAGATCCCCGCCCCGGCGCCGGTTGGACTCGACGTCCTTCGCCGCGATCTTGGTCATTCGTTCGCTGGTCACGCCAGCCTCCTCTCGTCGTCCCGCACCGGCGGTGCGGTTCGCCCGACCGGCGACGTTCTCGTCGCCGGAGTGTGCGAGCGTGGAGCTGCCTCAGCCATCCGCGCGCCAGGTGTAGAACTCGTGGGCCATGGCGTCCTGGGGACCGCGCCAGGTCTCGGGGTCGTAAGCCGCGATATGCGGGCTCAGCCTCTCGCTGACGTCGACGAAGAGGTCGTGACCCTTCATGTCGGAGATCGGGCCGCGCACGTCCTCGTCGGACGCCATGTAATGCAGATAAAGATCGTGGAAGCGGAAAAGCCTGCGTTCCTTCACACCGATCAGGTTGGGGAGTTCGCCGGCGTCGGATTCGGCGAAGATGCGCTTCACGTCAGCTGCGGCGGTCGGATTCATGCGGGCCACGATAAGAGTGCTGCGCATTCACTTTCCTTCCGTTCCGGGTTCGGTCGCTCGGTGAGCGGCCAAAACAGCATCACCCGATGCGATAAAGCGTCAATGAGGGCGGGGAAAAGTCCGCCGGAGAAAGGTGATCGATCGGCGACCTGTCGTACGGGACCGGGCCGCCGCAGTGGCGCCCGGCCGGCGGCCAGGCGCTCCCGGCTCTCCCAGATTGCCCAGTCAAGGCTGCTGGACCAGCCTGCCCGCCTAGCCTCCACAAGTCCTTGACCAGGCCTTGAGCGGCTCGATGCGGTGCTTTGGTACCGGCACTTCGGACGAAAGTACGCCCCGCCTCGTCCTTTGGGCCGAAGGTGGCCGCAACGTCACCTTGTTAGGGTCGGGTATCCGCACCGCCCCGTTCCCAGTGCCCGTTCATTCACTGGCGAGGGGTGAGCGCGGTCTTTTCTAAGGGGGACGTGTGGAAAAGCTGACTGTTTCCGATACCGGCGGACAGGGAAATTTCGCCGTGGAGGCGCGTACGCTCCGTGAGGTATGCGGTCGATATCCGACCGGCGTTGCGGTGATCACCTGCCTCGGCAGTGAGGACGAGGAGCCGGTGGGTGTCACGGTGAATTCATTCACCTCGGTCTCGCTCGACCCCGCCCTGGTGCTCTTCTGCGTCCACCGGGAATCGAGGGCGCTCGAGGCCGTTCGCGCCAGTGGCGCCTTCGCCGTCAACATCCTGGCTTCGGACCAGGCCGGTCTGTGCCGTGCCTTCGCCCGTCGCGACACAGCCGGCTTCGGCGGCCTGCCCCACGGACCCGGCAGGACCGGCTCCCCGGTCCTCGGTGACGCGCTGGCCTTCCTCGACTGCGAGCTGCACAGCACGTTCCCGGGAGGGGACCACGTCATCATCATCGGCAAGGTCGTCGACCTCGGCCTGCTGCGCGAGGAGCAGCCGCTGACGTTCTTCCGCAGCGCCCACCCTCGGCTGGAGGTCCTGGCATGACCGTCACCGAAACCCAGCCCGCGTACGGTGTGCAGGACATCACCCCGCGCAGGGTCGCTCTGAGGCTCCTCGGTCCGCTGGAGATCGTGGCGGGATCCGTCGAAGTCCCGTTGCCGCAGCGTAAGTTGCGTCAGCTCCTGGCCACTCTCCTGATCCGGCCCAACGCGACCGTGTCCAACGAGGCCCTCATCCGCGAACTCTGGGGCGACCGGCCGCCGGCCACCGCGCTCGCCGCTCTGCGGGTGTACGTCTCGCAGCTGCGCAAGTTCCTGATCCGGTACGACCTCGACGGCCGCTGGTGCACTCTGCGCACCCGTCCGCCGGGCTATCAGCTTCAGGTGAACGACGGCATCCTCGACACCGTGTGCTTCGACCGGCTGTCCGCGCTCGCCACGGAATCGGCGGACGCGGGCAACCATGAACTGGCGTCGAAGCAGTACCGCGAGGCACTGGCGCTGCGTCGCGGCCCGACCCTGGAAGGGCTGCGGGAGAGCTCGGCGCTCTCCGGTACCGCCCTGCAGTACGACGAAGCGTGGATGACCGTGCTCAAGCGGCGCATCGATCTGGACCTGCTGCTCGGCCGTCATCTCGAACTGGTCGGCGAACTCAGCCGGCTGGTGGCCGAGAACCCGCTCAGCGAGGGGTTCTGTGCCCGGCTCATGGTGGTGCTCCACCGCAGCGGTCGCAGCGGCGACGCCCTCGCCTCCTACCGTCGCACCCGCGCGCTGCTCATCGAGGAGCTCGGCATCGAGCCCGGGCTGGAGCTGCGTATGGCCCACCAGACCGTCCTCGCCGATGACGCGGTGTTCCACATTCCGGCGAGGGTCTCGGCCTGAGCGCCGGGCGAGGGCCGGGCATGACGAAATTCCGGCTTTATCCGGGCTTTTGCGTGACCGGCCACGATGGTTCCATGCGGTCTTTCTTGAGTCGTCTGCTGCGCATGTGCGCGAACGCGCTGATTGCCCACGGCCAGCTGTACTTCGTCATCCCCTCGCCGGACTTTACGGAACCCGTGCGGGGGCACCCTGAACACGTGGCCTGTAATCGGCCGTTGACGGATACGGAAAGGGCTCTCGCCCGCCAGCTGGAAGACCTGTAAGGCAACATCGGCCATGGCTGGTAATCGCTGTGCCTCTCAGGCCTCGGCCTCCTCGCGCCGCGCGTCGTCCGGCTCGGAAGGCGCCGAGACGGCCGGCTGCCGGCCGTCGGGCGATCCAACGGCCGTGATGACGAGCAGGACGAAGGCGGCCAGGGCGGTCCCGGTGCGCATCCGGTTGAACAGGTCCCAGCGGTGCAGGATCTCGACGGCGTCGGCCGGCGCCGAGGTGCCGGCCCACACCTTGATCTGTGCGTTGATCGGCACGTTTCCGAAGCGGGTGATCAGGAAGGACGTTCCCGTCAGCAGGGTGGCGCCGGCCGCGAGCAACTGCTCGCGGCCGCGGGTCTGCAGGGACAGCGCCAGCGAGCTCGCCGCGGCCGCCCCCATCGCGGTGAGCATCACCGGGGAGTTCATCTTCATCAGTTCGGCGTGGAAGGACAGCCGCGTTTCCATCGGCACCTCCCAGAAGGTGGGCGCGAGGTTGACCGCTCCATAGCCGAACGCACCGGTGAGCAGTCCGGTGGCGGTGACGGCAATGCCCTTGGTCACGCGAACAAGCATTGTTTTTCCTTTCGTTGGGTCGTCATGACCTTGCCGCGCAGTCTTCGCGCGGGCAAGGATATTCACGGTAGTGGCAACAGAACCGGCGGCGCGTACCGGCCCCGGGCGGACCGGAACAAAGGCAAGAAGAAACGGCTGAAAACAGCCACACGCAACGTTGCGCTGGGGTCTCCCGGATTGCGCGCCTGCGTCTCCCCTCTGGAGGTCCCATGTCATTAGGAGCACAGACCGAATCGGGCGCCGGGACGGCAGGCCCAGCGGGAATCAGCCGTCGTCCGGTGATCGCTCTGCTGGTCATCGCCGCGGCGGAGCTGATGGTGGTGCTCGACGCCACCATCGTGAACATCGCCCTGCCGAGCATCCAGAGCGGGCTGAAGATGTCCGCCGGCGACCTGGCCTGGGTGGTGAACGCCTACGCGGTCACCTTCGGTGGGCTGATGCTTCTCGGCGGCAGGGCCGGCGATCTCTTCGGCCGCCGCCGCGTGTTCAGGTTCGGCATCGTGGTCTTCGTCCTGGCCTCGGTGCTCGGTGGCCTGGCCCCCAACTCCGGACTGCTCGTCTGCGCACGGGTGCTCCAGGGCGTCGGCGCGGCCGTCGCGGCGCCCACCGCGCTCGCCCTGATCGCCACGAACTTCCCTGAGGGCAAGGAGCGCAACCGCGCCATGGGCACCTATGCCGCCATGGCCGGCGTCGGGTCGACCGTCGGCCTGATCCTCGGCGGAGTCCTCACCGAGTACCTCGACTGGCGCTGGGTGTTGCTGGTGAACATCCCCATCGGCATCACCGTGCTGGCCGGAACCACCGTACTGGGCGAGGCCGACCGCTCCCACGGGAAGCTCGACGTCTCGGGCGCGGCGGCCGGCACGGCCGGTCTGCTCTGCCTGATCTACGCGGTGACCCGAGGCGGACAACAGGGCTGGGCCGACTGGCTCACGCTCACCTGCTTCGCCGTCGCCGCGGTACTGCTCACCCTGTTCATCGTGAGGCAGGCGCGCATCGAGCACCCCATGCTGCCCCTGCGCATCTTCAAGGACCGCAACCGCGCGGGCACTTACGCCACCCTGTTCCTCGTGGGCCTGGGCATGTTCGCGACCTTCTACTTCCTCACCCTCTACATGCAGCACGTGCTCGAGTACGGCGCGGTCAGGACGGGGCTCGCCTACCTGCCGTTCAGCGCCGGCATCGGCATGATGGCCGCGATCGGCTCGCGGCTCGTGGTCAAGCTGCCGCCGCGCCTGGTGGCAGCACCCGGCCTGGTCGTCGCCGCGGCGGGGATGCTCTGGCTGAGCCGGCTGACGCCGCACTCCTCCTACCCGGGCGCGCTGATGCCCGCCATGTTCGTCACCGCCGCGGGACTGGGCTCTTCCTTCGTGCCGCTGACACTCGGCGCGGTGCGTGGCGTGGCGGAGAGGGACTCGGGCAGCGCGTCAGGAATGCTCAACACCGCCCAGCAGATCGGCGGAGCACTGGGCCTCGCCACCCTCGCCACCCTGTCGACGTCGTTCGCCGACAACCGTCTGCCGCGCGCCGACGAGGCCTACTTCTCGGGTCTGAGCAGGCACGACGGCGCACTCGTGGCCCAGGCGCAGGAGGCCATGACGTACGGCTACACCAGGGCGTTCATCGTGGGGGCGCTGGTGTTCGCGGTGGCCGCGCTCATCATGGCGGTGGTCGTCAACGCCGGTAGGCAGGAGGCTTCCACGGGTCCGGAGAGCTGAGCGGCGACACGCAAGGATCGCGGGACACGCTGTGCGGTTGTCGGACGCGGTCGGTGTCGGGCGTCCTGTTTCCGCCAGGCCGGTCGCGGCCGCGCTCACCCCTCAGGAGACCGCCGCCTCCAGATACTGACCCAAGTACCGGAACCCGCCGTTCGCCGCCCGGAACAGGAACATCGCGTCGTGGTTGTAGCCGTATCCCTGCTCGTACTTGACGGTCCTGCTGATGCCGGAGTACGTGATCTCGGGCATCCGGCGGGCGATCGCGCCCCGTTCCGTCACCGCCGAGCCGTCCTTCGTGCAGGCCTCGGCCAGGAACATGACGGCGTCGTAGGCCTCCGCCGCGTACCAGCCGGGGGCGGTGCCGTACCGGGCGCGATAGGCCTTGGTGAAGGCGCGGGCCGAGGGGCGGACCGTCGGGTCGGTGAAGGAGGTGGCGAAGACCCAGTCGCTCGCGGCGGCGCCGGCCGACGAGAGGAACAGCGGGGCGAAGGCGCGTTCCGTCGCCATCCGGGTTCCGGTGAACCGGGCGGCCCGCAGCGCCGATGCGAGTTCGGCGCCCCGGGCCGCGTCGCCGGTGAAGACGACCGCGTCCGCCCGGGCGGACATTACCGCGGCGGCGAGGGACGCGTAGTCGATCTTCGTGGCGGCGACGCTCGTCACCGTGGCCTCCCGGCCGGCCTGCTCCAGTGCCTGTCGGGTCTGGTCGCACAGGGACCAGGCGAAGTCGCCCTGGGCCCGGTCGTCCACGAGGAACACCTTCTGCGCGTCGACGTGGTTGCTGAGGTAGCGGCTGCAGGGGGCGGCGAGGAGCGGGTCGGTGACGCGCAGCGCCGCATGGGAGTGGTAGACACTCGTGCCGATCTGCGAACTCTGGGTGTCGGTGCCCACCGAGACCGACACGACGGGCATCACCGCCTTGGTGTACGTGACCTCGCTCGCGAGGAAGCAGGCGTCGGTGGTGGGTCCCAGCACGGCGAGCACGTCGGCGTCCTTCGTCACCCGGACGGCCAGGTCGGCGGCCCGCTTGGTGTCGCCGCCGTCGTCGTACGTCGGCAGCTTCAGCCGGAAGGGGCGCCCGCTCTCGGCGTTGAGCTGCTCGACTGCCAGCCGGGCCCCGTTGAGCTGGGCGTTCCCGGTCTCCTTCCGGGCCCCGGTCAGATCGCCGTGGAACGCCACGACCAGTTCGGGACGCGTACCCGCCCCGGCCGAAGGGCCCGCACCCGACTTCGGCCGGGTGCTCCACCACCAGGCCCCGCCGCCGCCCGCTGCGAGGACTCCCGCCGTCGAGCCGAGGCGCAGGAAGCCGCGGCGGCCGAAGGCGCGGGTGGTGGGCCGCGTCGCGGTGACGGCCGTCAGCGTCGCGGCCTCCGGTGACACCGTGCTCGCCGTCGCGGACACGGACACCTGGGTCGGCTCGATCGTGCCGAGGGTGAGCACGGCGGCGGCCCGGTCGTTGATCAGCCGGGTGACCGGCGCGGGCAGCCAGTCCGACCGCCCGGGGGAGTCGTCCTCCGTGCCGTCCCCGAGCTCCTCGCGGAGTCGCGCGAGACTCGGGCGGCCGGGCGGATCCTTGTGCAGACAGCCCCTCAGCAGGAGCGACAGACTGTCCGGGACCGCCGCCGGATCCGGTTCCTCGTAGACCGTGCGCAGCAGCATGCCCGCCGCCCCTCCGCCGCCGAACGGCCGGATGCCGGTCGCGGCGAACGCGAGCACGCACCCCAGGGAGAACACGTCACTCGGCGGGCCGATCTCCCCGCCCCGAGCCCGGGCCTGCTCGGGCGACAGGAAGCCGGGCGAGCCGACGATCACGCCGCTGGAGGTGAGCGCGGTGGCCTCCGGCGCGCGGGCGATACCGAAGTCGATGAGCCGTGGCCCGTCCGGGGCCAGGAGGATGTTCCCCGGCTTCACGTCGCGGTGCACGAGACCGGCGCCGTGCACCGCGTCGAGCGCCTCGGCGAGCCGCAGGCCCAGCATCCGCACGGAGGCGAGCGACAGCGGCCCGAAGGTGTCCACCGCCTCGGTGAGCGAGGGCCCCGGCACGTACGAGGTCGCCAGCCACGGCGTCTCCGCGTCGGCGTCCGCGTCCAGCAACGGGACCACCCACGGGCTGCGGACCTGCCGGGCGGCCTCGATCTCGCGGCGGAAGCGGGTCCGGAAGCCCGCCTCGTCGGCGTACGAGGACCGGACCACCTTCACCGCGGCGATCGCTCCGCCCGGCGCGCGGGCCAGGAAGACCACCCCCATGCCGCCGGCGCCCAGCCGCCGCAGCAGACGGTAGCGGCCGATCCGGGACGGGTCGCCGGTGCGCAGGGGCTCCATCAGACGCTGGTCGGCGCGGGGCCGCCGTACACGAAGTCGCCCTGCTCGACCTGCCAGAGGAAGCCACCGGTGCCGTCGATCACCATCATGCCGGTCTTCTCGAAGGCGAACGTCTTCGTGATGCCCTGGTACTTGGCCGCCCGCACGGCCGCGAGCAGGTTCGCCCGGGTGCGGCTCTTCGCGGGCAGTCCGGACAGGGCCTTCAGCAGCATCCCGGTCACGTCGTACGCCTCCGCCGCGTACCGTGGCGGCGCCTCCTTGAAACGTTCGCGGTAGGCGGCGGCGAACTTCCTCGCCTCGGGCTTGCGGGTCGCGTCGATGACCGGGGCCACCATCACCCAGCCCTCCGCCGCCTCTTGAGCCCGCGCCAGGAATCGTCCGTCGAGGAGCGCCGGGCCGGACACCCGCGCACCCTGGAAGGCGCGCTCGCGCAACGTCGCGGCGATCAACGCCCCCCGGTCGGGCAGGCCGGCGAAGAAGACGGAGTCGGCGCCGGCGGAGAGCACCGTGTCCACCGCGCTGCCGAAGTCGCGGCGCATCGCGCTGACCACTTCGGGCACCGACGGCTGTTGCACGTTGTTGAGCTCGTTGCTGAGGGAAGTGGCGAGCTGCGCAGCGTAGTTGCCGGCCGGGCGGTCGAGGACGACAGCGATCTTGCGTGAACGGGCCGTCGCGCGAAGGTAGTTGCTGACATAGATGGAAAGCACCGAGTCGGGCAACCGCCCGAGCAGGAACGAGCGGAACCCCTGGAGGACGAGGATGATCCCGCCGGGGGACACAGCGACGACCGGCAACAGTCCGGCGTCGTACTTCGCGAGCGCCGTCTGCGCCGTCGCATCGGTGGTCGGGCCGACCACGGCGAGGACCGCCGGGTCCTCCGCGAGTTCCGCGGCGAGCCGGGCCGAGGCCACCGGATCACCCCCGTCGTCGACGGCCCTGACCTTCACGGTGAACGGGGCGTCGCCGCGTGCGTTGAACTCCGCTACGGCGAGCCGCAGTCCGCGCTCCTGGGCCCGGCCCGTTTCCCGCTGCGGGCCGCTGAGGTCGCCGTGCAGCGCGACGGTGTGCACCGGTCGCCGCGAGGACGCGGCGGCAGGGTCGGCGCCTCCCGCGTCGTCGTCCCGGGTGACCGCCCACCAGGCCCCGCCGCCGCCCGCCGCCAGCGCCAAGGCTCCACCGGCGAGCAGCAGGAAAGGGCGTCGGCCGGCCGGGCGGGCATCCTGCGGTTCGGCCGGCCCGGACGTCTCGCGCGTGTCGGGTTCCGTCGGCCAGGGTTCCGCAGAGCCGGGATCAGCCGGCGCGTCGGACGGCGCGAGCGTGTGCTCGATGTCCGGCAGCGCGAGCGCGGCGGCCGATCGCTCGGCGATCAGCCGGGTCACCGGCTCGGGCAGCCACTCGGCCGTCTCCGCGTCCTGAGGAGCGCCGTCGGCCGCCAGTTCCCGCACCAGTTCCCCGGCATCCGGCCGCCGGGCCGGGTCCTTGTCCAGGCAGCGCTCCAGCACCGCCAGCAGCTCCGAGGGCACCCCGTCGAGGTCCGCCGGATCGTGCACGGCCCGGTACAGCAGTGCGTCGACCGCTCCGCTGCCGAACGGCGCCCGGCCGGTCGCCGCGAACGCCAGGACACACCCGAGGGAGAACACGTCGCTCGCGGGGCCGATGCCGTCCCCGCCGCGGCCCTCGGCCTGCTCGGGCGACAGATAGCCGGGCGTACCGACCACCATCCCGGTCGCCGTGAGCGTCCTGTCCTCCGGTGCCCGGGCGATGCCGAAGTCGATGAGCCGCGGCCCGTCATGGGCGATCAGCACATTGCCCGGCTTCAGATCCCGGTGCACCAGCCCGGCCCCGTGCACCTCGCTCAGCGCCTCCGCCAGCCGGGCGCCGAGCAGCCGCAGCCCGCGCTCGGTCAGCGGCCCGTACGCGGCCACCGCCTCGCCCAGCGAAGGGCCGGGGACGAACGCCGTCGCCAGCCACGGTGCCTCGGCGTCCGCGTCGGCGTCCACCAGCGGTACCACCCAGGGGTTGTCGACCCGTCGGGCCACCTCGACCTCACGGCGGAACCGCTCCTTGAAGCCCGGCTCCTCGGCGTACTCGGCGAGCAGCACCTTCAGCGCCACCAGGGCGCCGCCCGGCGTGCGGGCCAGGTACACCACTCCCATGCCTCCGGCGCCGAGTCGCCCGAGCAGGCGATGGTCCGCGATACGCGCGGGATCGGAAGAACGCAACGGCTCCATCAGTTCTCCACTCCGAGCTCGGACTTCACGCGGCCGAGCATCGCGACGAGGGCGTGCGACGAGTACTGCGTCAACTCGTCGTCCGAGTAACCCTTGGCGCCCTTCACCGACGTGGTCACGACCACCGTGCCGATCCGCGCGACCTGCCAGCGGTACGTCTGCTTGCTGTTGCCGGTGAGGTAGGAACCGATTTCCAGAACGTCGTCATCGGCGTAGTTGTTGCTGCCCTGGCCGTAGGGGGTGGCGAGCGACATGAGCCCGGATATCCGCTCGTCGCTGCGGACCTGCTGCTCTCGGCAGCGCAACGGTTCCTCCAGCGTGGTGGACAGCTGGTCGTCGGCGTCGAGCACAGTGGCGTGCACGGTCACCGCCGCGGTCACCTTGATCTTGCCCTTACCCGCGGTCGCGGGAATCTCGCTGTAGCGGGACAGCGAGGCCAGGACGCCCTGAGGGAGTGCCCCCCGCTCCCACCGGCATTGTTCGTCGAGCACGGCGGCGGTGCCGGGGGTGCTGGCGGCCGGCTGCTGGGCCCTGAAGTCCGCGCCCCATGCCTCGGGTTTCAGTGCGACGGCCGCCGCCAGCGCCTCGGCCTGGCTCTTCGTCCTGGGCACCTGCGCGGGGTCCGCCTCGAACGGCGTCAGCGACGACGCGCCACCACCCGACGGTGACGCCGAAGGAGAGCCGGACGAGGTCGCGGCCGCGGACCCCGAGGCTGCCGAAGGGTTCGGCTCGTCCGCCTTGTCGTCGTCGTTGTCTCCGGAACCGCAGCCGCCGAGCAGCACGGCCACCCCGGCGACCGACGCGGCGACTCGCCATGGCCAAGCCACCCTGCGTCCACCGGTGTTGTCGTCCATCCACGCCCCCTCCGCCTACGGCCCCCGCCTCGCGTGCGGTGATCGTACAGAGGGACGCGAGTGGTGGTCGGACGGTTCGCGGAAGAGGGGGCGGGTGGGCTCAGTGCACGCCTGCCCCGTCCTCACCCGCGCACCCCACGGACCGCTCCGCCACCCGTGCCAGATGCCCCGCGAACACCGTCTCCGCCTCCGGGGTCAGCGTCCGCAGAGCCACCAGCGCGGTGATGGCCACGTCGCACAGTTCGCCCTGCACGTCCTCCCACGTGTGGGTGACGCCCTTGCGGGGGTTCTGGCCGGTCGCGCCGATGACCGCCTGCGCGACCTCGCCGACCTCCTCCGACAGCTTCAGCATGCGCAGCAGCAGGCCCTCGCGGCCGCCGTGCGCTCCGTGGCTCTCCAGCCAGGTCCACAGGGCGTCGACGGTGGCCCAGGGCTCGGTGGGAGCGGCAGGGCCGACCGATGCTGCGGGTTCCGTGGACGGGGTCTTCGCAGGCCGGGGCTGAGTGTTCATCAGCGAAGCCTGCCAGGTCACGTCCGGCACCCGGCACCCGGCAGCCCCCGGGGCTACTCCTCGAACAGCGCCTCCTGCTCGCCCTGCTCCTGCCTGCGCAGCCGCTTGTTCCGCATGCCGATGATCACCGCGGTGACCGCCGCCGTCGCGCCGAGCGCCGCCGGGACCATCCAGCCGCGGTCGACCGTGTGGCCGAGGGCGTGGTCGAGGGAGAGGCGACCCGGGCCGGTGATGGCGAGGCCCGCGGCGGCCAGGCCCAGGGAGGCCGCGTGCTCGTAGCCGCCGCTCTGCGCGAAGAAGCCGTTGGGGACGTGCACCGCGGACGCGCCCGCCATCGCGCCGGCCGCCGCCGCGCCCGCTGCCGGGGTGGCCAGGCCCAGTGCCAGCAGCGTGCCGCCGCCGGCCTCCGCCAGGCCCGCCGCCGTCGCGCTGGCCTTGCCGGGGGCGTAGCCGACGGACTCCATGAACTGGCCGGTGCCCTCCAGGCCGTGTCCGCCGAACCAGCCGAACAGCTTCTGCGCGCCGTGGGCCGCCAGCACTCCGCCGGTGCCGAGCCGGAGCAGCAGCAGTCCCAGATCACGACGGTCGTAACAGGTCATGGTGACTCCCTGAGCAGAGAACGGCGGACGGAGGGGAACAGAGCAGGACAGAAGCAGGACAGAAGCAGGACAGAAGCAGGACAGGAACAGGAACAGCCCCCTCCGCGTTTCCACCGTCGCACCCCTCACACCCGTCCGGCCCGTCCTGGGCGCCGTTCGGGTGGCGGGGCCCGGAGCGCGGTGTGAGGGTGACCTGTATGGCGATCCAGACCGACAGACTCAGCGACCCGGCCGTGCGGGCCTTCGTCGCCGCCGTCAACGCCCATGACGAGGAGACGTTCCGCAGCCTGCTCACCCCCGACGCGACCATGGCGGACGACGGCTCCGACCGTGACCTCGGCCAGTGGATCGACCGGGAGATCTTCTCCTCCCACGGCCACATGGACGTCACCAAGGAGTCGGCCGGCGGGCGCGCCCTCATCGCCGACTACCGCAACGACACCTGGGGCGAGATGCGCACCAGGTGGAGCTTCGTCGTCGAGGACGACGGCCGGATCTCCCGTTTCGAGACCGGCCAGGCGTAGCGCCGGCAAGCGGCCACCGACTACCGGTGACCGCCACCGCCACCGGCGACCGCCTCCGGCCACCGGCGGGCGCCTCCGGCCACTGGCGGGCGCCTCCGGCCACCGGCGGGCGGCGACTGGCCAGCGGACCACCGGCCCCCGGCAAAGGGCCACCGGCGAGCGGCGACCGGCATCGGCGACTGGCCGGCGGACCACCGGCCGACCGGCCACCGGCGAAGGGTCACCGGGCAACCGCGAAGGGCCACCGGCCACCGGCGAAGGGCCACCGGGCAACCGCGAAGGGCCACCGGCCACCGGCGAAGGGCCACCGGGCAACGGCGAAGGGCCATTCACCGCCGGGTAGGCGGGCAACGGCCCTTCGTACTACTGGAGTTCACTTGCGGGGGTTCACCAGGAGCGGGCGGCAGCCTGTTCCGTCAGCGTGAGCTGTCCCGCCTTGATGGTGGCAAGGCGCGGGGCCCGGCGGGCGATCGACGAGTCGTGGGTGACCATGATGAAGGTCAGCCCGTACTCGTGCCAGAGCCCTTCGAGGACCTCCATGATCTCGTCGCGCATGCCCTCGTCGAGGTTGCCGGTGGGCTCGTCGGCGAGCAGCACCTTCGGCTTCTTGACCAGTGCGCGGGCGATCGCGACGCGCTGCTGCTGACCGCCGGAGAGCTCCGCCGGGGCGTGCGTGAGGCGCTCGCCCAGGCCGACCGAGCGCAGGGCCTCCGCCGCCCGCTCGCGCCGTTCCGCGGGCTTCACCCCGAGCGGGACGAGCGCCGTCTCGACGTTCTCCTGCGCGGTCAGCGTCGGGATGAGGTTGAACGACTGGAAGATGATGCCGATCTTCTCGGCGCGCAGCCGGGTCAGCTTCGCCTCGCTGATGCGCGCGAGGTCGACGCCGTCCAGCTCGACGCTGCCCTCGGTCGGCCGGTCGAGGCCGCCGATCATCTGGAGCAGCGTCGACTTGCCGCCGCCCGTGGGGCCCTGGATGACGAGCTGGTCGCCTTCCGCGATCGTGAGGTCGATGCCGCGCAGCGCCTCGATCGTCTCCTTGCCGCGCGTGTAGCGCTTGGTGACGCCGGTGAGGTTGTACATGGGATCTCCGGGTTCTCCGTGTTCTCCGTGAGGGATGTGACGACTGGTCGGGACGCGGGTCAGGAGACGCTGCGCAGGGCGTCCGCCGGGCGCATCCGGGAGGCGCGCCAGCCGCCCATCGCGCCGGCGATCAGACCGCCGGCGACCGCCAGGCCCACCGCGAGCGCGATCGTGGTGACGGAGACGGGGGCCGAGAGGGCGATCTCCATCGTGTTCGACGCGGACTGCTGACCGGGACCGCCGCCGCCGGGGCCGCCCATGCCGCCACCGCCGCCGGTGCTGCCGAGCTCGGCGGTCAGCTTCGGGCTGATCGCGGTCACCGTGTAGGCGGCCGCCAGGCCCAGGCCGATGCCGAGGGCGCCGCCGAGGAGGCCGTTGACCATGGACTCGCCGACGACCTGCCGGGTCACCCGGCGGCTCGGCCAGCCGAGCGCCTTCAGGGTGCCGAACTCGCGCACCCGGCGGGACACGGCCGAGGAGGTGAGCAGCGCGGCCACCAGGAACGCGGCGACGAGGACGGCGATCGACAGCCACTTGCCGACGCTGGTCGCCAGGTTGGAGGCGGTGGAGAGGGAACCGGAGACGGTCTCCGCGAGGTCGGCGGAGGTCGTCACGGTCGTGCCGGAGATGTTCTTCTGGATCGTCGCCTTGACGGTGTCGATCTGCTGGGAGTCGGTCGCCTTGACGTAGATCGTGGTGACCTGGTTCGCCGCGTCGCCGAGGGTCTGCGCCTGCTTCAGCGGCAGGTAGACGTCCGTGGTGGAGTCGCTGCTGTCGGGGGTGGCGATGCCGATGATCTTGTACTTGGTGCTGGAGATCGTCAGCGTCGAACCGACCTTGTACGAGTTCTCCTTGGCGTACGACTTGCTGACGACGGCGACCTTGGCGTTGGCCTGCGCCGACGTGAACGTCACGCCGGAGGAGATCTTCGAGCTCGCCAGCGGGCCGAGGTCCTGGTTCGCGACGTCGACACCGGCCACGGCGTACGAGTTGACGTCGAAGGAGGCGCCGCCGCCCTGCACCTGCGGGGCCGCGGTGGAGCCGCCGCCGCTGCCGCCGCCGGGACCGCCCTGGCCGCTGTTGCCGCTGCTTCCGCTGGTGGAGCTCTGGGCCTTGCCCTGGGTGAAGGAGCCGTCGACCTTGGTGACGTTCAGGGTGAGGGCGCCGACCGCGGCCGCCACGCCCTTCTGGTCCGCGACCTGCGTGACGAGCGCGGCCTTCAGAACCTGACCGCCCTGCGTCGACACCCGGTCCGAGCTCTGCTCCGAGTCGTCGTCGTCCTCGCCCTTGGCGTCGAACTCGAATCTGGGGCCACCGGAACTGTTGGCCGTGGGTGCCGTACGGGCCTTGGTGACGGTCATGTCGGTGCCGAGGCCGTACAGCGACTGCAGGACCTTGTCCTGAGCCTGTGTCATGCCGGCCGACACCGAGTTGACGGTGATGACCAGCGCGATTCCGAGCGCCAGACCCAGTGCGATGACCAGGGCGGCCTTCTTGCGCCGGCCCAGTTCACGCTTGAGATAGATGCCAAACATCCCGTTCCCTAAGGTTCTTGGCGCCCGCTGTGGGCGCGGCCACAACCTAGGGAGAAACCTTTGAGTCATCCTGAGTAAAGGATGTGTAAGGACTGAGAATGCGGGCGGCCGGATCAGAATTTCTTGAGACAGCTGATTCCTAGGCTGTGGAGGGGATTTTCCCAGGTGACAGCGGTTGGGTGGGGATTTCCATTTTCCCCGAATCCCCTTGTACGGTCCCGCAGTGCACGCATTCTCGCGCCCCTTGCCGCGCCTGTCCCGGCGCTCCCTGCTGGCCCTCGCGGCCACCGCGCCACTGACCGCGGCACCGCTCACCGCGACACCGGCCGCGGCCGCGTCCGACGTGGTGGTCGGCGGCGCGCGGCTCGTCGCCGACGGCGTCCAGGTGAACGGGGGCGGCGCCCTGCCGGGGAAGCTCACCGCCCGGGCCTGGCTGCTCGCCGACCAGGACAGCGGCGAGGTGCTCGCCTCCTACCGGGCGCATCTGCGGGTCGCGCCCGCCTCCACGCTGAAGATGCTGTTCGCGGACACCCTGCTGGACAGGTTCGACCGCACCGAGCGCTGTCTGGTGACCGACGCGGACCTGGCCGGCATCCCGTCCGGCTCCAGCCTCGTCGGCGTCAAGGCCGGGGTCGCCTACACCGTCGAGCAGTTGTGGCAGGGCGTGTTCCTGCGCTCCGGCAACGACGCCGTGCAGGTGCTCGCCCGGATGAACGGCGGGGTAGCGAAGACGGTCGCCGAGATGCAGGCGAGAGCGGTCGACCTCCAGGCCCTGGACACCCGTGTGGTCAGCCCCGACGGCTACGACCACAAGGGCCAGCTGTCCTCCGCCTACGACCTCGCCCTCTTCGCCCGGCACGGTCTGCGCGACGCCGACTTCCGCGCCTACTGCGGCACCAGGGCCGCCCGGTTCCCGGCCGGGGGCGGGAAGACCTTCCGGATCGAGAACACCGACCGGCTGCTGTCGGGCACGTACGGGGTGACGCCGTACCCGGGCATGATCGGTGTGAAGAACGGCTTCACCAGCAACGCGGGCAACACCTTCACCGGTGCCGCGACCCGCGCGGGGCGCACCCTCGTCGTCACCGTGCTGCATCCGAAGAGCGGCCACAACGCCGTCTACGAGGAGACGGCCGCGCTGCTCGACTGGGGTTTCGCGCACGGGAGTTCGGCGCGAGCGGTGGGGACGCTGGTCGAGGCGTTGAGCGAGGGCGGGACCAGGGCGAGCGGGTCGTCGGCGGGGAAGGCGCCGCATGCCGGGGCGGAGGCCTCGTCGGCCGGGGACGGCGGCGGTCCGGACGGGTGGGGCGTGTTCGGCGGGGCCGCGAGTGCGGTGGCGCTGCTGGCGGGCGGGGCGTACGCGCTGCGCCGGCGTCGACGCCGTTGTGGCGAGCTGCCGCCTACGAGTTGATGGTGCGGCAGCCGTCCCACGGTGCCGGTGCGTACCTCGCGGTCCCAGCGAGGTCCACCCCCACCCGGTGCCATGGGACGGCTGCCCCTCCCCCTCGGTGTGGCTTGCGGTCGTCCGGTGCGGAACTGTCGTGCCTCAAGTGTGAAGTTCTCGTGGAGAAGAGTTGAGCATAAGTCCGTCATCGGCCGCAGTGGTGCGGACGGAGAAACTCCGCTTGTGCAGGTTGAGGAGTTGACGACCTGTGGGCGACCGGTGTGCCGCCCACGGCCCGCCCTCGGTGCGCCCACGGCCCGCCTTCGGTGTGTGCCCTCAGCCCCGTCCCACGTACGGCATCGCCGTCGCCAGTACCGTCGCGAACTGCACGTTCGCCTCCAGCGGCAGCTCCGCCATGTGTCGCACCGTGCGCGCCACGTCGGCGACGTCCATCACCGGTTCCGGCGCGGTCTCTCCGTTCGCCTGCAACGCGCCCGTCCGCATCCGTACCGTCATGTCGGTGGCCGCGTTGCCGATGTCGATCTGGCCGACCGCGATGCCGTGCGCCCGGCCGTCCAGCGAAAGGGACTTCGTCAGGCCGGTGAGGGCGTGCTTGGTCGCCGTGTAGGGCGCCGACAGGGGGCGGGGCGTGTGCGCCGAGACGGACCCGTTGTTGATGATCCGGCCGCCTCGGGGATCCTGCTCCTTCATCTGCCGGTACGCCCCCTGCGCGCACAGGAACGCCCCGTTGAGGTTGGTGTCCACCACGTGCCGCCAGGCGTCGTAGGGGAGTTCTTCGAACGGCACGCCACCCGGCCCGAACGTGCCCGCGTTGTTGAACAGCAGGTCCAGCCGCCCGAAGCGGTCACGCACGGCGTCGAAGAGGGCCGTCACCTCCTCCGGGCGGGAGACGTCCGTCCGTACGGCGAGACCCGTGCCCCCGGGCACCAGCGCGGCCGTCGCCTCCAGGGTCTCGGCGCGCCGCCCGGCCAGCGCCACCGACCAGCCCGCGCGCAGCAGTTCCACGGTCACCGCGCGTCCGATCCCGGAACCGGCGCCGGTGACGATCGCGATCCTCGTCGGTCCGGCGGACCGTCCGGCGGCCTGGGTGTCCTGGGTGTCCTGGGCGTGCTCGGCGTGCTCGGCAGTCATGGACCCGCAGCGTACGTGAGCCCCGCCGCTCGGATCCGGCATGCGGAAGACACACGTCCGACATCCGACTGTTGTGTACGCGCCAACCCGGCGACGCCGCCGAGCCGTCTCCGGCCACTCCAATGCCTCTTGTCGCCATTCTTCTGGGGAGGACCGGAATGACACCCGCAGCCCACCAGTCCCAGCACACCCCCGAACTACGCGCCACCGCGCGCCACTTGGGGCGCCGCCGTTTCCTCACCGGCACCGCGGCCGCCGCCGCGCTCGCGTTCACGGTGAACCTGCCCGCCGCCGGCACCGCGGCGGCCGCCGAACTCGACCCGGCACAGCTCACCGACGACCCCTTCACCCTCGGCGTCGCCTCCGGCGACCCGCTGCCCGGCTCCGTCCTCCTCTGGACCCGGCTCGCGCCCGCCCCGTACCAGGCGGACGGCGGACTGCCCGCCCAGCGGATCACCGTGCACTGGGAACTGGCCCGCGACGAGGCCTTCCGCCGGCCCGTCAGGCGCGGCACCGGCCTCGCGCACCCGGAGTTCGGCCACAGCGTGCACGTCCAGGTCGACGGCCTCGAGAACGACCGCGTGTACTACTACCGCTTCAAGGCGGGCACCTGGATCAGCCGCACCGGCCGCACCCGCACCGCCCCCGCCCCCGGCGCCGAGGCGGCCGCCCTCACCGTCGGCGTCGTCTCCTGCCAGCGCTACGACCAGGGCTACTTCACCGCGTACAAGCACCTCGCCGAGGACGACGTGGACCTCGTCCTGCACCTCGGCGACTACCTCTACGAGTACGCCGTCAGCGGTGTCGGCGGCGCCCGCGCCTACCCGGCCGGGACCGTGCCGGCCGTCTACGGCCACGAGATGGTGACGCTGGACGACTACCGCCTCAAGTACGCGCTGTACAAGTCCGACCCCGACCTGCTGGCCGCGCACGCCGCCCACCCGTTCGTCGTCACCTGGGACGACCACGAGACCGAGAACAACTACGCGGGCGCGGTGTCGGAGAACGACGACCCCGCCGAGGAGTTCCTCATCCGCCGGGCCGCCGCCTACCGCGCCTACTGGGAGAACCAGCCGCTGCGCCGCCCGCAGCTCCCCGACGGCCCCGACCTCAGGCTCTACCGGCGCCTGCACTGGGGCCGGCTCGCCCAGTTCGACGTCCTGGACACCCGCCAGTACCGCTCCGACCAGGCGTACGGCGACGGCTGGCGGGTCCCGGGACCCGAGTCGGAGGACCCGGCCCGCACCCTCACCGGCGGCGCCCAGGAGCGGTGGCTCATCGACGGCTGGCACCGCTCGCGCGCCCTGTGGAACGTGGTCCCGCAGCAGGTCACCTTCGCCCAGCGGTACAACTCCACCACCGCGCCCTCCCAGGTCTCCATGGACTCCTGGGACGGCTACCCGGCCTCCCGCGAGCGGATCCTGGCCGGCGCGCAGGCCGCCGGAGTCGAGAACCTGATGGTCCTCACCGGCGACGTCCATGTGCACTACGGCTTCGACATCAAGCGGGACTTCGCCGACCAGACGTCCAAGACGCTCGGCACGGAGATCGTCACCTCGTCGGTCTCCAGCGGCGGCAACGGCTCGGCGAAACCCGCCAACTGGGCCACCTTCATGGCCGCCAACCCGCACCTGAGGTTCTACAACGGGCTGCGCGGCTACGCGACCGTCTCGCTGGGCCGCGACCTCGCCCGCGCCGACTTCAAGACCGTTCCCTACGTCACCACGCAGGGCGCCCCCCTCACCACGGCCGCCTCCTTCGTGACGGAGGCAGGCGACCAGGGGCTCAAGCCCGCCTAGGACAGGCCCGGGCCACGAAGCTCACGGGGCCGGCGGCCAGGCGTCGCCCCAGTCGGCGTCCCGGGCCGCCCGGTACAGGTCGCCGTGCTTCTTCGTCACCGTCGTACGGCTCAGCCGCTCCTCGGCCTCGCACAGGTCGAGGAGCACCTGGCCCTTGCGGATCTGCGGCCGCCGGACCACCCGGGAGGAGACGGGGGAGACGGGGAAGCGGGCGGCCGCGACATAGCTGAACTTCTCGTCCTCGTAGGGCAGCGAGCCGCCCTTGACCTGCCGGTGCAGGGAGGAGCGGCTGACCCGCGCCGAAAAGTGGCACCAGTTCGTGCCGGGCACGATCGGACAGGCCGCGCTGTGCGGGCAGGGCGCGGCGACCCGGAACCCGGCGGCGATCAGCCGGTCGCGGGCCTCGATCACCCGGGCGTAGCCGTCCGGGGTGCCCGGCTCGACGATCACCACGGCCTGCGCGGCCGACGCGGCGGCGTCCACCAGCACGGCCCGGTCGGGGGCGGCCAGCTCGTTGAGGACGTAGGAGACGGTGACCAGGTCCGCGGGGTCCAGGGCGAGGGTCGTGCCGATGCGGGCGCGCTGCCAGCGGGCGTCGCGCAGCGCCGGGTTCGCGGCGGCGACCTCGCGGCCGAGGGCCAGGGCGGGCTCCGCCCAGTCGAGCACGGTCACCGGGCGCGTCCCGTCCCAGGCGGAACTCACCGCCCAGGTCGCGGCCCCCGTGCCGCCGCCGACGTCCACATGACTGCCCGGCGACCACTGCGGCACGGCGTCCGCGAACGCCTCCAGGGCCGACCGCACCGCCTCGAAGGTCGCCGGCATCCGGTACGCGGCGTACGCGGCCACGTCCGCCCGGTCGCGCAGGATGGGGGCGTCGGTGGGGGTGGCGCCCCGGTAGTTGGCGATCAGCCGCTCGACGGCCTGCCCGGCCTGCTTGGGCGGCAGCCCGTCGAGCAGGTCCGTCAGGGCGCCACGGAGGATCTCGGAAACGGATACGGAGACGTTCACCCCCGGATTTTCTCAGGTCCGGGCCACTGCCCTCACCGCAGTGCCCTCCCCGCACCACCTTCACCGCGGGCCTTCACCGCGGGCCTTCACCGCGGGCCTTCACCGCGGGCCTTCACCACGGGCCTTCACCACGGGGCCTTCACCACGGGCCTTCACCGCACGGCCTTCACCACGGGCCTTCACCGCACGGCCTTCACCACGGGCCTTCACCGCACGGCCTTCACCGCACGGCCTTCACCACGGCACCCTCACCACAGGGCCCTCACCGCACCGCCATCGCCAGTCGTGTCCCCACCAGAGCCCGCGGCCCGCTGTCCGGCGCCCGTCTCCGCGGATGCACCGTGTTCGCCAGCAACACCACGAACGTGTCCGTCGCCGGATCCAGCACCAGCGAGGTCCCCGTGAACCCCGTGTGCCCCGCCGCGCCCTCGCCCGCCAGCTCGCCCATGAACCACGACTGGTCCACCGCGAAGCCCAGCCCCGGCGGGGTCAGCAGGAGTTCCACGAAGTCGGGGCCGAGGATGCGGGCGGGACCGTACGAACCGCCCGCCAGCAGGGTGCGGCAGAACACCGCGAGGTCGTGGCCCGTGGAGAACAGGCCCGCGTGACCGGCCACCCCGCCCAGCGCCCAGGCGTTCTCGTCGTGCACCACGCCCCGCAGCATCCCCCGGTCCGCCTTCGCCCACGGCCGCCGCTGGTCCTCGGTCGCCGCCGCGCCGGGACACGGGCCGAAGTCGGTCGAGGCCATGCCCAGCGGCCGGGTGATCCCGTCCCGCACGAGGACGTCGAGGGTGCGGCCGGTCAGCCGCTCCAGGAGCTGCTGGAGCAGCAGCATGTTCAGGTCCGAGTAGACGTACGTGCCCGGTGCGCCGACGGGTGTCTCCGCGCGTAGCAGCTTCCACCGCCGGGTGTCGTCCGGGCACTCGTACAGGGGCAGATCGGGGCGCAGCCCGGAGGTGTGGGTGAGGAGCTGGCGGACGGTGATGCCGTGGGCGGCGGCCGCGTGGAAGTCGGGCAGATAGGCGCCCACCCGCGCGTCGATGCCGAGGGTGCCGCGCTCGATCTGCTGCACCGCCGCCACCGAGGTGAACAGCTTGGTGAGGGACGCCAGGTCGAAGGGGGTGTCGACGGTCATCGGGATCCGTGCCCCCGCCGGCAGTTCCACCCCCGCGTCGGCCGCCGGGTCGTACGCCGAGTACCGCACCGCCCAGCCGGCCGCCTCCCGCACGGCGATCACCGGGCCGCGCCCGGCGACCACGACGGCGCCCGCGGCCCAGGGCCGGTCGCCGGTGGTGAGGTCCACGACGTCACGGACGAGGAGCCGCGTCTCCGCCGGGTCGAGTCCGGCCCGTTCCGGTGTGTCGACGCGCAGTCTCGGTGCGCTCAGTTCCCTTCTCCCTCCGCGCCCGCCTTGGTCCAGGGACGGCACATTCCCACGAAGCAGGCCGCCGCCACCAGTGCGGCAGCCAACTGGACGACGGCCATCGGGACGGCCGTGTGCTCGCCGGCGATCCCGACGAGCGGCGAGGCGATCGCGCCGATGAGGAAGGAGGACGTACCGAGGAGCGCGGAGGCGGAACCGGCGGAGTGCCGGACCCGCATCAGGGCGAGGGTCTGCGCGTTGGGCAGGGTGACGCCCATCGCGGACATCAGGACGAACAGTGCGGCGGCCACCGGCACCAGCCCGACCTCGCCGAACACACCCGTCGTCATGAGCAGCAGGGCGGCCGCGGCCAGCACGACCACCCCGAGACCGACGGCCAGCACCCGGTCCAGCCGGACGCGGCCCACCAGCACCCGGCCGTTGAGCTGGCCGATCAGCACCAGGCCGACCGAGTTCACGCCGAACAGCAGGCCGAACGTCTGCGGGGAGGCGCCGTAGATCTCCTGCACCACGAACGGCGAGGCGCTGATGTACGCGAACAGCGCGGCGAAGGTGAAGCCGCCCGTGAGCATGTAACCGGTGAAGCGCAGGTCGCCGAGCAGCCGGCGCATCGAGCGCAGGGCCTCGCCGACCCCGCCCGCGTGGCGCTCGGCGGCGGGCAGCGTCTCCGGCAGCCGGGTCCACACCACCACGGCCAGCAGCAGCCCCACCCCCGTGAGGAGCACGAACACGCCCCGCCAGTCCGTCGCCCGCAGGATCTGCGCGCCGATCAGCGGCGCCACGACCGGGGCGACCCCGGAGATCAGCATCAGGGTGGAGAAGAAGCGGGCCATCGCCACGCCGTCGTACAGATCGCGTACGACGGCCCGCGCGATCACGATCCCGGCCGCGCCCGCGAGCCCCTGCACCAGCCGGCAGGCGACCAGCAGCTCGACGGTGGGCGCGAGGGCGCACAGAGCGGTCGCCACGACGTAGACGACGAGGCCCGCCAGCAGCGGGCGCCTGCGCCCCCACCGGTCGCTCATCGGGCCGACCACCAGCTGCCCCAGCGCCATACCGGCCAGGCACGCGGTCAGTGTGAGCTGCACGGTCGCGGCGGGCGCGTGCAGGGAGCGGGTCACCTCCGGCAGCGCCGGGAGGTACATGTCCATCGAGAGCGGGGGAGTGGCGGTGAGCCCGCCCAGGACGAGGGTGACGAGCAGCCCCGCCCGGCGCCGAACGGCCAGTGCCGGCCCCGCTCCCTCGCCCGTGCCCCGGTCCGTCACGGCCTTCGGCGCCGCGTCAGGTATCGCCCCGCCCTCCGGCATCCGGCCGCCCCTCCCTCTCCGACATCTGTGCCACCTATGCTCTCAGCTCGGACACACTGCTGGGACGGCACGAGGGCGGGGCAGGGTATGACGACGGACACGGTGCGGTGGGGGATCCTGGCGACCGGCGGGATCGCCGCCGCGTTCACGGCGGACCTGATCGACCTGCCCGACGCGGAGGTCGTCGCGGTCGCCTCGCGCACCGAGGCCTCCGCGAAGGCGTTCGCCGACCGGTTCGGCATACCCCGGGCCTACGGCGACTGGGCCGCTCTCGCCGCCGACGAGGACATCGATGTCGTCTACGTCGCGACCCCGCACGCCGCCCACCGCACCGCCGCCGGACTCTGCCTGGAGGCCGGGCGGAACGTGCTGTGCGAGAAGGCGTTCACGCTGAACCTGCGCGAGGCCGAGGAACTGGTCGCGCTGGCCCGGCAGCACGACCGCTTCCTCATGGAAGCCATGTGGATGTACTGCAACCCGGTCGTCCGACGCCTCAAGGCCCTCGTCGACGACGGCGCGATCGGCGAGGTCCGCACGGTGCAGGCCGACTTCGGCCTCGAAGGGCCCTTCCCGCCCTCGCACCGGCTGCGCGACCCCGCGCAGGGCGGCGGCGCCCTCCTCGACCTCGGCGTCTACCCGGTCTCCTTCGCCCACCTCCTGCTCGGCGCGCCCTCGGGCGTCGCCGCCCAGGCCGTCCTCTCCGCCGAGGGCGTCGACCTCCAGACGGTCCTGGCCCTGTCCTGGGACTCCGGCGCGCTCGCCGCCCTGCACTGCTCCCTCGTCGGCGGTACGGGCACCACCGCCTCCGTCACCGGCTCACGCGGCCGCATCGACATCCCGTCCGGCTTCTTCCACCCCGACCGCCTCGTCCTGCACCGCGACGGACGTGACCCCGAGGAGTTCGCCGCCGACCCGGCCGACGGACCCCGTGCGACGCTCCGGCACGAGGCCCGCGAGGTCATGCGCGCGCTGCGGGCCGGCGAGACCGAGTCCCCGCTGGTCCCGCTCGACGGCAGCCTCGCGGTCATGCGGACCCTCGACACGGTGCGTGAGCGGATCGGGGTGCGCTACCCGGGCGAGGACGCGTAACAGCTCACGAGACGTCCCGTCTCACCCGCTTGGTACCGTCGACCCATGGTCACCCAGTCCGGAAAGCCGGCCCCCGACACCACCCGCCGCAGCGAGCGGTCCCGGCGCGCCATCTACGACGCCGCCCTCGCCCTCGTCGCGGAGACGGGCTACGCGAAGACCACGATCGAGGGCATCGCCGCCCGCGCGGGCGTCGGCAAGCAGACCATCTACCGCTGGTGGGGGTCGAAGGCCGACGTCCTGCTGGAGGCCTTCCTCGACCTCAGCGAACAGGCGGCGCGGGACGCGGGGGCGTCGCAGGAGGAGCCGTACGCCATCCCCGACACCGGCGACCTGGCCACCGACATCAAGGCCGTCCTGCGGGCCACCGTCGACCAGCTCACGGACCCCAGGTTCGAGGCGCCCTCCCGGGCCCTGGCCGCCGAGGGCGTGGTCAACGAACAGGTCGGCCGCGAGTTCACGGCCAAGCTGATGGAGCCGTCCATCCTGCTGTACGCCGACCGGCTGCGCGCCGCCCAGCAGGCCGGCCAGGTCCGCGCCGACCTCGACCCGCGCATCGCCCTCGAGTTCTTCATCTCCCCGCTCGCCCAGCGCTGGCTCCAGTACACGGGTCCGATCTCCTACGAGTACACCGACACCCTCGTCGACTACGCCCTCCACGGCCTCGCCCCGCGCTGACCCCGCACCACATGGGTCACTCTGGCCCCACCCGTCCCACCTGCCCCGATTCACGGCTAGGGCCCCCCGATGCGCAGGATGGTGGGACCATGAGGCATGCTGTCCGCACCACAGCGAGGCGAGGGGACAGATGAGCGCGGAGTTCGGCGGCCGGACCGGCCTGTGGGGCAAGATCTCGGAGTGGCTGCGCACGAGCGGCCCGACGGAGGCCGCCGAGGGCGGTGACCGTGAGGCCCTGCTGCTGGCCGCCGCCGGAGCGGGGCTCCCGCTCGCGCCCGCCGCGCACCCGGCCCCCGGCTACGGCTGCTCCTGCGACCGGGTCGGCTGTCCGACCCCCGCCCGGCACCCGGTGTCCTTCGCCTGGCAGACGCAGTCCACCACCGACCGCGCGCAGATCGAGCGCTGGGCCCGCCACCAGCCGCAGGCCAACTTCATCACCGCCACCGGCATGACGCACGACGTCCTCGACGTGCCGCTGGAGGCGGGCCGGCAGGCCCTGGAGCGGCTGCTCGGCTCCGGCATCGAGGTCGGCCCGGTCGCCGAGAGCGACGAGGGCCGCCTGCTGTTCTTCACCCTCACCCGCGGCACCCCCGAGGACGAGGACGAGTGGTGGCCGTGCGAGCTGGACTGCCACCCCGAGACCATGGACGAGCACCCCGGCCTGCGCTGGCACTGCCGCGGCTCCTACGTCCTGGTACCGCCCGCCCGGCTCCCCGGCGACGACGGCCGTTGCGTGCACTGGCTGCGCGGACCCGAGCACGAGCTGCCCGACCCGCTGACCCTTCTCGAAACGCTCACGGACGCCTGCGCCCGCCACGTCGGCCAGGACTCCGACCACGCGAGCACGGCCTGGCCCTCGCGCCCGTAAGGGGCGCGGGGAGGTCGGGGCGCGGTGGCGCCCCGAAAGGGGCGCGGGGAACTGCGCGCTCTGCTGCGACGCACCCGCGGTGCACGACGCACCCGCGGTGCACGACGCACCCGCAGGTGGCTCACCAGGCTTCCCGCGGAGCGCTACGCGCCCTTCGCCGCCGTCAGGCCTTCCAGGCGGCTGAGCATCGACACCTTGCCCGTCCCCGAGCCCTTCGCCGGGGCCAGGGCGACCTCGTTGGCGACGAACTCCATCGTCAGGGACTGCTTGATCTCACCGGTCGTCAGCGCGGCCACGTTCTTGTTCGGGGTGGGCACGGCGGCGCCCGTCGCGGCCGTCTGCTTCATGTAGTGGTGCGTGGTGAAGAAGACGAGCGCCCCGCCGTCCGCGGTGCGCAGCGCCAGCGGCGCGTAGTCGCCACCGGTCAGCGGCTCGTCGATGTACTGCGTGGCCAGGCCCGGCTTGGTCGCGTTCTTCGCCCGGGTGGCGCGCAGCGTCTGGGTGTACGCGCCGTCCGCGAAGGCGCCCTTGCCGCTTCGCAGGTACGCCGTGTAGTCCTTGCTCAAGTCCTCGGGAGCGACGGCCAGTTCGGCGGAGTCGGCCGGCAGGGCCTCGGCGTGGCCGTCCTTGCCCGCCTGCTCGAACTCCGGTACCGAGCCCGGCGCCACCAGCGTCAGATACGTCGCCTGCCACGGCTCCGCCCGCTCGCCCCGGGTGAAGACCATCAACCAGCGTGAGTCGCCGCCCTTGTTGCCCTTCGCGTCGGCGACGAACCAGCGCGGCCAGCCCGCTTTCTCGACGATCGTGTACTTCACGTCCGACAGCACGAGCGGTGTGTGCTGGGGGTTGCCGTCCGGGTTGTTGACGCGGCCCGCCTTCAGCCGCGCCTCGTCGATGATCCCGAGGGCACCGGTGGTGTAGTCGGCGTCCAGGGAACTGTCGTACGCAGCGTCGGCCTTGTTGTACGCGACGGTGAACCGTTCGATCGCCTTCGCGGCCTCCGCCTTCGTGGCCGCGGGGAGCAGTTCGAGCTCCCCGTGGACCACCACGCAGCCGCTCGCGAGGAGCGAGACGGCGGTGAGTGACGCCGCTACGAGTGCGTACCGGTCACGTGCGCGGAGCCTTCGACTGCGCGGAACTCCGGTCGTCAGGCTGCGTTCCCTGCTCATCAGGCGACTTCACCTTCCCCTTCCCGGAGGCGAACCCTACCGGGGCGAGGAACAGCGCGAGCGTCGGGACGAGGTACAGCAGCCACACCGTGACCTGGAGAACGGTCGGATCGGGCTGGAAGTTGAACACGCCCTTCAGTAGCGTGCCGTACCAGCTGTCCGGCGGGATCGTGCCGCTGATGTCGAAGGCGAGGCTGTTCAGGCCCGGAATCAGGTCGGCCTCCTGGAGGTCGTGGACGCCGTACGCCAGCACGCCCGCGGCAACCACGACGAGCATGCCGCCGGTCCAGGTGAAGAACTTCGCGAGGTTGATTCTGAGCGCCCCGCGGTAGAACAGCCAGCCCAGCAGGACGGCGGTCGCCAGGCCGAGGGCCACGCCGATCAGCGGGCGCGGGGTGCCGTCGCCGGCCGCGTGTACGGACGCCCACACGAACAGGGCGGTCTCCAGGCCTTCGCGGCCGACGGCGAGGAAGGCGGTGGCGACCAGGGCGCCGGTGCCCATCGCGAGGGCCGCGTCCAGCTTGCCGTGCAGTTCGGACCTCAGGTGCCGGGCGGTGCGCCGCATCCAGAACACCATCCACGTCACCAGGCCGACCGCGAGGATCGACAGGGAGCCGCCGAGCGCCTCCTGTGCCTGGAACGTCAGTTCCTGGGAGCCGAATTCGAGGACGCAGCCGAAGCCGAGAGCGAGCGCGACCGCGACACCGATGCCGATCCAGATGGGCTTGAGGGCGTCCCTGCGGTCCGTCTTCACCAGGTAGGCGATGAGGATGCAGACGACGAGGCTGGCCTCCAGGCCCTCGCGCAGTCCGATCAGGTAGTTGGAGAACACGGGCTACGCCTCCTTGGAGAACAGCGTCCGGCCCCACCAGTCGTCCTTGTCACGGACGCCCGGCGGGACGGCGAAGACGGCCGAACCCACGTGCTGGATGTACTCGTTGAGCGCGTCGGAGGCGAGATTGCGCTGGACGCGGACGAACCCCTCGCGCACGTCGCGCTGGTAGGCGAGGAAGAACAGACCGGCCTCCAGCCGGCCGAGGCCGTCGGTGCCGTCGGTGAAGGAGTAGCCGCGGCGCAGGAGCGTCGCCCCGTGGTTGGAGTCCGGGTGCGCCAGCCGTACGTGCGCGTCGGGCTTCATCGCCTTCAGGAACGGCTCGTCGCGCTCCTTGGCCTTGCCGACCGGAGCGCCCTCGCCCTTGTCGCGGCCGAAGATGTCCTCCTGCTCCTGGAGCGAGGTGCGGTCCCAGGTCTCGATGTGCATGCGGATCCGGCGGGCGACGAGATAGGAGCCGCCCACCATCCAGTCGGGACCGTCCTTCTCGCCGACCCACACGAACTTCTTCAGCCGGTCGGTCTCGGTGCCCGCGATGTTGCGGGTGCCGTCCTTGAAGCCCATCAGGTTGCGCGGGGTCTGCGCGTCGGGCGTCGTGGACGAGGTCTTGCCGAAGCCGAGCTGCGACCAGCGGATGACGACCTTGCCCATGCCGATCCGGGCCAGGTTGCGGATCGCGTGCACGGCGACCTGCGGATCGTCCGCGCAGGCCTGGACGCACAGGTCGCCGTTGCTGCGGGCCGCGTCGAGCGCGTCCCCGGCGAACGTGGGCAGGTCGATCAGCGCGTCGGGCCGCCGGTCGGCGAGACCGAGTTTGCCGAACAGCGACGGCCCGAAGCCGACCGTCAGGGTCAACCGGGACGGCTTGAGCCCCAGGGCCTCGCCGGTGTCGTCCGGCGGTGCCTCGGCGAGACCGCCGTACGCGCCCTCGCCGACCGCCTTCCCCGCCGTCATCCGGCGGGCCGCCTGCGTCCAGTCCTTCAGGAGCTGGACGAACTCGGCGCGGTCCGTGGTCGTCACGTCGAACGCGGCGAAGTGCAGCCGGTCCTGCACGGGCGTGGCGATGCCCGCCTGGTACGCGCCGTGGAAGCCGACCGCGGCGCCCACGTCGGCGGCCGTCGGGTCGACGTCGTCGCCGGTGCGGGTCATGGCGACCGCGCCGCCGGCCGCGGCGGCGCCGAGCGCGAGCCCGGCACCGCCCCAGCCGATCAGCGACCGCCGGGACGGCACGCTGCCCTGGGTCTCGGTCATGTCCTGGCCCCTCGGTTACTTCGCCACGGCGGCGGCGAGCTTGGACAGCGGCTCGGCGAGCGCGTTGACCGCGTCGGACAGTTCCTTGCGGTCGGCGGCGCCGACCTTGTCGTACGCGGTGAACGCGTACGAGGTCGTGTTCGGGCGGTACTTGTCCAGCAGCGTGTTCAGCGCGGCGAACTGCTTGTCCAGCTCGGTGACCAGCGCCGCGTCGTTCTCCTTCGCGACCGGCTTGAGCAGCTCGTACGACTTCTGGGCGCCCTCGACGTTGGCCTTGAAGTCGACCAGGTCGGTGTGCGAGTAGCGCTCCTCCTCGCCGGTGACCTTGCCGGTGGCGACCTCGTCGAGGAGCTCCTTGGCGCCGTTGGCCATGGAGGTCGGGGTGATCTCGGCCTTGCCGACCCGCTTCTGCCAGTCGGTCAGGTCGGTGGTGAGCTGGTCGGCGAGGGTCTTCTCCGCGGCGGTGATCTTCTTGTCCTGCCAGAGGGCCTTCTCCAGCCGGTGCCAGCCGGTCCAGGTCTGGCCGGCCTCCAGGCCGTCCGCGCGGACGTCGACCTTCGGGTCGATGTCGCCGAAGGACTCCGCGACCGGCTCGGTGCGCTCCCAGCCGATGCGGGAGGGCGCGTAGGCCGCCTTGGCCGCCTCGAGGTCGCCGGCCTTGACGGCCGTCACGAAGGTCGCGACGAGCGGCAGCGTGGCGTCGGCCTGCTCCTGCGCGTAACTGCGGTAGGCGGCGACCGCCTTGTCCAGGCGCGGGTCACGCTTGGCGACCGAGCCGCCGGTGACCTTGAGGTCCTGGCGGATGCCGGTGCCCTTCATGCCGGGCTTGCAGGCGATCTGGTAGTCGCCGGCCTTCACCTCGGCGGTGACGCGCTGCTTGGTGCCGGGGCCGATGTTCTCCCGCTCGCTGACGATCCGGTCGTCCGGGAAGAGGATGTAGACCTCGGTGACCTTGGAACCCTTGTTCTCGATGGCGAGCTCGACGTGTCCGGCGGAGATCTCGTTCTTGGAGGTCACGCACTTGGCGTCGGTGGCGGTCACGCTGATGACGCGGTCGCCGTCTTTCGCGTCGCTCTTCGAGGTGCAGCCGGTGACGGCGGTCAGTGCGGTCACGGCGGTGACTGCGGTGACGACGGACAGTCTGGCGGCTCGCATTCGGGCTCCCAGCGATGGCTGAATAAGGGCGTGACGCGGCTCACAGAGTTTGGTGAGCCTCGCCTAACTTATCCAAGGCTTACCTGCGTGATACCCGTCCGTGCAGTGATTCACCTCTCATAGACGCCGTATGAGCACGAGCCGATCACGGTGACTCAAAACGGACCCCAAGAGATGGTCAAAGGAGATTCAAAGATTCCGCTTCGGAGTCACCGGCACGGCTCCCGTCCGAGGGTGCGGAAGCACCTCGACCGGCTGGTCGTAGACCTCCGAGAGCAGCCGCGCGGTGAACACCTCGCCCGGCGGACCGTCCGCCGCCACCTGCCCGGCGCACAGGATCGCGACCCGGTGTGCGTAGGCGGCTGCGAGCCCCGGATCGGGCAGCACCACGACCACGGCGCCCCCCTCACGCGCCCTTTCCCGGCACAGCCGCAACACCAACCCCTGGTGTTCCAGGTCCAGGGCGGCGGTCGGCTCGTCGAGGAGCAGCGGCGGCGCGCGCCGCGTCACCACCCGGGCCACTCGCCGCCGATCTGCCGGCCTCCGCGCGCTCCGGACGGCCGGTGGCCGGGGGCCGGTGGCTGGTGGGGGCCGGGGGCGCGGGGAACCGCGCGACCAGCCACAGCCGGCCGGCACCCGTGCGACAAGGGAGGGTCCGGGGCTGAGCCCAGGGAGGCGGAGTTCAAGCCCAACCCCCTTGACGGCGCCGTGTCCTGCGCAACAGCCAGAAGAAGAACGGACTGCCGAGCAGAGCGGTCAGGACGCCGAGCGGAAGCTCCGCCGGCACGGCGACCGTGCGGGCCGCGAGATCCGCCGCCAGCGACACCGCCGCCTCCAGCAACGCGCTGCCCGGCACCGGGAAGCGATGCCCCTGACCTTCGCCCGCCATGGATCGGTCGCCCGACGGTGCTTCAATTCCCCGGTGACTGATTACGACGTGCTCCGCGTCTTCTGTGCGCCGAACGGCGGCTACGGCAATGAACTGGGCGTTGTCCGCGAGGGTTCGGTGCTGCCGGACCGCGAGGACCGGCAGGACCTCGCGGCGAAGCTCGGCTTCGGCGAGACCGTGTTCGTCGACGACCCCGAGCGCGGGGTCATCGACGTCTACACGCCCACCCGGCGCCTGTCCTTCGCGGACCATTCGTGCGTGGGCGTCGCCTGGCTGCTCGACGTACCCGAACTCGTCACGCCGGCCGGCGCCGTGGGCACCCGCCTGGACGGGGAGTTCACCTGGATCGAGGCACGCGCGGAGTGGGCCCCGCCGTGCGTGTTCCACCGGTACACCACCGCCGCCGAGGTCGACGACCTGCCCGTGCCGCCGGCCGGCGACTGGGTCTACGCCTGGGCCTGGGAGGACGAGCCGGCCGGCCGGATCCGTGCCCGCGGCTTCCCCGGCCGCGGCGACGGCATCGACGAGGTCGAGGCGGCGGGCGCACCGGCGCTGCTGCTCACCGAGCGGCTCGGCCGCGCCCTGAACATCACCCAGGGCGCGGGTTCCCAGATTTTGACGGCCCCGCAGCCGTACGGATGGGTGGAGATCGGCGGCCGGGTGTTCCTGGAGCGCTGAACCTTAGGGCCGGTCGCGGGCGTTCGTAGACTTTTACGCGGCCGTACGGGTGGTGTGGCGTGTGCGGGCGGGGACGAACGGGGACCTCTGGGCGTGACCACTGAGCCCCGTGAGAGGAACGCCATGCGTATCCGTTCAGTCCTCGCCGCCACCGTCCTGGGCGTCGCCCTTGCCGCCACCGGCGCGACGGCCGCCACCGCCGACGAGGGTCCCCGCCAGCACCACGAGGACTCCCGCCAGCACCACCACTTCGGCGAGGACAAGGGTGTCTGCAGCCCGTACATCGGCGCGGTCGACACGGTCTCGGCCGACATCTTCTGGGCCGGCAAGCACTGCGACCGTTTCTGATCCGGTGCCGGGCCCCCACGCCGTGAGCGAGGGGGCCCGGCCCGTTTCCGTCCGTCCGCGAGGCGGGCTCACGCCGAGAGCGGGAACTCCTCGCCCAGGGCCCGGAAGACGTCGGTGTTCAGCGCGAAGGCGCGCTTGCACTCGCTCACGATCCGCTGCTTCTCCAGGTCGTCCGCGTGTACCCCGTCCAGCAGTTCCCGGTAACCCCGCTTGAACGCCGCCGGGTTGCCGATCTCCTCGAAGACGTAGAAGCGGACGCCGTCGCCCTTGCGCTCGAAGCCCCAGGTCCGCTCCGCCTTGTCGCGGATGATCTGCCCGCCGGAGAGATCGCCCAGGTAGCGCGTGTAGTGGTGGGCGATGTACCCGGCCGGCCACCGCTCGGCACACTCCCGCACCCGCGCCGCGTACGCCTCGGTCGCCGGCAGGGCCGACGCACCCGACCGCCATCCGGCGCCCCGCAGATGCGCGAGGTCCCGCTCCAGGGCCGGCAGCCGGAACAGCTCGGGCTGGATGAAGGGTCCGGCCGCCGGGTCCGCGGCCAGCCGCCCGGCGCCGGCCTCCAGCGCCTCGTAGACGAACCAGAGCTGCTCGGTGTAGCGCGCGTACGCCTCGACACCGAGCCGGCCGCCGAGAAGGTCACTCATGAACGTCGAGGTCTCGGCCTCCACGTGCTGCTCGTGGGAGGCCGTGCGGATGAGTGTCGAGAACGAGTCCATGCCCACATCCTTTAAGGTAAGGCTTACCTAAGTCAAGGGGTTTGCCGACGCCCTGTCGGTAAAAGCGTACAAGAAAAGACCCGCCCCCAGCAGGGAACGGGCCTTCGGTTCCGTTACGGCAGCGTGAGGATCTCCGTCCCCGTCTCGGTCACCACCAGCGTGTGCTCGAACTGGGCCGTCCGCCTGCGGTCCTTCGTCAGCACCGTCCAGCCGTCGTCCCACATGTCGTACTCGTGCGTGCCGAGGGTCAGCATCGGCTCGATCGTGAACGTCATCCCGGGCTGGATGACGGTCGTCGCGTGCGGGCTGTCGTAGTGCGGGATGATCAGCCCGGAGTGGAACGACGAGTTGATCCCGTGCCCCGTGAAGTCCCGCACCACGCCGTACCCGAACCGCTTGGCGTACGACTCGATGACCCGCCCGATGATGTTGATCTGCCGGCCGGGCCGGACCGCCTTGATCGCCCGCTCGAGGGACTCCCGGGTCCGCTCCACCAGCAGCCGCGACTCCTCGTCGACGTCCCCGACCAGGTACGTGGCGTTGTTGTCGCCGTGCACCCCGCCGATGTACGCCGTCACGTCGAGATTGACGATGTCGCCGTCGCGCAGGACCGTCGAGTCCGGGATGCCGTGGCAGATGACCTCGTTGACGCTCGTGCACAGGGACTTCGGGAAGCCCCGGTAGCCCAGCGTCGACGGATAGGCGCCGTGGTCGCACATGTACTCGTGCGCCACCCGGTCCAGTTCGTCGGTGGTGACCCCCGGTGAGATCAGCTTCGCGGCCTCCGCCATCGCCTGTGCGGCGATCCGGCCGGCCCGGCGCATCGCCTCGATCGTCTCGGGCGTCTGCACCTCCGGCCCGGTGTACGGCGTCGGGGCGGGCTTGCCGACGTATTCGGGGCGGCGGATGTTTCCGGGCACCGAACGGAGGGGGGACAGCTCCCCCGGGACGAGCAGCGACTGGCCAGACATGCCAGTGAGTCTAACGAGCGGCCATGGGGGAACATGTCGATGGCGAGAGGAGCCGTCATGCCCCTGTTCAAGAAGCGGACCGTCGGGAAACCGGGCGAGTGGTACTACTGCCTGGAGCACAAGAAGGTCGAGGAGGGGCCGGAGTGCCCGGCCAAGGACCGTTTCGGCCCGTACGCCACCCGCGCGGAGGCCGAGCACGCGATGCAGACCGCCCGTGATCGCAATCTCGAGTGGGAGAACGACCCCAAGTGGCACGACGCCCCGGCGGCCGGCGCCACGGACGACGACTGATCACCCGAGCGACCGCACGGCCGGTCACCCGACCCGTCACACGTCCACTGCCGGTGCGGCTGCCGACCTCTTGTCGTGCAGCCGCGCCGCGTGTCGCATCGTCGTCGGTCACGAGGGGCCGTGCCCGGGCGGGAGCGGCGCTCCGGGCAACTGCTGTCCGGCGACACCGGTGGGCAGGCGGGCGGGCAGGTCACCAGGGGGGAGGGGGCGGTGCCGTCAGCCGTTCGGCCAGGTGGGAGAGCCGGTCGGCGAAACGCCGGCGCCCTCTCGCCGGGGGCAGCGTCTCGCCGGCGGCCGCGCTCACCAGGTGCTGCACGGCGTCCAGGTCCAGCTCGGAGCCGTCCGGCACGGCCAGCGTCTCGTGCGCCAGGGCCGTCAGCTCACCCTCACCGGGACCGAGGGCCAGGATCACGACGCCGGCCCGCCGGGCGTCCGACACCCGGTCGAGGAGCGGTGCGTCCCCCGACGGCGACGCCACCAGCAGCGTCTCGCCCCGCCGGGCCGCCTCGATCCGGCCCAGGCCGACCGCGAGATGCGCCGGGTCGGAAGGACGCGCGTCATGCCGTACGAGGGTCGGCGCCAGCTCCGGCGTACCCGACCACGCGGCCTCGTCCACCAGATGCGCCGCGAGGTGCCAGGGCTCGTACGCCGCCGTGCCCACCAGCAGCAGCCCGCCTCCGTGCGACACGACCGACCCGCGCAGCACGCCGGCGAACCTCCGGGTGGCCCCCAGCCACTCGGTCCCGGCGAGCACTTCCCGCAGCAGCGCGACCCGTACGGCGTCCATGCGGCCGCATCGTGCCGCAACCGGCCGCCGCCCGCCCGGGGTTCGACCCTCGTTCACCCGACATGACGAAGGACCGCTCGGCACGCCCACGTAAAGTCGGCCCATGACCTCTACCGACAGTGCACAGAACGCCTCCGCGGCCGCCCCGGCGAAGGCCCCCGCCAAGGACCCGTGGGACCTTCCCGACGTCTCCGGACTGGTCGTCGGCGTGCTCGGCGGGACCGGCCCGCAGGGCAAGGGTCTCGCCTACCGGCTCGCCAAGGCCGGCCAGAAGGTGATCATCGGTTCGCGTGCCGCCGACCGTGCCCGGGCCGCCGCCGACGAGCTCGGGAACGGTGTCGAGGGCGCCGACAACGCCGAGACCGCGCGCCGCAGCGACATCGTGATCGTCGCCGTACCGTGGGACGGTCACGGCAAGACCCTGGAGTCCCTGCGCGAGGAACTGGCCGGCAAGCTGGTCGTCGACTGCGTCAACCCGCTCGGCTTCGACAAGAAGGGCGCCTACGCGCTGAAGCCGGAGGAGGGCAGCGCCGCCGAGCAGGCCGCCGCCCTGCTGCCGGACTCCCGCGTCGCCGCCGCCTTCCACCACCTCTCGGCGGTCCTCCTCCAGGACCCGGAGATCGACGAGATCGACACCGACGTGATGGTGCTGGGCGAGGAGCGGGCCGACGTCGAGCTCGTCCAGGCGCTGGCCGGCCGGATCCCCGGTATGCGCGGCGTCTTCGCCGGGCGGCTGCGCAACGCCCACCAGGTGGAGTCCCTGGTCGCCAACCTGATCTCCGTCAACCGCCGCTACAAGGCCCACGCGGGCCTGCGCGTCACGGACGTATGAGCGCATGGGGGACACTGGTCGTAGCCGGCCCGTAGGAGCCGGCCCAGCAGTGTCCCCCCGACAGGAGAACCGGACCCATGTCCCCCCTGCCCCCGCCCAGCCCGACCCGGCGGCTCGCCCTCTACACCCTCGTCGTCTGCGTACTCGCCGTGGCCGCGGCGGTCGTCTCCTTCGTCCAGGGCAGCTTCCTGGGCGTCGTGTGGGTGCTGCTCGCGGGCCTGTCCTCCAACATGACCTGGTACTACATGAAGCGGGAGAAGGCGCGCAGGGCCGCGGGGGCCGACGTCAGCGGCTGACCGCGCAGTACTCGTTCGCGTCCTGCCAGACGCGGTACAGCGACTGACCGCAGTACGTCTCGAGGTCGCCGATCCCGAGACCGCGCAGCACCGCGTCGACCATGTCGAAGAAGACCCCGTTGACCGCCGGTACCCACAGCAGCGCGAACACGAACAGCAGGCCGAACGGCGCGAACGGCTCCACCTGCCGCTTGATGTTGTACGACAGCCAGGGCTCGACGACCCCGTAGCCGTCCAGACCGGGCACCGGAAGGAAGTTCAGGATCGCCGCCGTGACCTGGAGCAGGGCGAGGAAGGCGAGCGCGAACCGGAAGTCGGCCGGCACGCCGTCCAGCGCGTCCAGCCAGAACGGCGCCGTGCACACCACCGCGAACAGCACGTTCGTCAGCGGACCGGCCGCCGAGATCAGACTGTGCCGCCACCGCCCCCGGATCCGCGCCCGCTCGATGAAGACCGCACCGCCCGGCAGGCCGATCCCGCCCATGATCACGAACAGCACCGGCAACACCACGCTGAGCAGGGCGTGCGTGTACTTCAGCGGGTTGAGCGTGAGATACCCCTTGGCGCCGACCGAGATGTCACCGCTGTGCAGGGCGGTACGCGCGTGTGCGTACTCGTGCAGACACAGGGACACGATCCAGGCGGCCGTCACGAACAAGAACACCGCCATGCCCGGCTGCTCGGCGAACCCCGTCCAGGTGGCCCAGCCGGTGACCGCCGTCACGGCCAGGATCCCGAGGAAGACGGGGCTGATCCTCCGCTCGGCGCTGCGGGTGGTGGCGGTGGTCATGGGGCCCCCTGAACTCGTACGCGTGTGTGGAACTGCCCGACCGTACCCGGCCCGGGCATACCGGGAAAACGTCTCGTGGCCGGCCCTCGGTTCCTGGGACGGGAAACGTGGGACATCCGGCTCGCGCCACCCCGCCGAAACCCCGTGACCGACGTCGATCCCACCGGAGAGAATGGACCCCGTGCGCTACCGCATCCTCGGCACCACCCAGGCACTCCGTCCGGACGGCATCCCCGTCGCCGTCGGCGGTGCGCGGCTGCGCGCCCTGCTGGCCGTGCTGGCGCTGCGGGCCGGCCGGACCGTTCCCGCCGGGCTGCTGGTGGAGGAGGTGTGGGCCGGCGACCCGCCCGCCGACGCGCCGGGGGCGCTCCAGGCACTGGTCGGCCGGCTGCGCCGGGCCCTCGGGGCGGGCGCGATCGACTCCGCCGAGGGCGGCTACCGGCTGGCCGCCGCCCCGGACGACGTCGACCTGCACCGCTTCGAGCGGCTGACCGCCGACGGCATCCGCGCGCTCACCGACGGGGACCCCGCCAAGGCGGCCGTCGTCCTCGACGACGCCCTCGCCCTGTGGCAGGGCCCGGTCCTCGCCGACCTGCCCGACCGCGCCGCCGAGGCGGCCCGCTGGGAGGCCCGCCGCCTCGACGCGGTGCGCGCCCGGCACACCGCCGCGATCGCCCTCGGCCAGGCCGAGCGGTCGCTGCCCGAACTCACCGCCCTGTGCGACGCCCACCCGCTGGACGAGCCCCTCCAGGCCCTGCGGCTGCGCGCCCTGCGGGAGGCGGGCCGCACCGCTCAGGCGCTGGCCGCGTACGACGAGGTCCGCCGTCTCCTTGCGGACCGCCTCGGCACCGACCCCGGCCCCGAACTGCGCACCCTGCACGCGGAATTGCTCGCACCCGGCGATCCGGGAGACCCCGGGGAACCGTCCCGGCCCGTCCTGCCCGCGCCCTCGGGCAGGGCGCCGTCGCCGGCTTCCCCCGCCCTGCCGTCCACGCCGCTCGGCAATCTCCGGGCCCGCCTCACCTCCTTCGTCGGCCGGGAGGACGACATCGCGGCCATCCGGGGGGACCTCGCGAGCGCGCGGCTCGTCACGCTGCTCGGGCCCGGCGGGGCCGGCAAGACCAGGCTGTCGCAGGAGACCGCCGAGACCGTACGGGACACCGCGCGCGACGGCATCTGGCTGGCCGAACTCGCGCCCGTCGCCGACCCGGACGCCGTGCCGCAGGCGGTCCTCACCGCCGTGGGAGCCCGCGAGACCGTGCTGTACGGCGCCGGCGCCGAGGAGATGCGGGTCGCCGCCGAGCGCCACGACGACCCCCTGGAGCGTCTGGTCGAGCACTGCGCCCGACGCCGCATGCTGATCGTCCTCGACAACTGCGAGCACGTGGTCGAGGCCGCCGCCCGGCTCGTCGAGGAGCTGCTGGCGCGCTGCCCCGAGGTGACGGTGCTGGCCACCAGCCGTGAGCCGCTCGGCGTGCCCGGGGAGGTGCTGCGACCGCTGGCTCCGCTGCCGGAGCGGGTGGCGCTGCGGCTGCTCGCCGACCGGGGCGCGGCCGCCCGTCCCGGATTCCGGCCCGACGCCGACGACGAGACCGCGGCGGCCTGTGCGGAGATCTGCCGCCGGCTCGACGGCCTGCCGCTCGCCATCGAGCTCGCCGCCGCCCGGCTGCGGATGCTGACGCCCCGCCAGATCGCCGACCGGCTCGACGACCGGTTCCGGCTCCTGACCTCCGGCAGCCGGACCGTCCTGCCCCGCCAGCAGACCCTGCGGGCCGTCGTCGACTGGTCCTGGGACCTGCTCGACGAGGATGAACGCGACGTCCTGGCCCGCCTGTCGGTCTTCGCCCGCGGCTGCGACCTCGCGGCCGTCGAAGCGGTGTGCGGCCCGGCCACCGCCGGCTCCCGCGCCGGCCACGACTCCCTCGCTTCGCTCGACCTGCTCGCCTCGCTCGTCGACAAGTCGCTCGTCGTCGCCGCCCCGGGGCCCCGGGGCGACATGCGCTACCGGCTTCTGGAGACCGTCGCCGAGTACGCGGGCGAGCGGCTGGACGAGTCGGGGCGGCGGGAGGCGGCCGAGCGTGCGCATCTGACGTACTACCGCGAACTCGCCCGCACCACCGATCCGTTGCTGCGCGGCCCCGGTCAGCGGGACGCCATCGACCGCCTGCAGCTGGAGTACGAGAACCTGCGCACCGCGCTGGGCCGCGCCGTCGCGGCACAAGACGAGCAGGAGGCGCTATGCCTGACCCTGTCCCTCGTCTGGTACTGGCAGATGCGCGACCTGCGCCTCGAGGCCCGCACCTGGTGCGTCGAGGTCATGGCCCTCGGCCCCGACCCGTTCGCGGAACCCCTGCACCCGGCCGCGCCGGTGTGGAAGTCCTGCATCGACGCCCCGCCGCCGATGACCGGCGAGATCCTCGCGGAGGCCCGGCGCGGTGTCCACCTGGCCCATCTGGCCTGTATGGACACCGAGATGGAGGCCTGGCAGACCTCGACGTCGCAGGCCAAACTGCGCCTGATCGCCGCGGCCTACGAGCCCGGCCAGCCGCAGACCTGCCGCGCACCCGGCATGCTCTGGTTCTTCGCCGTGATGATGACCGGCGGCCCGACCGGCGTCCGCGAGATCATCGACGCCAACGTCGACACCTGCCGCAGGACGCCCGGCTACGAGTGGGAGCTCGCCTCCTGCCTCCAGATGCGCGCCAACATCCTCGCCAACCGCGCCGACTGGGCCGGGAGCGCGTTCCGTGACGCGGCCGAGGCCCTGGAGATCTTCCAGCGCCTGGGCGACGCCTGGGGCACCGCCGAGGCTCTTTCCGCCCGCGCCGAGGCCCATGAACGCCTCGGGGCCTACCGTGAGGCCGCCGCCGACTACGAGGGCGCCATCGAGCAGGCCGAACGGCTCGGCGCCCGCTCCCAGTCGGCGGTTCTCACCGCCCGGCTGGGCAGCGCGCTGCTGGAGGGAGGTGACGAGGAGCGGGGTGAGCGCATGTTGCGCGAGGCGATCGCCGGTGAGGAGGGCGGGGTCAACGAGGCCATGCACTTCGCCCGTCTCTTCCTCGCCGGCTGGCTGGGCGCCACCGGGCGCCGCGCCGAGGCCCGCGAGCAACTGTGCCTGCTGCGCGAGCAGTTCGACCTCGGTCACTTCGCGGTCTTCGACGCCTTCATCCTGGGCGCGCAGGCGTGGCTGGACGCGGTCGACGGCCTGTCCGCGCAGGCCCTGACCGGCATCCGGACCGCCCTGGAACGGGCCACGGATCCGCTGTCCGTGGCCATGGCCCCCCAGATGCGCTCCTTCTATCTCTTCATCGCCGCGACCGCCCTCTGCGGCGTGGACGGGGGCGGCCGCGCCGCCGACGCGGCCCGCTGCCTGGGCGCCGCCGACACCCTGCTGTCGCCGCGCCACGTCCCCCCGCGGGTGGAGCGCGAGGCGCGCGACCTGGCTGTGACCCGGACGCGCGGTGCGCTCGGCGACGCGGAGTTCGAGAGCGCGTACGCCGAGGGCGGCGGCCTCTCCTACGAGGAGGCCACCGCCCTGCTGTGACTCGTGCCGACGCGACCGGCCGTGACGCGTCGGGCCGTCACCCGTCCGGCGCCCCGGCTCAGGTCTTCGTGCGGAACTTGTGGATCGCGACCGGCGCCATCACCGCGGTGAGCCCTATCGACCAGGCCAGCGTCACCCACAGTCCGTGCGCGACAGGACCGCCCACCATCAGTCCGCGCGCCGCGTCCGCGAGCGAGGACAGCGGGTTGTACTCGGTGAAGTTCTGGAGCCAGCCGGGCATCGACCGGGTCGGGGCGAAGATCGACGAGCCGAACTGGAGCGGCATCAGCACCAGGAAGCCCATCGCCTGCACGGACTGCGCGCTCTTCATCACCACGCCGAGGGTGATGAACACCCACATCAGCGCCGAGCCGAACACCGTGGCGAGCCCCACGGCGGCGAACAGGCCGGGCCAGTGGGTGATGTCGAAGCCCACCAGGACGGCCACCACCATGAGGATGACGCAGGCGACCAGCATGCGCATCAGCTCGACGACGATCTTGGCGAAGAGCACCGAGCCGCGTCCGATGGGCAGCGACCGGAAGCGGTCCATGACCCCGGAGTTGAAGTCCGTGTTGAAGCCGGTGCCCACGCCCTGCGCCATGTTCATCCCCATCATGGCCAGCAGCCCGGGAATGACGTACTGCACGTACGCCTCCTGCCCGCCGCCCAGCGACTGCCCGATCGAGCCGCCGAAGACGTAGACGAACAGCAGGGTGAAGATCACCGGGAAGAGGACCGCGTCGAACATCGACTCGGGGTCCTGCCGGATCCACAGCAGGTTGCGGCGGATCAGGGCGCCGGTGTGCCGGAGGTGGCTGCGCAACGGGATGCGCGTGTCGGCGGTCGTGCTGATGTCGATCGTGGCCGCGCTCATACGGCGACCTCCTCGCGGGTCTCGGTGGGCTGGGCGTCCTGCGGGGCACTCGCGCGGTGGCCGGTGAGGGACAGGAAGACCTCGTCCAGGCTGGGCAGTTCGGTGGTGAGGGAGGTGAGCGTGATGCCGCGCGCGCTGACCGCGCCGATCACGGCGGTGAGCTGCTCGTCGCTGAGCACCGGCACCAGCACGGAACCGCGCTCGGCGTCCACGACGGTGGTGGCGAGCCCGGTGATGCCGAGCTCGTCGAGCCAGCTCGCCAGCGGCCGCAGCTGCAGCGGGTCGGCGGGCCGTACGCGCAGCGTCCGGCCGCCGACCCGGGCCTTCAGCTCCTCGATGCCGCCGCCGGCGATGACCTTGCCCCGGTCGATGACGGTCAGCTCGGAGGCGAGCTGCTCGGCCTCCTCCATGTACTGGGTGGTCAGCAGGACGGTGACCCCGTCCCCGACCATCGCCTTGACCTCGGTCCACACCTCGTTGCGGGTGCGCGGGTCGAGCCCGGTCGTCGGCTCGTCCAGGAACAGCACCTGCGGCCGGCCGATCATCGACGCGGCGAGGTCGAGCCGCCGCCGCATACCGCCGGAGTACGTGCTCACGGGCCGCTTGGCCGCCTCGGTGAGCGAGAACCGCTCCAGCAGCTCGTCGGCGCGGGTCCGGGCATCCTTGCGGGGCAGGTCGAGCAGCCGCCCGATGAGGTACAGGTTCTCCCACCCGGGGAGCTTCTCGTCCACGGAGGCGTACTGCCCGGTGAGTCCGATCACCCGGCGCAGCTGCCGGGGCTGGCGCAGGACGTCGTAGCCGGCGACGGTCGCCTGCCCGCTGTCGGCGGCCAGCAGGGTGGACAGGATCCGCACGAGGGTCGTCTTGCCGGCGCCGTTCGGCCCGAGCACCCCCATGACGGTTCCCGCCCGTACATCCAGGTCGACCCCGTCCAGCGCCTTGGTCTCGCCGTAGTGCTTGGCCAACCCCCGCACGGTCACGGCGCTGTCCGCGCCACCGGGGTTCTTGTCGATTCGCGTCATGACAGGAACTCTGCCGACCCCCGCCGACAAACCACCGACAGGACGCCGACAGCACCGACATGCTCCCGACAGTCACCGCAACCATCGATCGAGGAACCGCGACGGCGAGGAACCACCTCCGTGAGAGCGGCGCCGGGCAGGCGCAAAAGAGCGCAGCCCGCCGACGGGGGAAGATCGGCGGGCTGCGGTGGTGCGGAAATGGCTCAGTGGACGCTGTGCTCGTCCAGCGGGAACGTTCCGCCGACGACGTCCTCGGCGAACGCCTTCGCCGCGTCGCCCATGACCTGGCGCAGGTTCGCGTACTGCTTGACGAACTTCGGTACCCGCCCGCCGGTCAGCCCGAGCATGTCGGTCCACACCAGTACCTGGGCGTCCGTCTCGGGCCCGGCGCCGATGCCGACGGTCGGGATGTGCAGCACCCGGGTGACCTCGGCGGCCAGCTCGGCCGGAACCAGCTCCAGCACCACCGCGAACGCGCCCGCGTCCTGCACGGCCTTCGCGTCGCGCAGCAGCTGCTGGGCCGCCTCCTCGCCGCGTCCCTGCACGCGGTAGCCCATCGAGTTCACGGACTGCGGGGTGAGGCCGATGTGCGCCATGACCGGGATGCCGGACTCGACGAGAAGCTCGATCTGGCGGTGCGAGCGCTCGCCGCCCTCCAGCTTCACGGCCCCGACCCCGGCCTCCTTCACCAGGCGGGTCGCCGAGCGCAGCGCCTGCACCGGTCCCTCCTGGTAGGAGCCGAAGGGCAGGTCGCCGACGATCAGCGCACGGGTGGTGCCCCGTACGACCGCCGCCGACAGCATGGTCATCTCGTCGAGGGTGACGGGCACCGTCGTCTCGTACCCCAGATGGCAGTTGCCCGCCGAGTCGCCCACCAGCATCACCGGGATTCCGGCCTCGTCGAAGACGGAGGCGGTCATCGCGTCGTAGGCGGTGAGCATGGGCCACTTCTCGCCGCGTTCCTTGGCGAGGGCGATGTCGCGGACGGTGATACGGCGTGTGCCCTTGCCTCCGTACAGCGCCTTGCTGCCGTCGGGGGCATTGGTGTGGGCAGCCGAAAACTGCGTCATTGCAACGGCTCCTTACGTCATCTCGAGGCGCCCTCACGGCGTCCCCGGACCACCACCCATGGTGGCACCTCGTGCCAGGGAGGGCCAGAGCGCCCCCTGTGGGTAAAGCCTCAGTAAGAAAAACGGTAAGAGGAATCGATACGAGACGGTCTCGTATCGGAAGTGCCCTACGCTCGATGCCATGACTACTCCTGCCGTCCCCACCGCTCCGCGGATACCGGAAGCGGTGCACCGGCGTCGTTGGGCGATCCTCGGTGTCCTGATGCTGAGCCTGCTGATCGTGGTGCTCGACAACTCGATCCTGAACGTCGCGATCAAGACGATCTCGACACCCGCCCCGACCGGCCTCGGAGCCACCCAGAGCGAGCTGGAGTGGGCGATCAACTCCTACACGCTCGTCTTCGCGGGACTGCTGTTCACCGCCGGTCTCCTCGGTGACCGGCTCGGCCGCAAGAAGGTCCTGCTCGGCGGACTCGCCGTCTTCGGCATCGGCTCCGCGCTCGCCGCGGAGTCCGGCTCGCCCGCCCAGCTCATCGCCTTCCGCGCGCTGATGGCCGTCGGGGCCGCCTTCGTGATGCCCGCGACCCTCGCCGTCCTGATGAACGTCTTCGAGCGCGAGGAGCAGCCCAAGGCGATCGGCATCTGGGCGGGCGGTGTCGGGCTCGCCATCGCCATCGGCCCCATCACCGGCGGTCTCCTCCTCGACCACTTCTGGTGGGGCTCGGTCTTCCTGATCAACGTGCCGATCGTGCTGCTCGCGTTCGGGCTGATGCTGTGGCTGGTTCCCGAGTCCCGCGACCCGAACCCCGGCCGCGTCGACCTCGTCGGCGTCGTCCTGTCGGTCGTCGGCCTGGTGCTGCTCGTCTACGGCATCATCAAGGGCGGCGAGCTGGCCGACTTCACGGACCCGGCCGTGCTGGCGACCATAGGGGCCGGTCTGCTCGTCCTCGTCGCGTTCGTGGTGTTCGAGAAGCGCAGCGACCATCCGTCCGTCGACATGGACTACTTCAAGAACAAGGTGTTCTCGGCCGCGATGGCCGTCATCACGCTGGTCTTCTTCGCGCTGATGGGCGTCACCTTCTTCTCGGTCTTCTACACCCAGAGCGTGCGCGGCTACTCCCCGCTGCAGTCCGGTCTGCTCCTGCTGCCGCTGGCCGCCGCCCAGCTGGTCTTCGCGCCGCGCGCCCGGCTGGTCGTCGACCGCTTCGGGGTGCGGGCCACGACCACCGCGGCGATGGTCGTCCTCGCGGCGACCCTGGCCGCCTTCGCCACGCTGGACGCCGACACCCCGATCTGGCTCCTGGAGATCGTCTTCTTCTGCATGGGCACCGGAATGGCCCACGTCATGACCCCCACCAGCGTGGTCATCATGCAGGCCCTGCCCCGTGAGAAGGCCGGTTCCGCCTCCGCGCTCAGCAACACCTTCCGCCAGCTCGGCGGCGCGCTCGGCATCGCCGTACTCGGCTCGGTGCTGTCGGCGTCGTACCGCAACGGCATCGAGAACCACCTCGGCACGCTGCCGGCGGCTCTGCGCGACACGGCGGGCGAGTCCATCGAGGCGACTCTCGGGGTCGCCGCGAAACTCGGCGACCAGGGCAGGGTGCTGGTCACCCCCGCCAACGACGCCTTCCTGCACGCGATGCACGTCACCGCCCTGTGCGGGGCCGGGGTCGCGGCCGTGGGCGCGGTCGTGGTGGCCGTGTTCCTGCCGGGCAGGCCGAAGTCCACGCCCAAGGACGCGGCGGAGGAAGGGGAGTTGGTGCGGACGAAGCCGTAGGGGTGGTGGCCGGGGCGGCCGGGAATCGCCGCCCCATCCGCCCCTCGGGCGACAATTCCCGCACTGTGACGAAAGGATCGAACACGTGAGCCTCGCCGACAGGGGGACCACCGTCGGGGACACCGGCGTGAGCGGGGAGCAGCCCGTGCGGGGGCGGCCCCGGAGCGAGGCCGTGGAACGGGCCATCATCGAGGGCACGATGAAGCTGCTGGAGGACGGCGTCTCGCTCGCCGAGATCTCCATCGAACGCATCGCCCGCACCGCCGGCGTCGGCAAGGCCGCCATCTACCGCCGGTGGAGCGGCAAGGAGGAGCTCTTCGTCGACGTGTTGCGCGCCGCCGAACCGCAGGATCCCGAACTCCCCGGCACGTCCATGCGCGACGACCTGATCGTGCTCCTCGAGGCGCTGCGGCTGCGCGGCCTCGCCAACCGTTCCTCGGCGATCCTGCACAACGTCCACGCGCAGATGAAGAGCAGCCCGAAGATCTGGGCGGCGTACCACAACACGGCGATAGAACCCCGGCGCAGGATGGCCGTCGAGGTCCTGCGCCGGGGTCAGGAGAACGGCGAACTGCGCGCCGACCTGGATGTGGAACTGGTGAACGACATCTTCACCGGTCCCATGCTCGTCCGCGCGATCATGCGCCCTGACGCCGACCTCCCCGAGGAACTCCCCGCACGCATCGTCGACACGCTGCTCGAAGGGCTACGCCCCGTCAGTTCCCCGACCGGGTAACCCGAATGTGCGCGTTTCGTCACAGACCGGGTCCTGCGCGCCAGGACCGGAACCCATGGGACCGCCCCGGTCGTCCTCGTGCCCGTACGGCCGTCACGGGACGGCGAGAACAAAGCCGATCATCCCCTAGGGTCGTACCCGGGGGAACGGACGGTGTGCAAGGCAGGCAGTGAGGCGACGGTATGGCGCAGCAGGCGTACATGACGGAGACGGACGGCAACGGAGGCTCGGGTCCCGAGCCCCGGGGAGTCCGGCTCCGGCGCCTGATCGGCACTCTGCTCGGCCGGATCGGCGCGGGCTGGCGCGGTGATCCGCGCATCTGGCGGCGGGGTCTGGTCCTCACCGGGTTCGCGCTGGTGTTCGCCCTGGTGATGGGGCTGCACTCGCGCATCCCCAACCGCTACGGCAACCTCGGCAGTCTCACGGAGACGTTCCTGCCCTGGATCGGCCTGTTCGTGCCGGTGCTGCTGGTGCTGGCGCTGGTGCGCAAGTCCGCGACCGCGCTGATCGCCGTCGTCCTCCCGGCCGTGGTCTGGCTGAACCTCTTCGGCGGACTCCTCGTCGACCGGACCGGCAGCGGCGGCGACCTCACCGTCGCCACCCACAACGTCAACGCCGACAACCCGGATCCGGCCGGCACCGCCCGTGACGTGGCCGCGTCCGAGGCCGATGTGCTGGCCCTGGAGGAGCTGACCACCTCGGCGGTGCCGGTGTACGAGAAGGCGCTGGCGGCGACGTACAAGTACCACTCGGTGCAGGGCACGGTCGGCCTGTGGAGCAGGTACCCGCTGAGCGGGGTGAAGCCCGTCGACATCAAGCTGGGCTGGACGCGCGCGATGCGGGCGACGGTCGCGACGCCGGAGGGGCAGGTCGCGGTCTACGTCGCCCACCTCCCGTCGGTGCGGGTGAAGCTCCAGGCCGGGTTCACCGCCCGGCAGCGCGACAAGAGCGCGGACGCGCTGGGCGAGGCGATCGCCGACGAGAAGCTGACCCGGGTGGTTCTGCTCGGCGACCTCAACGGCACCATGAACGACCGCTCGCTCAACGCCGTGACCTCCCAGATGCGCTCCACGCAGGGCGCGGCGGGCAGCGGCTTCGGCTTCAGCTGGCCCGCGTCGTTCCCGATGGCGCGGATCGACCAGATCATGGTGAAGGGCGTGGAGCCGGTCACCTCCTGGACGCTGCCGCAGACGAGCAGCGACCATCTGCCGGTGGCGGCGCGTGTGAAGGTCACCACACCTTAATCAGGGGGACGCCCGCTGGAATAGCGGGCCGGGGAGACTTTGTTCCGTACTTGAACATACGAAACGTATGATGAACGGAACCCACTCTCCCTGAAAGGCAACTTCTCCATGCCCCTGGCCCTGCTAGCCCTGGCCGTGGGTGCCTTCGGAATCGGCACCACGGAGTTCGTGATGATGGGCCTGCTGCCCGACGTCGCGGACGACCTGCATGTCTCGATCCCGACGGCCGGACACCTCGTCTCGGCGTACGCGCTCGGCGTCGTCATCGGCGCGCCGCTGCTGGCCGCGGCGACGGCGAGGATGTCCCGCCGTACCGTCCTGATCTCCCTGATGGGGCTGTTCGTCGTGGGCAACGCCCTGTCGGCCTTCGCCCCCGGCTACGACTCCCTGCTGGCCGCCCGCTTCCTCAGCGGTCTCCCGCACGGCGCGTTCTTCGGCGTCGGCGCGGTGGTCGCCACCAACATGGTCGCCCCGGAGCGCAAGGCCCGCTCGGTGTCGCTGATGTTCCTCGGCCTCACCGTCGCCAACGTCGCGGGCGTCCCCGTCGCCACCCTCATGGGCCAGCACCTCGGCTGGCGCGCGACCTTCCTCGGCGTCGGCGTGATCGGCCTGGCGGCGATCGCCTCCCTGGCCCTGCTGATCCCGCGCGACCACACCCACGCGCCCGCCGTCGGGCTGCGCCGCGAGCTGGCGGCCCTGCGCTCGCTGCCGGTGTGGCTGGCCCTCGGCACGACGGTGGCCGGCTTCGGCGCCCTGTTCTCCGCCTACAGCTACATCACCCCGATGCTCACGGACTCCGCCGGCTACGCCGACTCCAGCGTGACGCTGCTGCTCGCGCTGTTCGGCGTCGGCGCGACGATCGGCAACCTGCTGGGCGGCCGCCTCGCCGACCACGCGATGCGCCCGACCCTGTTCGCCGGCCTGACGTCCCTGGTGGTCGTCCTGGCCCTGTTCCCGCTGCTGATGACGACGGCGTGGGGCGGCGCGCTGGCCGTGGTCCTGCTCGGCGTGGCGGCGTTCGTGACGGGTTCGCCGCTCAACCTGATGGTGATGGAGAAGGCGGCCGCGGGCCCGTCCCTGGCCTCCTCCGCCAACCAGGCCGCGTTCAACATGGCCAACGCCGGCGGCGCCTGGCTCGGCGGCCTCGCCCTCGCAGCCGGCTTCGGCGCGACCTCACCCGCGCTGGCGGGAGCGGTCCTGGCGGCCCTGGGCCTGGTTGTGGCGGGCATCGCCGCCGTGGTCGACGCCCGCCGCACCCCGCAGACCCCCGGCCGCGAACGCGTCGTCGCGACGCATGTGCCGCGGACGGCGGAGGCGGGGGTACGTCACTGACCTCGTCGGCAGCCGGGCCACCGGACGTTGGTTGGCTCTCGACCGGTGGTGGCGCATCGGGGAAGACTGGCGGTCCGTTGCCGGGCGTGGAGGAGTTGCGATGCAGGTAGCCGTGGTCACCTTCGACGGGTTCAACGAGCTCGACAGCTTCATCGCCTCCGCACTGATCAACCGGTGCCGTGGGGACGGCCTGGAGGCCTTCGTCACGACGCCGGCGCCGGTGGTCACGTCGATGAACGGCGTCGAGGTGACCGGGCAGCGCCCCATGGAGTTCGTGGCCGAAGCCGACGTCGTGCTGATCGGCAGCGGGGTGAGGACCCGGGACGTGGTCGCCGACGACCGGATCGCCTCCAGGCTGCCGCTCGACCCTTCGCGACAGCTGATCGGCGCGCAGTGCTCCGGGGCGCTGGTGCTCGCCCGGCTCGGGCTGCTGGGTGACATGCCGGTCTGCACGGACAGGACGAGCCGGCCCTTCGTCGAAGCCTGCGGCGTCACCGTGCTGGACGCGCCGTTCCACGCCGAGGGGAACATCGCCACGGCGGGCGGCTGTCTGGCGTCGCAGTACCTCGCCACCTGGGTGATCACCCGGACGCTCGGCGAGGACGCCGCGCACGCCGTCCTCGACTACGTGGCTCCGGTCGGCGAGAACCAGGAGACGGCCGAACGCGCCCTGCGTGCCGTGCGCGCGGGCGAGGCCGCCCTGCGCTGACGCCCCCGCGGGCGGATCAGGAGGTGCGCCGCGCCGGCCGGGACAGGTCGCTGTCCGCGGCCGGCTTCAGCGCCGCAGGTCAGTCGGTCCGGGCGGCGACGGCCCGCGCGCAGTCCAGGGACTCGGTGTGGGTGGTGTCCACCTCGAGGTCGTAGAGCACGCCCTGGTGGACCAGGTCCGCCTGGGACGCGGCCATGCCCGGGGCCCGGTCCCCGCGGGCGAGCTCGCGGCCCGCGGCGACCGCGCTCTCGCATCTGACGCCCACCCAGAGCACGTCCAGCCCGGCGAGGGCCTTCCGCCACTCCTGCTGGGACGCGGCTCCGCCGAGGAAGACGTCGTCGATGACGACCCGGGCGCCCGCGCGGACCGTCGCGGCGACCCCCTCCTGCCACGCCGTCTGGAGCGTCCGGAACTCGGGACCTACGTTCACGCCGCCGTCCGCGGTGAACTCGATCCCCGCGTCCGAGGCCCGCATGGACGCGGGCATGGCCTCGACCAGCGAGTCCACCCCGACGGCGAGCCAGGGATCCGGCAGGACCGCCTGGAGACACCGGACGATCCCGGACTTGCCCGAGCTGGAGCCGCCGTTCAGCACGATCACTTGAGTGGTCACCGCGCCACCGTAGAGGCACCGCGTGTCTTCGCCGCAACCTGTTTCGGAGCCGCGGGGGCGGCCGTCACACCGACTCGCGCCAGCCGTTCGTGATGGGCAGGCGGCGGTCCTTGCCGAAGCCCTTCGCCGAGATCTTCGTGCCCGGCGGGTACTGGCGCCGCTTGTACTCGGCGGTGTCCACCATGCGGAGGGTCTTGACGACCAGCTCACGGTCGTAGCCCGCCGCGACGATCGCGTCCGCGCCCTGATCCCGGTCGACGTACAGCTCGAGGATCGCGTCCAGGACGGGGTAGTCCGGGAGCGAGTCGGTGTCGACCTGGCCGGGGCGCAGCTCGGCGCTCGGCGGCTTGGTGATCGAGTTCTCGGGGATCGGTTGGGTCTGGCCCCGCTCCGCCGCGGCGCGGTTGCGCCACTGCGCGAGCCGGAAGATCCACGTCTTGTAGACGTCCTTGATGGGGCCGTACGCGCCGACCGAGTCGCCGTACAGCGTCGAGTAGCCGACCGCCAGCTCCGACTTGTTGCCGGGGGCGAGGACGATGTGGCCCTCCTGGTTGGAGACGGCCATCAGCAGGGTTCCGCGCAGACGCGACTGGAGGTTCTCCTCCGCCAGACCGGTCAGGCCGAGCGAGCCCATGTACGCGTCGAACATCGGCTCGATCGGGACCGTGCGGAAGTTCAGGCCCGTCCGGCGCGCCAGCTCCGCCGCGTCGCCCTTCGAGTGCTCGGAGGAGTACTTCGACGGCATCGACACGCCGTACACGTTCTGCGCGCCCAGCGCGTCGCACGCGATCGCCGCGACGAGGGCCGAGTCGATGCCGCCCGACAGGCCGATGAGCACCGAACGGAAGCCGTTCTTCGCGACGTACGCGCGCAGGCCCACGACCAGCGCCGAGTAGATCTCCTCGGCGTCGTCCAGCCGCTCCGCGTACCCGCCGCTCAGCTCGGGCTCGTACGCCGGAACGGGGTCCTGCGACACCACGACGCGGTCGATGCGCAGACCGTCGTCCACGATGCCCGTGGGCGCGTCGGCCGAGGCCGCGGGCAGGTCGAGGTCCAGGACCACGCACCCTTCGGAGAACTGCGGCGCCCGCGCCACGACCTCGCCGTCACGGTCGACGACGATCGAGTCGCCGTCGAAGACCAGCTCGTCCTGCCCGCCGATCATCGCGAGGTACGCGGTGGTGCAGCCGGCCTCCTGGGCCCGCTTGCGGACCAGCTCCAGCCGGGTGTCGTCCTTGTCGCGCTCGTAGGGGGAGGCGTTGATGGAGAGCAGCAGACCGGCCTCGGCGGAGCGCGCCGCGGGGACCCGGCCGCCGTCCTGCCAGAGGTCCTCGCAGATCGCGAGGGCCACGTCGACGCCACGCACCCGCAGCACCGGCATGGTGTCGCCCGGCACGAAGTAGCGGAACTCGTCGAAGACGCCGTAGTTGGGCAGATGGTGCTTGGCGAAGGAGAGGATCACCTCGCCGCCGTGCAGCACCGCCGCCGCGTTGCGCGGCGAGCCGGCCGGGCGGCCGAACTTGGGCCGGCCGCCCTCGGACCGGTCGAGGAAGCCGACGACGACCGGCAGTTCGCCGAAGCCCTCGTCGGCGAGGCGGACGGCGAGCTCGCGCAGGGCCGTGCGGGAGGCCTCGACGAAGGAGGAGCGCAGGGCGAGGTCCTCGACGGGATACCCGGTCAGCGCCATCTCCGGGAACGCCACGAGATGCGCTCCCTGCTCGGCGGAGTGCCGGGTCCAGCGGAGGATCGTTTCGGTGTTGCCGACGAGGTCGCCGACGCGCGAGTCGATCTGGTTCAGAGCGAGACGAAGTTGAGGCACGCGCATCAGTGTAATCGTCAATGCGACGCGATGGGGGGCGCGGGGTGTCGGATACCCCACGCCCCCCCATCGTCCGCATGGTCCGCGTCATGCGCACCGCACGCGGACGACCTGCTCAGCGCCGGCGGTACGACTCCACGTAACCGTTTGCGGGCGTACCCACACCGGTGACGTCGTCATAGCCCTTCACGGCCGACAGCGAGCTGTCCTTGCCGAGGCTGCGGACGGAGGTCAGCAGCCCGTCCGTCGCGTCGTAGCCGTTGGCGAAGTCGACGCGCGCGACCGCGAGCCCCGACCCGGTCGGGTTGTCCGTGACGTCGTGGTAGACCCGCGAGCCGTACTTGGAGTAGATCGACGGGTTGGCGAAGCCGATCGCCTTGCCGCCGCGCGCCTCCTGGCCCAGGGCCTGCACGGCCGCGATGACCGGCGCGGCCAGCGAGGTGCCGCCGATGCGGTACTCGCTGTACTGCTCGGTCCCGTCCGGGAAGGTCTGGGTCTGGCCGACCTTGAAGCCGGTGTTCGGGTCGGCGATCGCCGAGATGTCCGGGACGACGCGGTTGCCGGCGGCGCTGTTCGCCGTGGCGAGCGTCTTCGGCACGACGGCCTTCTGGTAGTACGGCTCGGCGACGGTCCTGCTCGTGCCGCCGCCCGCACCCGAGGTGTACGCGCCCGGGAAGTCCGTCCAGCTCCTGCCGTCGGCCGACAGCGAGGCCTTGTCGGTGCCCCAGCCGGTCTCCCACTGGTACTTGTCGTTCTTGCCGACCGCCAGCGAGGTACCGCCGACCGCCGTCACCCACGCGGAGTTGGCCGGGGTGTCGACCTGCTTCGTGCCGGTGTTGGCGACCTCGTCGCCGTTGTCGCCGGAGGAGAAGTAGAAACCGATTCCCTCGACCGCGCCGAACTGGAAGACCTGGTCGTAGGCGGCCGCGAGGTCCGGCGTCTGGTTGGCCTCGATGTCGCCCCACGAGTTGGAGACGATGTCGGCCAGGTGGTTGTCGACGACCTTGCTGAGCGAGTCGAGCAGATCGTCGTCGTAACAGGACGCGGCGCCCACGTACGTGACGTTCGCGGCCGGTGCGACCGCGTGCACGGCCTCGATGTCGAGGGTCTCCTCGCCGTACCAGCCGGCCGCCCCGCACTCCTCGGTCCGTGTGTAGTCCGCCGGCAGGACCTGGGTCAGCTGCCCGGTCTTCCAGCGCGCGTCGCCGTGCGCCTTCGCGTAGGTGGCCGCGTCATAGGCGATCGTCGGCGAGGCGTACGCGTCGGTGATGGCGATGCGCACCCCCTTGCCGGTGTAGCCGCCCGCGCCGTACGCGGCCCGCAGCTGCTTGCCGGTGTACCCCTGCACGGCGTACGGGATCTTCTTGCCGTACGCCGAGGGGAGGGTGCTCGCGGTGTCGGAGCCGTAGTACGAGGAGAACGGCCCGGAGTTCTTGAACACCGCGTCCGGCGGCGGGAGCTGGTCCTTGGACGCGGCCTTGTGCGGTGCGTTGTCCAGGCCGGTGACGGTCAGGACGGCGCCGTCCAGGCTCGCGGGAGCCGAGGCCGACTTCGAGGGCGCGCGGTAAGTGCTGCTGCCCTTGGTGTAGTTGTGCAGCTGGGTGCCGAACGCCTGCTCGACGGCGGCCACGTCACCGCTGACGGACACGTAGTGCTGCGTCGTGCCGGTGACCTTCAGACCGGCCGCCGTCAGCCACGACCTGACCGCGGCCACCTGGGCCTCGGTCGCGCCGAATCGGGACTGGGCCTGCTGGGCGGAGAGGTACTCGCCGTAGGCGGGCGAGGCGGGGTCGGACACGGACTTCGCGTACGCGGCGAGGCCGGTGGCGTCCCGCCCCGCGAGGTAGACGCGGGCGGAGACCTTGGCGCTGTCCGAGGTCGAGCCCTTGTCCGCCTTGGCCGTGGCCCACGCGGGCCTGGTCCCGGCCAGCGTGTCACGGGTCGGGCTGTCCACGGCGTGCGCGGCGGGTATGCCGAGCGCCAGCGCGCCGGCGATCATGGGCAGTGTCGCTGCCATGCTCGCTCCGGCGCGCAGCGCGGCGCGGTTGGATCTCATAGGACCCCCTGTATGTGGTTCGACGCGAGTAGATCACTCGACGTGCGGGCCACTCTTGCGACGAACGCTTCATGCCAGGGGAATGCGAAAACCAAGAAGCGCCCAAGTGACCGCTTGCTGGGCTGATTTGACGGAAACGTCCGTGAAATCGAGGGAAAACCCTATGGATTGGGCCGGGGGACGTCGGCTACGGCTTCGCCCCGCGGGCTTTCAGCATGTCGGTCATCAGGTCGATCTCCGACTGCTGCGCCTCGACCATGCCCTGCGCGAGCCGCTTCTCCACCTTGACCGTGCACTTGGCGACACACGCCTCGGCCATGTGGATGCCGCCCTTGTGGTGGTCGGTCATGAGCTGGAGGTAGAGGACCTCGGCCTGCCTGCCGTCGAGCGTGCCGAGCTTCGTCAGCTCGGTGTCGGTGGCCATGCCGGGCATGAGCGCACCGTCCTCGCCGTCGGTCGTCCCGCCCATGCCCATCCAGGTCATGGGCCCGTCGGACGACACCTTCGGCAGGCCCCAGAGATCCAGCCACCCGAGCAGCATGCCGCGCTGGTTGGCCTGCGTCTGCGCGATGTCGTAGGCGAGCCGCCGGACGTCCTCGTCGGCCGTCCGGTCCCGCACGATGTACGACATCTCGACGGCCTGCTGGTGGTGCACCGCCATGTCCCGGGCGAACCCGGCGTCGGCGGAGTCGGCGGCGGGCGGCGCGGTGTCCGTCGCGCCGTCCTCGGCGACGGAGTAGGTGACGGCCCCGGCGGCGACGAGTACTCCGGCCACGGCGACCGCCACTCCCGCGTACCTCACTGCGGCAGACCACCCGTGCACGCGGCGCCCGGCTCGGGCGTCTGATCGCCCTGCACGAACTTCTCGAAGAACTTGCCCAGGTTCGCGTCGCTCGCGCCCGTCACCGTGCGCTGGTGCCCCCACGCGGTGAGCATGATGGGGTCGGCCTGGGCGTCGTCCGGGCTCATGAGCGTGTAGGGCGTCTTCTTGACCTTGGCGGCGAGGGCGTCGACGTCGGCCTTGCTCGCCTTGCTGTTGTACGTCACCCAGACCGCGCCGTGCTCGAGCGAGTGCACGGCGTTCATGTTGTCGAGGGTCCTGGTGTAGACGTCACCGTTGCAGTTCATCCAGACCTGGTTGTGGTCCCCGCCGACGGGGGGCTCGGTCGGGTACTTCACGGTCTTGGTGACGTGGGTACGCCCGAGCGTGCCCTTCCACGTCTTGACCCCGTCCGCACCCGTGACGAAGTGACCCGAGGCCGCCTTGCCGTCGGCTGCGGTGCCCTTGTCGTCGCCGGACTGCGACTTCACGACGAACACGCCACCGGCGACCAGCGCGACCACGGCGACGACACTGCCGCCGATCACGAGAAACCGGTTACGCCGCTCCCGGCCCTGCTCGGCCCGCCGCATCTCCTCTATGCGCGCCTTGCGCGCCGCGTTGCCGTTGCCGGTCTTGTTGGCGGAACCCATGAGGCCTGTCCTTCGGGAAAAGGGGCGGGACGGTCGGGGTGTTCGAGTCCGCTGATCGTAAGGGGGGCGACGGGGAAAGCCGTAGACAGGTCACAGCCAAGAGATGGGCGACAGTCACGGCCAAGGGGGTGGGGTGCGTGGGCCGGGGTGCGTGGGCCGGGTTGAGCGGGCCGGGGTGCGTGGGCCGGGTTGAGCGGGCCGGGGTGCGTGGGCCGGGTTGAGCGGGTTGGGTTGAGCCGGCCGGGGTGAGCGGGCTGGGGTGGGTGGGCGGATAATTTGAACCGGAGATGCGCATTATCTACGCTTCCTCCCATGCGGCTGTTGCGATCCACCGACCTGGCACTGCGCGTCCTCATGCGACTCGCGGTGGCGGGCGACACCCCGGAGGCCACCCCCACGACCCGTGACGTGGCGGCCGCCATGGAGGTGCCCTACACCCACGCGGCCAAGGTCGTGGCCGAGCTCCAGCACATGGGCCTGCTGGAGGCCCGTCGCGGCAGGGGCGGCGGCCTGACCCTCACCGACCGGGGCCGCGCGGCGTCCGTCGGTACGGTGGTCCGCGCCTTCGAGGGGGACGGCGACGTAGTCGACTGCGAGGGCGGCGCCACCCCCTGCCCCCTGGCCTCGGCCTGTCGGCTGCGCGGCGCCCTGCGTCAGGCCCAGGAGGCGTTCTTCGCGTCCCTGGACCCGATCACGGTCGCGGACATCGTGGCGGAACCCACGGGGCCGCTGCTGCTGGGGATCTCGAGGTTCGCCTGATTCCACCGGCGTCGCGCGGGTCGGCGGCGCATGGGCCGCACCGCACAGGTCGGGTCCGCTTGGGTCGGGTCCGCGCGGGCCGCACCGCACAGGTCGGGTCCGCTTGGGTCGGGTCCGCGCGGGCCGCACCGCACAGGTCGGGTCCGCTTGGGTCGGGTCCGCGCGGGTCGGCGCCGCTTGGGTGGGTGAGGATCCGTGACTCCACCCCACGTCAGCCACGGTTTCCGGGCCTCGCCCGCCCCGTCCTTCACGCTTTCCCCCTGGCAATGCGGTTGTAGCCGCATCGTCGGGCCGGATTGGATGGCCCGATGGAACGCATCGAAGCAGAGCTCTTCACCGCCGGCGGCAACAACGCCGTAGTCCGCCTGCCCGGCCGACGCTTCCCCGGGGTTCTGGTGCAGGGCGACTCCCTGCACATCCTCCGCACCGACATGGCCGAGCTGGTCGAGGCGTGCGACCGCGGTGACCTGGGCGACGCCCGCGACACCGCAGGGCTTCTCCTGGCCGGCCTCGATGCCATGCTGGAGCGCTACGGCGCCGCGTTGGACGAGCACGAGATCCCGCGGCCGTACTGAGCCGGGCCGCCCGCGCCACGCCCCGGCCGTTCCCCGCTCGACGCGATCCCGGGCTCGCCGCGGTCCGGGAGCAGCCGGGCCGCGGCGGGGGCGGTGGACGAGGGCGGGCGTAGGGCAGGGCACCGGTCACGCGGCTCAGGCCCGGGCCAGCCACAGGTCCGGGCCGAACACCTCGTAGTGCACGTCCGCCGGGGCGACCCCCTTCTCGATCAGCTGCGCCCGCACGGCCCGCATGAACGGCAGCGGACCGCACAGGTACGCGCGCGTGCCCGGCGCCACGGGTACGTCCGCGAGGTCGGCCAGGCCCGTCCGGGCGGGTGCCGGGGCCTCCCGCTCGTACCAGAGGTGCACGGTGGCGTCCGGCAGCTTCGCCGCGTACGCCTCGTGGTCCGTCCGCAGGGCGTGGTCCGCGGGGGAGCGGTCGGCGTGGACGACCGTGACCGGCGCGTCGTGGCCGGTGGCGGCGAGGTGGGCGAGCATCGCCACGATCGGGGTGACGCCGATGCCGGCCGAGGCGAGGAGCAGAGGGGTTCCCGCGGCGTCGTCGAGGACGAGGTCGCCGTACGGCTCGGAGAGCTCCAGCACGCTGCCCGCCCGCACGCGCGCGTGGAGGTGGTTCGAGACCTCGCCCTCCGGTGTCGTCGCCCCGCCGGACACCCGCTTGACGCTGATCCGGCGGACCTCGGCCCCCGGTGCGCCGGACAGGCTGTACTGCCGTATCTGGCGGGCGCCGTCGGGCAGTTGGGCGCGGACGGACACGTACTGGCCCGCGCGGAAGTCCCTGACCGGCGCGCCGTCGACCGGGCGCAGGCCGAAGGTGACGACGTCCTCGGTCTCCCGGACGCGTTCCACGACCTCCCAGGCGCGCCACGCGTCGCCCCCGCTCTCCTCGTACAGGCGGCGCTCGATCGCGATCAGCGCGTTCGCCATCAGCCAGTAGACCTCGTCCCAGGCCGCGGCGACCTCGGGGGTGACCGCCTCGCCCAGGACGTCGGCGATGGCGGCGAAGAGGTGCTCGTGGACGACCTCGTACTGCTCGGGCGCGATGCCGAGCGAGGCGTGCTTGTGGGCGATACGGGTGAGCATCGCGTCGGGGCGGTCCTGCGGACGGCTCCCGGCGTCGCCCTGAGGGCGATCCGGCGCGTGCCCGACGAGACGCGTGGCGAAGGCGGCTATGGACCCGGCCAGAGCCTGGCGCTGGGTGCCCGCCGCCTGGTTGCCGCGGTTGAACAGGTCGCGGAGGAGGTCCGGATGCGTCGCGAAGAGGCCGGCGTAGAAGCGCTCGGTGATCTCACCGATGGCCGCGCCCACGGCGGGGAGGGTGGCGCGGACGGTGGCAGCGGACTGTTCGGACAGCATCGGGGCTCCTCAAAGCTCACTCGGTGTTCTGCTGTCCGGCACGCTAGTTAAACTTGCATCTGAGATGCAAATTAAATGGGTGAGGGGGGACGGAGGGGGTGGGGCATTACGGATGTCGGTGCGAGCAGGCAAGATGGGCAGCAGAGCAGTACACCTGCCGGAAGGCAGCACATCTGCCGGACGTGAGGCGTTCAGGCCCGGGTCGCCGAAGCGATCATGGTCGGCAACGCGCACGAAATGGTGTTGTGGTGTGATGCTCGGGTGCCCGACCGCCTCTCCGTGGGACGGGAAACAGGCGGCCTGACCAGCAAGGATGGGGAAGCGCAAGATGGACAAGCAGCAGGAGTTCGTGCTCCGGACGTTGGAGGAGCGCGACATCCGGTTCGTACGGCTGTGGTTCACGGACGTGCTGGGCTTCCTCAAGTCCGTCGCCGTGGCCCCGGCCGAGCTCGAACAGGCCTTCGATGAGGGCATCGGCTTCGACGGCTCCGCGATCGAGGGCTTCGCCCGGGTCTACGAGTCCGACATGATCGCCAAGCCGGATCCGTCAACCTTCCAGGTCCTGCCCTGGCGGGCGGAGGCCCCCGGTACCGCCCGCATGTTCTGCGACATCCTCATGCCGGACGGCTCCCCGTCCTTCGCCGACCCGAGGTACGTGCTGAAGCGCGCCCTGGCGCGCGCCTCCGACCTGGGCTTCACCTTCTACACCCACCCCGAGATCGAGTTCTTCCTGCTGAAGAACAAGCCGACCGACGGCTCCCGCCCGACCCCGGCCGACAACTCCGGCTACTTCGACCACACCCCGCAGAACGTCGGCATGGACTTCCGCCGCCAGGCGATCACCATGCTCGAGTCGATGGGCATCTCGGTCGAGTTCTCCCACCACGAGGGCGCCCCCGGCCAGCAGGAGATCGACCTGCGCTACGCCGACGCGCTCTCCACGGCCGACAACATCATGACGTTCCGCCTGGTCATGAAGCAGGTCGCGCTGGAGCAGGGGGTCCAGGCGACCTTCATGCCGAAGCCGTTCTCCGAGCACCCCGGCAGCGGGATGCACACGCACCTCTCCCTCTTCGAGGGCGACCGCAACGCGTTCTACGAGTCGGGCGCGGAGTACCAGCTCTCCAAGGTCGGCCGGTCCTTCATCGCCGGTCTGCTGAAGCACGCCGCCGAGATCGCCGCCGTCACCAACCAGTGGGTCAACTCCTACAAGCGCATCTGGGGCGGCTCCGAGCGCACGGCCGGCGCGGGCGGCGAGGCGCCGTCGTACATCTGCTGGGGCCACAACAACCGTTCCGCGCTGGTCCGCGTGCCGATGTACAAGCCCGGCAAGACGGGCTCCGCACGCATCGAGGTCCGCTCCCTCGACTCCGGTACCAACCCGTACCTGGCGTACGCCATGCTCCTCGCCGCCGGCCTCAAGGGCGTCGAGGAGGGCTACGAGCTTCCGCCGGGCGCCGAGGACGACGTCTGGGCGCTGTCCGACGCCGAACGCCGCGCGATGGGGATCGAGCCCCTCCCGCAGAACCTCGGCGAGGCCCTGGGCCTGATGGAGCGTAGCGACCTCGTCGCCGAGACCCTCGGCGAACACGTCTTCGACTTCTTCCTCCGCAACAAGAAGGCGGAGTGGGAGGAGTACCGCAGCGAGGTCACGGCCTTCGAGCTGCGGAAGAACCTGCCGGTGCTGTAGGGGCAGGCCACGGCGGGTTTCCCGATGGACGACACGCACGTGGGGCCGACGGTCGTGAACCGTCGGCCCCACGCGCGTCTCCGCGCAGAAGAGGCTCGTCGGCGGGGATTCGGGCCGCCGACCCACCCGCACCCCCACCGGGGCCTCAGCGGGTTCGGAGGGCCTGGTGGGCGCCGTGCGCTTCGGTGAAGGTCCGGATCGACGGCAGGTCGTTCGCGACGGACGTGTCGCGCGCCTTCATCCTTCTGCCGTCGCGATGGGCCAGGTCGATCCATACGGCGAGACCCACCCTGCCAGCGGATCGTTCGTGGATCGGCCGGCATCGCCCGCGCCCTTGCCGGAGCCCTACCGGGCCTTCAGTTTCGCCAGGACCTGGTGGAGCGGTTCCGTCTCCCGGCGGCGGTACTCCTGGATCGCCCAGCCGTTGCCGTCGGGATCCTTGAAGTACATGAAGGTCGCTCCGTCCTGCGGGGCGAACTGCTGGGGTTCCGTGACGTCCAGGCCGCGGGCCGTCAGTTCCTCGTGCGCGGCCTTCGCGTCCGTCACGCAGAGTTGCATGCCGTGGTACGTGCCCGGCTGCGGGGTTCCCGTCGGGACCTGGAGGCCGTCGACCAGGGCGATCGAGCAGCCGGAGCCGGGTGGGGTGAGCTGGACGATCCGTACGCCCTCCATGACCTCGCCGTCGAGGTCTACGTGGAAGCCGACCTTGTCGCGGTAGAACTCCTTGGCCCGGTCCACGTCGGACACCGGCAGCAGGATCACCTCTAGGGTCATGTCCATGGCTTGACTCCCTTGACTTCATCGTCGCGGCCGTCGCTCTTCACCCAACCGAAGTCCCGCAGGACCCGAAGCTCCGCAGGGCCCGAAGTCCCGCAGGGCCCGAAGCTCCGCAGGGCCCGAAGTCCCGCAGGACCCGAAACTCCGCAGGACCCGAAGTCCCGCAGGACCCGAAGCCCCGCAGGGCCCGAAGTCCCGCAGGACCCGAAGCCCCGCAGGACCCGAAGTCCCGCAGGACCCGAAGTCCCACAGAACCGGAAACCGGGCCGGGGCGCCACCGAAAGGCGCGGGTTACGCTCAGGTGCGTACGACCTTGATCCGAGGGAGGGCCGGGGATGATGGCGCCGGGGCGCAGGAGCAGCACCTTCACACGGCTGCTGCGGCACGGCTTCACCGACCCGTCCGCCGCCGAGCGGCTCCTGGACGGGCCCGAGCTGTCGCCGGTGCGCAACGATCCCTTTCTGCTGGAGGCCCTCGGCGGCACCGCCGATCCCGATCTCGCCCTGCACGGTCTCGTCCGGCTGCTGGAGGCCCAGCCCGGGCCCACCGCCCGTCGGGAGTTGCTCGACACGCTGATAGCGGCCAAGCCGCTGCGCGACCGGCTGCTGGGGGTGCTGGGGGCGTCCGCCGCCCTCGCCGACCACCTCGCCCGGCATCCGCGGGACTGGGAGGTGCTGGTCACGTACGAGCCGCGGGACCTGCATCCCGGGGTGGAGGAGTTCGAGCGGGGCCTGGCCGAGGCCACGGACCCCGTGTCGCTGCGCGTCGCCTACCGGCGCTGCCTGCTGTCCATCGCGGCGCGTGACGTGTGCGGGACGACCGACCTCGCCGAGACCGCCGCCGAGCTCGCCGATCTTGCCACCGCCACACTGCGGGCCGCCCTGGGCCTCGCCCGGGCCGCCGCGCCCGACGACGCCGCGTTGTGCCGGCTCGCCGTCATCGCGATGGGAAAGTGCGGCGGGCACGAGCTGAACTACGTGTCCGACGTCGACGTGATCTTCGTGGGCGAGGCCGTCGACGGGGCCGACGAGGGCAAGGCGCTGCGGGCCGCCGCCAAACTGGCCGCGCACCTGATGCGGATCTGTTCCGAGACCACCGTGGAAGGGTCCATCTGGCCCGTCGACGCCAATCTGCGGCCCGAGGGGCGCAACGGGCCGCTGGTGCGGACGCTGTCCAGTCACCTCGCCTACTACCAGCGGTGGGCCAAGACCTGGGAGTTCCAGGCCCTGTTGAAGGCGCGGCCGGTGGCCGGTGACCTGGCACTCGGGGCCGAGTACGTCGCCGCCGTGGGGCCCCTGGTGTGGCAGGCCGCCGAGCGCGAGAACTTCGTCGTCGACGTGCAGAAGATGCGGCGGCGGGTCGTCGAGAACATCCCGGTCGCCGAGGTCGAGCGGGAACTGAAGCTGGGGCCCGGTGGGCTGCGGGACGTCGAGTTCGCCGTGCAGCTGTTGCAGCTGGTGCACGGGCGGGCCGACGCGTCCTTGCGGAGCGGCACCACGCTCGACGCCCTCCAGTCGCTCGCCGCGGGGGGATACGTCGGACGCGCCGACGCCGAGCAACTGGACGCCGCGTACCGGTTCCTGCGGTCCATGGAGCATCGGATCCAGCTCTACCGGCTGCGGCGGACCCATCTGGTCCCCGAGGCCGAGACCGACCTGCGGCGGCTGGGCCGCTCACTCGGACTGCGGACCGACCCGGTCGCCGAGCTCGGCCAGGAGTGGAAGCGGCACGCCGCCGTGGTGCGTCGGCTGCACGAGAAGCTGTTCTACCGGCCGTTGCTCGACGCCGTCGCCCAACTCGCGTCCGGTGAGACCCGGTTGAGCCCGAAGGCGGCCCGGGAGCGGCTGGTCGCGCTCGGGTACGCCGACCCCGCGTCCGCGCTGCGTCACCTGGAGGCGCTGGCCTCGGGTGTCACGCGCAAGGCGGCCATCCAGCGCACCCTGCTGCCGGTTCTGCTGGGCTGGTTCGCGGACTCCGCCGACCCGGACGCCGGCCTGCTCAACTTCCGCAAGGTGTCGGACGCGCTCGGCAAGACGCCCTGGTATCTGCGGTTGCTGCGGGACGAGGGCGCCGCCGCGGAGAACCTCGCGCGGGTGCTGTCCGCCGGGCGGCTCGCCCCCGATCTGCTGATGCGGGCGCCGGAGGCGGTGGCGCTGCTCGGCGACGGGGACGGCGGCGGGCTCGAGCCGCGCGGGCGGGCGCAGTTGGAGCAGGAGATACTCGCCGCGGTGCGACGGGCCGACGGCGTGGTGCAGGCCGTCACCGCGGCGCGTGGGGTCCGTCGGCGTGAGCTGTTCCGCACGTCCGCCGCCGACATCGTCGCCTCCTACGGCACGGAGGCGCAGCCGGTCGAGGCGGATCAGGGCGCGCTCGTGGACCGGGTGGGCGGGGCCGTTTCCGACCTCACGGCGGCCACGCTGGCCGGCACGCTGCGCGCGGTCGTGCGGGACGGCTGGGGCGACACCCTTCCGACGTGTTTCGCCGTCATCGGCATGGGCCGCTTCGGCGGTCATGAACTGGGCTACGGCTCCGACGCCGACGTCCTGTTCGTGCACGAGCCCCGGGACGGCGTCGACGAGCGCGAGGCGGCGGAGGCCGCGAACAAGGTCGTCTCCGAGATGCGCCGGCTGCTCCAGATCCCCAGTGCCGATCCGCCGCTGCTCATCGACGCCGACCTGCGTCCGGAGGGCAAGTCCGGGCCGCTCGTACGCACGTTGAAATCGTACGAGGCCTACTATCGGCGCTGGTCGCTCGGTTGGGAGTCACAGGCGTTGCTGCGGGCCGAAGTCGTCGCCGGGGACGAGGAGTTGGGGCGTCGGTTCATCGAGCTGATCGACCCGCTGCGGTATCCGGCGGACGGGCTCGGCGAGGAGGCCGTGCGGGAGATCCGGCGTTTGAAGGCGCGGATGGAGTCGGAGCGGATGCCCCGGGGCGCCGATCCGAAGCTGCACACCAAGCTCGGGCCGGGCGGCCTGTCCGACGTCGAGTGGACCGTGCAACTGGTCCAGATGCGGCACGGCTCCACGCATCCGGGGCTGCGGACCACCCGCACCCGTGAGGCCCTCGCCGCCGCGCGCGACGCCGGGCTCGTCCCGGGGGAGGACGCGGCGACGCTGGACGAGGCGTGGGTGCTGGCGACCCGGGTGCGCAACGCGGTGATGCTGGTGCGCGGGCGGGCCGGGGACACCTTCCCGTCCGGCCCCCGGGAACTGCTCGCGGTGGGGCGGTACCTGGGGTACGGGCCCGGCCGGGTGGGCGACATGCTCGACGACTACCGCCGGACCGCGCGGCGGGCTCGGGGCGTGGTGGACGAGCTGTTCTACAGCGGCTGAGTCGCTCACCGCGACCCGCCGCTCAGCTCGGCCGGCGGAGCTGGGCGACGGGCTGGCGCACCGTCGTGCCGCGCACCGTCGTATGTCGCGCCGTCGCAGGTAGCACCGTCATGCGTCGTACCGTCGTACGTCGTGTCGTCATGCGTCGTACCGTCGTGCGGCGTACGCGGCGCACCGTCGTACGTCGTACCGTCGTGCGGCGCACCTGCCGACCCGCGCGTGCGCGACGCCGTGTTCCGCCGGGTCAGCCCCACGCCCACCAGCACCACCGCCATGCCCGCGAGAACGCGTACGCCGATCTGCTCGTCCAGGACCGCCGCGCCCAGCGCGACCGACACGACCGGGAGCAGGTAGCCGACCGTCGCCGCCGTGGTGGGGCCCTCGTCCGCTATCAGGCGGTAGTTGAGGTAGAAGGTCACGCCCGTGCCGAGGACGCCCAGCGCGGCGACGGCGAGCAGGGCGGTGACGTCCGGACGGAAGGGGCCGGCCGCGGGGAGGGCCAGGGTGCTCCAGGCCGTGGCGGCGAGGAGCTGGGCCGCCGACATGGCCATGGGGGCCTCCGAGGCCGTCAGGTGCCGGGCCATGTAGGCGAAGGCCACGGCGTAGCTGGCCGCCGCGGCCAGCAGGTACAGGGCGGGCAGGCTGAGCAGGCCCTCGTGGTGCCAGGGGGCGAAGATCAGGACCGTTCCGGCGAAGCCCAGGACGAGGCCGGTCAGGCGTACGGGGCGCAGGGCCCGGTCCGTGCCCAGGCCGATGCCGATGAGGAGCGACCAGAGGGGGGTCGTGGCGTTGAGGACGCCCGCGATGCCCGAGTCGAGGTGCTGCTCGCCCAGCGCGAAGAGGGCGAAGGGCAGCGCGTTGCAGAACAGGGCGGCCACGGCGAGATGGCCCCAGGCGGTCCGGGACCGGGGGAGGCGCTGGCCCGCCCGGCGGGCCAGGAGCAGCAGGACGGCCGTGCCCAGGGCGCACCGGACGATGGTGATCTGGGCGGGGGTCAGGCCGTGGGTCAGGGCCAGCTTGATCCAGAGGAAGCCGGAGCCCCAGAAGAGGGCGAGCACGGCCATGCGGAGCGTGGAGGCGAGGGGCATGTCCCTACGGTCGTCCCCCCGACCTGTGAGGACAAGTGAAATGTTCTTGATGGTTCGTTAAGCTGTACTGCATGCTTGATGTGCGGCGGATGCAGGTGTTGCGGGCGGTCGTGGGGAACGGGTCCGTGACGGGGGCCGCGGCCGTGCTGGGGTACACGCCGTCCGCCGTCAGTCAGCAGATCGCCGCCCTGGAGAAGGAGGCGGGGGCCGCGTTGCTGGAGCGGGTCGGCCGGGGCGTACGGCCCACGGCTGCCGGACTTCTGCTCACAAGGTACGCGGATGTCATCGGGCGGCAGGTCGCCGAGGCCGAGACGGCCCTCTCGGACCTGCTCGCCGGGCGGACCGGGCGGCTGGGGGTGCGGTACTTCGCGACCGCGGGTGCGGGGCTGGTGGCGCCGGCCGTGGCGCGGCTGCGGGAGGCACATCCCGGCGTCCGGATCGAGCTGAAGCTGACGGTCGATCCCGAGGACCCGCTGGCGGAGGTACGGGAAGGGCGGGCCGACCTGGCGTTGCTGGTGAGTTGGGAAGGGCGGCAGGCCAACGGCGTACGGCTGCTGCACCTGCTCGACGATCCCTATCTCGCCGTTCTGCCGCGCGGGCACCGGCTCGCCGGGCGGCGGAGTGTGCGGCTGGCGGAGCTGGCCGAGGAGGCGTTCGTGGGGAGCGAGTGGCCGGGGCCCTGTCTCGACGCCCAGCTGGACGCGTGCTCGGCGGCCGGGTTCCGGCCCCGGTTCGTGGTGCACAGCGAGGACTACGTGACCGCCCAGGGGTTCGTCGCCGCCGGACTCGGCGTGAGTCTGGTGCCGCGGCTGGGGCTCGGCAGCCGGCATCCGGGGATCGTCGTCCGGGAGGTGCGTGATCCGGTGCCGGTGCGGGCCATCCAGGCGGTGGTCCGGGAGACGGCGCCCGCGCAACCGGCGCTGGACGCGTTCATCGACGCGCTGAGGGGGGCCGCGGGGGCATCGCGAGGCCCTGCATCGTGAGGCCTGTACGGCGTGAGGCCTGTACGGCGCCGGTCGGGCTGTGCGGCCCCGGTCGGGGGCGCCCGCAGGGTCCGCGCGGGGTGGTGTCCAGGGTCCGGCACTGAGCGTCGAGCCGGGGTGCGCAGGGTCGCAGCCGGGGTGCGCAGGGTCGCAGCCGTGGCGCGGAGGGTCGCAGCCGTGGCGCCGAGGGTCGCAGCCGTGGCGTCGAGCGACAAGCCGTGATGCCGAGTGTCAGACCTTCGTGGGGAGCAGCGGCCTGCCCTGCCCCTTCGGCGGCACCCGTCTCGGCAGGGCGTACGGCATGCCCCCGTACCAGACACGGGCCACCGCGAAGCCGAACGCCAGGCAGAGGAAACCGCCCACGGCGTCCAGCCAGAAGTGGTTGGCCGTCGCGACGATCACCACCAGGGTCGCCGTCGGGTAGAGCAGGCCCAGGATGCGCACCCAGGGCAGCTTGGCCAGCGCGAACACCGTCAGACCGCACCACAGGGACCAGCCGATGTGCATCGACGGCATCGCCGCGTACTGGTTCGACATGTGCTTGAGGTCGCCGGACGCCATCGAACCCCAGGTCTGGTGGACCATCACCGTGTCGACGAAATCACCGCCCGGCATCAGCCGCGGGGGCGCCAGCGGGTACAGGTAGTAGCCCACCAGGGCCACGGCCGTGGTGGCGAAGAGCACCAGGCGCGTCGCCGCGTAGCGCCCCGGGTGGCTGCGGTAGAGCCAGACCAGGACGGTCAGCGTGACGATGAAGTGCAGGGTCGCGTAGTAGTAGTTCATGCCCACGATGAGCCAGGTCACCGAGTTCACCGCGTGGTTGACGGACTCCTCCACGGCGATGCCGAGGCTGTGCTCCGCGCGCCAGATCCAGTCCGTGTTGCGCAGCGCCTCGGCGCGTTGTTCCGGGACCGCGTTGCGCACCAGTGAGTACGTCCAGTAGCTCACCGCGATGAGAAGGATCTCGAACCAGAGGCGGGGGCGGCGGGGGCTGCGCAGCCGGTCGAGGCGGCGCTGCCGGGGCGCGGCCGTGACGGGGTCTGGAAGGGCCTGGTCACGGCCTTCCAATGGCGTCACAGTCGATTCACCCATGGACACAAAGTCTGCCAGAGAAGACCTCTTGGCCCGATCATCCCTCGGTCGGGTTGGGCCCGCACTTTCTACGACGGCGGGCGCGCTGCGTCTACTGCCGGCGTACCGGTGGAAGCCCGGGTGTCTCCGCCCTACGGACGATTCCGGTCCCCGGGCGCCGAAGCGGTCGAACCACGCACCACCAGTTCCGGCATGAACACGAACTCGCTGTGCGGCGCCGGAGTACCGCCGATCTCCTCCAGGAGCGTGCGGACGGCGGCCTGGCCCATCGCCGGGACCGGCTTGCGGACGGTCGTGAGGGGCGGGTCCGTGAAGGCGATCAGCGGGGAGTCGTCGAAGCCGACCACCGAGATGTCCTGCGGCACCGCCAGACCGCGCTGCCTGGCCGCCCGTATCGCGCCCAGCGCCATCATGTCGCTGGCGCAGACGATCGCCGTACAGCCGCGGTCGATCAGGGCCGTGGTCGCCGCCTGGCCGCCCTCGAGGGTGTAGAGGGAGTGCTGGACCAGGTCGGTCTCGATCGTCTCGGGGTTGAGGCCCAGTTGTTCCTGGACCGCCCTGACGAAGCCCTCGATCTTGCGCTGGACCGGCACGAAACGCTTGGGGCCGAGCGCCAGCCCCACCCGGGTGTGGCCGAGCGAGACGAGATGGGTGACCGCCAGGGTCATCGCCGCCCGGTCGTCGGGGGAGATGAACGGTGCCTGGACCTTCGGCGAGAAACCGTCCACCAGCACGAAGGGCACGCCCTGCGCCCGCAGCTGCTCGTAGCGCTGCATGTCGGCCGTGGTGTCCGCGTGCAGGCCCGAGACGTAGATGATGCCGGCGACCCCGCGGTCGACCAGCATCTCGGTCAGCTCGTCCTCGGTGGAACCGCCCGGGGTCTGGGTGGCGAGGACTGGGGTGTAGCCCTGGCGGGTCAGCGCCTGGCCGATGACCTGGGCCAGGGCCGGGAATATCGGGTTCTCCAGCTCCGGCGTGATGAGGCCGACGAGCCCCGCGCTGCGCTGGCGCAGCCGGACCGGGCGCTCGTACCCCAGGACGTCCAGAGCGGCGAGCACGGATTGACGGGTGGTGGCGGCGACGCCGGGCTTGCCGTTGAGAACGCGGCTGACGGTCGCTTCGCTCACCCCCGCCTGCGCAGCGATGTCGGCAAGCCGTGTGGTCACAGGGGTGGACTGTACCGGTCGGGTGCTGCGTTGCACACCGATCGGACGCCGGGGGCGACCTGTCGGACGGCCCGCGGGCTGCTGCGTCATCGCGCTCCCTAGTGAAAGTGATGGCAAGAGCTTGCAGAGTCTTGCACAGCGGCCCCGTGCCCGGCTGTCAGGCCCCTCAACCGCGACAACTACGGTCTCACGGCGGTCGAGGAGAGGTCACACACGGGTCACGTGCGGATAACTTCGGAGTTCTCTTGCACTTTTTTTCTGCAAGGTCTTTCGTGCCGCTTACATCGCTGTTACGTTCACGTCGCCCGACGGCAGCAACGGCGCGGTCGGAGTCGGCAGGACAGCGGACGGGACCGCTTCCTGTAGCTAAACGGGCTCTCACCCTCAAGGAGAAACTCATGCGGCGTGGCATAGCGGCCACCGCGCTGGTGGCGTCCTTCGCCCTCGCGGCGACGGCCTGCGGCGGAGACGACAGCGGCAGCGACAACTCGTCCGGGCCGGTCACCATCACCTGGTGGGACACCTCCAACGCCACCAATGAGGCGCCGACGTACCAGGCCCTGGTCAAGCAGTTCGAGGCCGCCAACAAGGACGTCAAGGTCAAGTACGTCAACGTGCCCTTCGACCAGGCGCAGAACAAGTTCGACACGGCCGCCGGCGCCTCCGGCGCCCCGGACGTGCTGCGCTCCGAGGTCGGCTGGACCCCCGCCTTCGCCAAGAAGGGCTTCTTCCTGCCGCTGGACGGCACCGAGGCGCTCAAGGACCAGGCCAAGTTCAAGTCGAACCTGATCGAGCAGGCCAAGTACGAGGGCAAGACGTACGGCGTGCCGATCGTCACCGACACCCTCGCGCTGGTCTACAACAAGGCCCTCTTCGCGAAGGCCGGCATCGAGGCCCCCAAGACCTGGGACGACCTGAAGACCGCCGCCGCCACCATCAAGGCCAAGACCGGCGTCGACGGCTACTGGGGCTCCACCCAGGCCTACTACGCCCAGTCCTTCCTCTACGGCGAGGGCACCGACACCGTCGACGCCGACGCCAAGAAGATCACCGTCAACTCGGCGGAGGCGAAGAAGGCGTACGGCACCTGGCTGGGCCTCTTCGACGGCAAGGGCCTGCACAAGGCCGACACCACCGCCGACGCGTACGCCCACATCCAGGACGCGTTCGTCAACGGCAAGGTCGCGGCGATCGTCCAGGGGCCCTGGGAGATCACGAACTTCTACAAGGGCAGCGCCTTCACGGACAAGACCAACCTCGGTATCGCCACCGTCCCGGCCGGCTCCGCCGGTACGGCGGGCGCCCCGACCGGCGGCCACAACCTCTCGGTCTACGCCGGCTCGGACAAGGCCCACCAGGCCGCCGCGCTGAAGTTCGTCAACTTCATGACCTCCGCGACGAGCCAGGCGACCATCGCCCAGAAGAACTCCACGCTGCCGACGCGCGACGACGCCTACACCGCCGCCGTCAAGGCCGACCCGGGCATCGCCGGCTACCAGACGGTCCTGTCCGCCGCCCAGCCGCGCCCGGCACTGCCGGAGTACAGCTCCCTCTGGGGTCCGCTCGACACCGAACTGCCCAAGATCGCGGGCGGCAAGGAGACCCTCGACAAGGGCCTGAGCGCCGCTGAACTCGCCATCGCCAAGCTGGTGCCGGACTTCAGCAAGTGAGCCCGAGTGGCCGCCGGATCTCCCCCCCCGTGGGTGTGGGAGATCCGGCGGCCACCGGCCTGTGAGCCGTACCCCCCTCGACGATCCAGCGTGAAGATCCAGAAGGTGTCGAACCATGACAGTCGCCATCGACCGCGCGACCGGCAAGCGCCGCGGTGACCGTGAGCCGAAGCCCGGGCCGGCCGGGCGCCTGAGGCGCGGCTACCAGAAGCACTGGTACGCCTACGTCATGATCGCCCCGGTGGCGGTCGTCCTCGGCGTGCTCGTGCTGTACCCGCTGGTGTACGGCCTGTACCTGACGCTGACCGACGCCAACAGCCTGAACACCGCGCGCACGATCGGCGTCAACCACATCGACGCCACCTACAAGTTCATCGGCCTCGACAACTACGCCGACATCCTGTGGGGCCCGACGGCCTACGACCGCTTCTGGTCGCACTTCATCTGGACGATCGTGTGGACGGCGGCCTGTGTCGCCCTGCACTACGGCATCGGACTCGGCCTCGCGCTGCTGCTCAACCAGAAACTGCGCGGGCGGACCCTGTACCGGCTGATCCTGGTGCTGCCGTGGGCGGTGCCCACCTTCGTCACCGTCTTCGGCTGGCGGTTCATGCTCGCCGACGGCGGCATCATCAACTCCGCGCTCGACGCCCTGCACCTGCCCTCGCCCCTGTGGCTCGAGGACACCTTCTGGCAGCGGTTCGCCGCGATCATGGTCAACACCTGGTGCGGTGTGCCGTTCATGATGATCTCGCTGCTCGGCGGCCTCCAGGCCATCGACGCCTCCCTCTACGAGGCCGCCGAGATGGACGGCGCCAGCGCCTGGCAGCGCTTCCGGTTCGTCACCCTGCCGGGGCTGCGGTCCGTCAGCTCCACCGTCGTCCTGCTGGGCATCATCTGGACCTTCAACCAGTTCGCCGTGATCTTCCTGCTGTTCGGCACCACCGCACCCGACGCGCAGATCCTCGTCACCTGGGCGTACTACCTCGGCTTCGGACAGCAGCCACGTGACTTCGCCCAGTCCGCCGCCTACGGCATCCTGCTGCTGGCCATCCTGATCGTCTTCACCTCGTTCTACCGCCGCTGGCTGAACCGCAACGAGCAGCAGCTCGCGATCTGAGGCAGGAGTTCCCATGAGTAGCACCACCGCCGAGACCTCCGCCCCCGTGAGCGAGCAGCGCTCCAAGACCCCGCGCCGGCCCCGTCGCCGCGGCGAGAACAGCTTCGCCGGCTCCCTCGCCTCCCACGGTGTCCTGATCGTCGCGAGCGTCATCGCGCTCTTCCCGATCGGCTGGCTGGTCTATCTGTCCCTCGGCCCGGACACGGACGACTATCTGCACCCGGGCGGCATCTGGGACAAGATGACGTTCGACAACTACACGTTCGTCCTCCAGCACACCCAGTTCTTCGACTGGTTGAAGAGCTCGCTCATCGTCACGCTGGGCACCACGGCCATCGGCGTGCTCATCGCCGCCACCACCGGTTACGCCGTCTCCCGGATGCGCTTCCCCGGCTACAAGAAGTTCATGTGGATCCTGCTGGTCACCCAGATGTTCCCGGTCGCCGTGCTGATGGTGCCGATGTACCAGATCCTCTCGGACCTGCAGCTCATCGACAACTACTTCGGCCTGGTCCTCGTCTACTGCACGACGGTCATCCCGTACAGCGCCTGGCTGCTCAAGGGCTACTTCGACACCATCCCCTTCGAGATCGACGAGGCGGGACGCGTGGACGGGCTCACCCCGTTCGGCACCTTCTTCCGGCTGATCCTGCCGCTCGCCAAGCCCGGTCTCGCGGTGGCCGCCTTCTACAACTTCCTCACCGCCTTCAGCGAGGTCGCCTTCGCCTCGACGTTCATGCTCAGTGACGACAAGTACACCCTTGCCGTCGGTCTCCAGTCCTTCGTCAGCGAACACGACGCCCAGCGCAACCTCATGGCCGCCACCGCGGTGCTGATCGCGATACCCGCCGCCGTGTTCTTCTACCTCGTGCAGAAGAACCTGGTGACCGGCCTCACCGCGGGCGGCACGAAGGGCTGAGCCGGTACGAGACTCCCGCGCGCCGCAAGGCGCGCGGGTGGCGGCCGCGGTGTCCATCCGACCCCGCCGGCACCGCGGCCGCCTCATCCACCCGCCTCGGGACCACTCGCCCTCGACAACGAAGCCGAGCCCAACACTCCATGTCAACAGCCCCTCCCCCACTCTCGAACGCGCTCGAGCGGGGGACCCCCATCGCCCCAAGGACGCCATGAGCCAGCAGCCCGCAGCCCCGGCCCCCACCCCCACCTCGGCTGTCGCCACCGTCGTCAAGCGCCGTGACTGGTGGCGGGACGCGGTGATCTACCAGGTGTACCCGCGCAGCTTCGCCGACAGCAACGGCGACGGCATGGGCGACCTGGAAGGCGTACGCTCCCGTCTCCCGTACCTGCGCGACCTCGGCGTGGACGCCGTGTGGCTCAGCCCCTTCTACGCCTCCCCGCAGGCCGACGCCGGTTACGACGTCGCCGACTACCGCGCGGTCGACCCCATGTTCGGCAACCTCCTGGACGCCGACGCGCTCATCCGGGACGCCCGTGAACTGGGCCTGAGGATCATCGTCGACCTGGTCCCGAACCACTCCTCCGACCAGCACGAGTGGTTCAAGCGGGCGCTCGGGGAAGGCCCCGGCTCCTCCCTCCGGGACCGCTACCACTTCCGGCCCGGCAAGGGCGCGGACGGCGAACTCCCGCCCAACGACTGGGAGTCCATCTTCGGCGGCCCCTCCTGGACCCGGGTCACGGAGCCGGACGGCACCCCCGGCGAGTGGTACCTGCACCTCTTCGCCCCCGAGCAGCCCGACTTCAACTGGGAACACCCGGCGGTGGGGGACGAGTTCCGCTCCGTCCTGCGCTTCTGGCTGGACATGGGCGTCGACGGCTTCCGTATCGACGTGGCCCACGGCCTGGTCAAGGCGGCCGGCCTGCCGGACCTCGGCGCCCACGATCAGCTCAAGCTGCTGGGCAACGATGTCATGCCGTTCTTCGACCAGGACGGCGTCCACGAGATCTACCGCCAGTGGCGGCTCATCCTCGACGAGTACTCGGGTGAGCGGATCTTCGTCGCCGAGGCGTGGACCCCGACCGTCGAGCGGACCGCGAACTACGTCCGCCCCGACGAACTCCACCAGGCCTTCAACTTCCAGTACCTGGCCACCGAGTGGGATGCGGAGCAGCTGCGCGAGGTCGTCGACCGCACCCTGGAGGCGATGCGCCCGGTCGGCGCCCCCGCCACCTGGGTGCTGTCCAACCACGACGTGACACGGCACGCCACCCGCTTCGCCAACCCGCCCGGCCTCGGCACCCAGATCCGCACGGCGGGCGACCGCGAGGTCGGTCTGCGGCGGGCGCGGGCGGCCACGCTGCTGATGCTGGCGCTGCCCGGCTCTGCGTACGTCTACCAGGGCGAGGAACTCGGCCTCCCGGACGTCGTCGACCTGCCCGACGAGGTGCGCCAGGACCCGGCGTACTTCCGCGGCGCCGGCCAGGACGGCTTCCGTGACGGCTGCCGCGTCCCGATCCCGTGGACGCGCGAGGGCTCGTCGTACGGCTTCGGCGACGGCGGCAGCTGGCTTCCCCAGCCGTCCGGCTGGGGCGAGTTGAGCGTGGAGGCGCAGCAGGGGGTGCCCGGTTCGACGCTGGAGCTGTACCGCTCCGCGCTCGGCATCCGCCGCGCGCGGCCCGACCTGGGCGCGGGCGACTCGGTGGAGTGGCTGAAGGCCCCGGCGGGCGTACTGGCCTTCCGCCGCGGGGAGTTCGTGTGCGTGGCGAACACCACGGGGGAGTCGGTGACGACCCCGGCCTACGGACGGGTGCTGCTCGCGAGCGACGAGGTGACCGAGACGGACGCCGGCGAGGCCAAGCTTCCGGCGGACACGACGGTCTGGTTGACGACGGCCTGACGGCCCCTCTGAAAGTTCTTGCATCAACTTGATACGGCCCGCTGCCTTTTCAGGCAGCGGGCCTTTAACATCTCCGTCACCGCAAGTTTGCTGACATGTTTCAGCAAGAGCCTTCAACGGAGAAGGACTTCCCCACATGGCAAGCAGCAGACCCCTTTCGGGCGCCCTCGCCCTGGCCGCCGCAGCCGTCGTCATGGCCCCCACAGCCGTGTCGGCCGCCCCGCCCGGCACCAAGGACGTCACCGCCGTCCTCTTCGAGTGGAACTTCGCCTCGGTCGCCAAGGAGTGCACCAACACCCTCGGCCCGGCCGGATACGGCTACGTGCAGGTCTCCCCGCCCGCCGAGCACATACAGGGCTCGCAGTGGTGGACGTCGTACCAGCCCGTCAGCTACAGGATCGCGGGCCGGCTCGGCGACCGCACGGCGTTCCAGAGCATGGTGAACACCTGCCACACGGCCGGTGTGAAGGTCGTCGTGGACGCCGTCGTCAACCACATGGCCGCGGGCAGCGGCACCGGCACCGGCGGCTCGTCGTACACGAAGTACAACTACCCGGGCGTGTACTCCTCGTACGACTTCGACGACTGCACGTCCCAGATCACGAACTACGCCGACCGCTGGAACGTCCAGCACTGCGAGCTGGTCGGCCTCGCCGACCTGGACACCGGCGAGGAGTACGTCCGCAAGACCGTCGCCGGGTACATGAACGACCTGCTCACCCTCGGGGTCGACGGCTTCCGCATCGACGCGGCCAAGCACATCGACACCGCCGACCTCGCCAACATCAAGTCCCGGCTGACGAGCCCGGGCGTGTACTGGAAGCAGGAGGTCATCTACGGCAGCGGAGAGGCCGTCCAGCCGACCGAGTACACCGGCAACGGCGACGTCCAGGAGTTCCGTTACGCCTACGACCTCAAGCGGGTCTTCAACAACGAGAACCTCGCCTACCTGAAGAACTACGGCGAGGGCTGGGGGTATCTGAGCAGTTCCGCCGCGGGTGTGTTCGTCGACAACCACGACACCGAGCGCAACGGATCGACCCTCACCTACAAGGACGGGGCGAACTACACGCTCGCCAACGTCTTCATGCTCGCGTATCCGTACGGCGCCCCGGACATCGACTCCGGCTACGAGTGGTCGGACGCGGACGCCGGTCCGCCCGACGGCGGCGCCGTGAGCGCCTGCTGGCAGAACGGCTGGAAGTGCCAGCACGCCTGGCCGGAGATCCTGCGCATGGTGGCCTTCCGCAACGCCACGCGGGGTGCGTCGATGACCGACTGGTGGGACAACGGGGGCGACGCGATCGCCTTCGGGCGGGGAAGCAAGGGGTACGTCGCGATCAACCACGAGAGCGGTTCCCTCAGCCGGACGTACCAGACGTCCCTCGCCGCCGGCACCTACTGCAACGTGCAGAACAACACGACCGTGAGCGTGAACGGTTCGGGGCAGTTCACGGCGACCCTGGGCGGCAACACCGCCCTGGCGATCTACGCGGGCAAGTCGAGCTGCTGAGTCCTTCCCCGGCCGCCACGGGCCAGTGGCACCCGCTTCCGTGGCGGCCGGGACTGCGCACGTCCAGGTGTCGCTCGTGAGTACCCGGACGAACTGCCCGTCGTGTAGGAGCGGTTCGTCCCGGATCCCAGGTCACGTTCCCGGAGCCGTCCTTCTTCAGGAACTCGTACGCGAAGGACACGCTCTTCGGGACGATGACCGCCTTGCTCCAGACGGGAGACGACGCCGACGACGGCGGGACGGCGTCGGCGGTGTTCCACGAGCCCATGGACGCGATGGACCCGACGACGCGGACGTCGGTGCCCAGGCTCGTCGTCGCGTCGGCGCCGAACGTCACGTCGGTGGCGTTCGGGGTGAGAGTGGGCCCGTCGAGAACAGGCCGTCAAGGTCCTGGTGAAAGTTCTTGCTGTGAGTTGCAAGCCTCTTGCTGTAAACCTTTCGTCAGCGATACGGTCACGCGGGCGCCCGGCGACGAAGCCGTCCCGCGGCGTTGGGGTCGGACCCAAGAGAGCCGCAATCGCAAGGAGTTCCCGCCTGTGATACCGAGATGGCCGGCGCCCCCGGCGCCCTCGAAGCGCCGCACCACGCCACCTGCCCGACGGGTCGCGGCCGTCGCCGTGGCCGCGCTGGCCGCAGCCCTCGTGCAGCCCCTCGCGGCGCACGCGGACAGCCCGCCCGCACCGCCGTCCGACGCGAAACTGGCCGCCGCCCCGGCCCGCCACGACGACACCCGTGAGCAGTTCTACTTCGTGATGCCGGACCGCTTCGCCAACGGCAGCACCGCCAACGACAAGGGCGGACTGACCGGTTCACGCCTCACCACCGGCTACGACCCCACCGACAAGGGCTTCTACCAGGGCGGCGACCTCAAGGGCCTGACCCAGCGCCTCGACTACATCAAGGGCCTCGGCACCACCTCCATCTGGATGGCGCCGATCTTCAAGAACCGGCCCGTGCAGGGAACCGGCAGTGAGGGTACCTCCCAGGCGTCTGGCACTGGGGGAGCCTCGGCGGGCTACCACGGCTACTGGATCACCGACTTCACCCAGGTCGACCCGCACTTCGGCACCAACAAGGACCTGGAAACCCTCATCTCCAAGGCGCACGCCAAGGGAATGAAGGTCTTCTTCGACGTCATCACCAACCACACCGCCGATGTCGTCGACTACGAGGAGAAGTCCTACGACTACCTGTCCAAGGGCGCCTTCCCGTACCTGACGAAGGACGGCGAGCCCTTCGACGACTCCGACCACGCGGACGGCGGCACGAAGTTCCCGGCCGTGGACGCCGGCTCCTTCCCGCGCACCCCGACGGTCACCGCCGCGCAGCGGACCGCCAAGGTCCCCACCTGGCTCAACGACCCGACGATGTACCACAACCGCGGCGACTCGACCTACGCCGGTGAGTCGACCACGTACGGAGACTTCTCCGGGCTCGACGACCTGTGGACCGAGCGCCCCGAGGTCGTCAGCGGGATGGAGAAGATCTACCAGCGCTGGGTGCGGGACTTCCGGATCGACGGTTTCCGGATCGACACCGTGAAGCACGTGAACATGGAGTTCTGGACCCAGTGGGCGACGGCCCTCGACGCCTACGCGGCCAAGCAGGGCCGGGACGACTTCTTCATGTTCGGCGAGGTCTACTCCGCCGACACGTCGATCACGTCCCCGTACGTCACCCAGGGCCGCCTCGACGCCACGCTCGACTTCCCCTTCCAGGAGGCGGCCCGCCAGTACGCCTCCCAGGGCGGCAGCGCGCAAAAGCTCGCCTCGGTCTTCGCCGACGACTACAAGTACACGACCGACAAGGCCAACGCCTACGAGCAGGTCACCTTCCTCGGCAACCACGACATGGGCCGCATCGGGTACTTCCTGAACCAGGACAACCCCAAGGCCACCGACGCCGAACTCCTCGCCAAGGACAGGCTCGCCAACGAGCTGATGTTCCTCAGCCGCGGCAACCCGGTCGTCTACTACGGCGACGAGCAGGGCTTCACCGGCGCCGGCGGCGACAAGGACGCCCGCCAGACGATGTTCGCGTCGAAGACGGCCGACTACCTCGACGACGACGAGCTCGGCACCGACCGCACCCACGCGAGCGACGCGTACGACACCGGCGCGCCGCTGTACCGGCAGATCAGCGCCCTGTCCCAGCTGCGCAGGGCGAACCCCGCCCTCACCGACGGCGTCCAGACCGAGCGCTACGCGGCCGACGGCGCCGGCGTCTACGCCTTCTCCCGCAACGGCACCGGCAAGGACACGACCGAGTACGTCGTCGCCTTCAACAACGCCGGCACGGCGCGGGAAGCGACCTTCGAAACCGGTTCCGCGAACACCGCGTTCCGCGGGATCTACGGCACCCAGAAGACGGTTGCCGCCGGCGCCGACAAGAAAATCACCGTAACCGTTCCCGCGGGCTCGGCCGTCGTCCTCAAGGCCACCCGCAAGCTGCCCGCCCCGGCCGCCCGGCCGGCCGTCACCCTGCACGCCCCCGCCGCCGGCGCGACCGGCACCGTCGAGCTGAGCGCCGACGTGGAAGGCGGTCAGCTGAACCGGGTCGTCTTCGCCGCCCAGACCGGCAACGGCAGGTGGCGGACCCTCGGCTCCGCCGACCACGCCCCCTACCGGGTCACACAGACCGTCGGCGCGGACGTGCCCGCGGGCACGGCCCTGCGCTACAAGGCGGTAGTCGTCGACTCCGCCGGACGCACGGCGAGCGCCACCGCGGCCTCCGTCACCGGCGCCCCGCCCGCCGAGGAGACCCCCACCGCCTCCTCGCGCGACTACGCGATCGTCCACTACAAGCGCACCGACGGCGACTACGCCGACTGGGGCCTTTACGCCTGGGGCGACCTGGCCGACGGCGAGTCGACCAGCTGGCCGGACAGTCATCCCTTCGTCGGCCGGGACGCGTACGGGGCCTTCGCCTACGTCAAGCTGAAGCCGGGCGCCTCGTCCGTCGGGTTCCTGGTCATCGACAAGCAGGGCGACAAGGACGTCTCCGCCGACCGCACGATCGACGTCACGAAGACCGGCGAGGTCTGGATCGAGCAGGGCAAGGAGGGCGTCCTCACGGAGAAGCCCGACCACCCCGCCCAGGACACCGCCAAGGCCGTCCTGCACTACCACCGCGCCGACGGCGACTACACCGGCTGGGGTCTGCACACCTGGACCGGCGCCGCGAACCCCACCGAGTGGTCGAACCCGCTGAAGCCGGCCACGACCGACGCGTACGGCGCGGTCTTCGAGGTGCCGCTCACCGCCGGTGCCACCAGCCTGAGTTACATCCTGCACAAGGGCGACGAGAAGGACCTGCCCACCGACCGGTCGCTGGACCTCACGAGCAACGGCCGTGAGGTGTGGCTGCTGAACGGCCAGGAGAAGTACCTTCTCCCGCAACCGGCCGGCTCCGCGGCGGCCCTCGACCTGACCACGTCCAAGGCGGTCTGGATCGACCGGAACACCGTCGCCTGGAACGGCTCCGCGGCCGCCGCCTCGACCCAGCTGCTGTACAGCGCGAAGGGCTCGATCGCGGTCGAGAACGGCACGCTCACCGGGGCCGCCCAGTGGCTGCGGCTGACGAAGACCACCCTCACCGACGCCCAGAAGGCCACGTATCCGCACCTCGAGACCTACACCGCCTGGTCCGTCGACCCGCGCGACCGGGACCGGGTACGCGCGGCGCTGAGCGGTCAGGTCGTGGCCTCCCAACGGGCCGTGAACGGGGCGGTGCTGGCGGCGACGGGGGTACAGACCGCGGGCGTGCTGGACGACCTGTACACCGGTGCGACGAAGGCGCGGCTCGGGCCGACCTTCCGCGACGGCCGGCCGACCCTGGCCGTCTGGGCCCCGACGGCCCAGCAGGTCTCCCTGGAGCTCGACGGCTCCACCGTGAGGATGAAGCGCGACGGCACCACCGGCGTCTGGTCCGTCACCGGCCCCAGGTCCTGGAAGAACAAGCCCTACCGGTACGTCGTGACGGTGTGGGCGCCCAGCGTCGGCAAGGTCGTCACCAACAAGGTCACCGACCCCTACTCGGTCGCCCTCACCACCGACTCCGCGCGCAGCCTCGTCGTCGACCTCGACGACAAGGCCCTCGCCCCCGGCGGCTGGTCCACGCTCACCAAGCCGAAGGCCGTCCCGCTGAAGGACGCCCGGATCCAGGAACTGCACGTCCGGGACTTCTCCGTCGCGGACCCGACCGTCCCCGCCCAGGACCGGGGCACCTACCTGGCCTTCACGGACCGGGACAGCGACGGCTCGAAGCATCTGCGGGAGCTGGCGGCGGCGGGCACGTCGTACGTCCATCTGCTGCCCGTCTTCGACATCGCCACCATCGCCGAGGACAAGGCCGCACAGTCGGCCCCCGACTGCGACCTGGCCTCCTACCCGGCCGACTCCGAGAAGCAGCAGGAGTGCGTGGCCGCGGCCGCCGCGAAGGACGCCTACAACTGGGGGTACGACCCGTACCACTACACGGTCCCCGAGGGGTCGTACGCCGGTGACCCGGACGGGACCGAGCGCACCGTCGAGTTCCGCGAGATGGTGAAGTCGCTGAACCAGGAGGGCCTCAGGGTCGTCATGGACGTCGTCTACAACCACACGGCGGCGAGCGGCCAGGCGGCGACCAGCGTCCTCGACCGGATCGTCCCCGGCTACTACCAGCGGCTGCTCGCCGACGGCTCGGTCGCGAACAGCACCTGCTGTGCGAACACCGCGACCGAGAACGCGATGATGGGCAAGCTGGTCGTCGACTCGATCGTCACCTGGGCCGAGGAGTACAAGGTCGACGGCTTCCGCTTCGACCTCATGGGGCACCACCCCAAGGCCAACATCCTGGCGGTGCGCAAGGCGCTGGACGCGCTGACCCTCGCCAGGGACGGCGTCGACGGCAAGAAGATCATCCTCTACGGCGAGGGCTGGAACTTCGGCGAGGTCGCCGACGACGCCCGGTTCGTCCAGGCCACGCAGAAGAACATGGCGGGCACGGGCATCGCGACCTTCTCCGACCGGGCGCGTGACGCCGTGCGCGGCGGCGGTCCCTTCGACGAGGACCCGGGCGTCCAGGGCTTCGCCTCCGGGCTCTACACCGACCCCAACTCGTCCACCGGCAACGGCACTCCGGCCGAGCAGAAGGCCCGTCTGCTGCACTACCAGGACCTCATCAAGGTCGGGCTGTCCGGCAACCTCGCCGCCTACCGCTTCACCGGCGCCGACGGCAAGGAGGTCACCGGCGCCGAGGTCGACTACAACGGGGCCCCGGCCGGCTACGCGGCCGCGCCCGGCGACGCCCTCGCCTATGTCGACGCGCACGACAACGAGTCGCTGTTCGACGCGCTGGCGTACAAGCTGCCGGGGGACACCTCGGCGGCCGACCGTTCCCGCATGCAGGTCCTCGCCATGGCCACCGCCGAGCTCTCCCAGGGCCCGGCCCTGTCCCAGGCGGGCACCGACCTGCTGCGCTCCAAGTCCCTGGACCGCAACTCCTACGACAGCGGGGACTGGTTCAACGCGATCCACTGGAACTGCGCCGCCGGCAACGGCTTCGGCCGGGGACTGCCGCCGGCCGTCGACAACGCCTCCAAGTGGCCCTACGCCAAGCCCCTGTTGACCACCGTCGAGGTCGGCTGCCCGCAGATCACCTCGGCCTCCGCCGCCTACCAGGACCTGCTGAGGATCCGTACCACCGAGAAGGCGTTCTCCCTCGGGACGGCCGAGCGGGTGCAGTCGGCGCTCTCCTTCCCGCTGTCGGGGAAGGACGAGACGCCCGGGGTGATCACCATGGAACTCGGCGACCTGGTCGTCGTGTTCAACGCGACGCCGACCGCCACGAAGCAGACCGTCGACGCGCTCGCCGGGACGGGATACCGGCTGCACCCGGCGCAGGCGGCGGGGACGGACCCCACCGTCAAGGCCGCGTCGTACGTGACGCAGTCCGGCACGTTCGCCGTGCCGGGCCGGACCGTCGCGGTGTTCTCCCGGACGACCCCCTAGACAGGGGCACTACCTTGGTGGAGCAGACCTTGTGGCCGGTCTGCTCCACCGGTGAGTCCGAGGGTCGGCAGATGGACGTCAACGACAGACGGACGGACACGACCGTGCTGGTCGTGGACCGCACGGCGGCCGGCCGGTTCGCCCTCGGCGTGGTGCTGCGCCGCGCCGGCCACCAGGTCGTCGCGGTCGGCACCGGCCACGAGGCGCTCGTCGAACTGGACGTACGGCGGCGCAAGGGCGCCCTGCCGGACGTGGCCCTCGTCGACGTGGAGCTGCCGGACATGAGCGGCTTCGAGCTGTGCCGACGGCTCAAGGCCCGGCCGCACATGGCCGGGCTGCCCGTCGTGCACTTCTCGGCCGGTGACGTGGCCCCGGGCGACCGCGGGCAGGGGCTGGACGCGGGCGGCGAGGCCCACCTGGCGATGCCCGCCGAGCCCGAGGAGATCGACGCGGTGGTCCGGGCGGCCGTACGGGCCGCACGGCTGCGCGCCTACTGCGTCGACGAGAGCGACCCGGCCGTGCTCGCCGAGCGCCTCGACCGGATGCTCCAGCTCTACCACCCCGAGGTCACGGCGACCGTCTGTCTGGTCCTGATCGACCCCGCCACCGGGCGTACCCGCATCGCCAACGCGGGGCACATCCCGCCGCTGATCGTCCGGGACACCCAGGGCGCCGACTACGCCAAGGCGGCGGGCCCGCTGCTCGGCCTCGGCGTGCCCCACCCGCCGCCCACCGAGCTGTTCCTCGAGCCCACCGACCGGCTCCTCATGGTCACCGACGGTCTGATCGAGACCCGGGGCATCGATCTCGCGGTCTCGATGGAGCACCTCCGCGCGGCGGCCATCGGCGCCATGCCGGGCCTGGACGCGCTGTGCGACACGCTCCTCACCAGCTTCGGCCACGACCGGGAGGACGACATCGCGATGCTGGTCCTGCGGCTGACGGCCTAGGCTGATCCTTGTTGCCCTAGAACAGGAGTGCCCATGCCGCAGATCACCGTCGACTACTCGGCCACGATGGCGTCCGCCTTCGACCGGACCGGGTTCGCGCGAGCCCTGCACACCTCGGTCGTCGAGATCGCGGCCGCCAAGCCGGAAGCCTGCAAGACCCTGTTCCGTCCCGCCGAGTTCACCGCGTTCGGCTACGACGACCCCGAGGAGCGGGGGCACGCGATCGTCCACGTCACGCTGGGGCTGCTGGCCGGCCGCACCGACGAGACGAAGACGAAGCTGACCGAGGCCGTACTGGAGCTGCTGCGCGAGCACGTGGCGCAGGACGGTTTCGCGCTGCACGCCTCCGCCGAGGTGCGCGACCTCGACCCGTCGTACCGCAAGTACGAGAGCTAGAGCCAGAACAGGGCCCGGCCGGCGGGCGGCTTCAGGAGGCGAGGGCGATGAGCCGGGTGACCAGGTCGCCGAACGGCCCGTCGGCCGGCTCGCCGCCGAGCACGGGGCGCAGCAGGGTGCGCAGCTCGTGGTCGTGGGCCGCGCCGACGGCCGTCAGGGCGGCGAAGTCCTGCACGAGCTGGACCTCCAGCTCCTCGCGGGGGATGCGCCGCCCGTCCAGCCAGATCAGCGCGGTGGACTCGGCGAGCGAGACCCAGGAGCGGACGATCAGCTCCAGGCGCGGGGGCGCGTCGGTGATCCCCAGGTGCGACAGGATCTGCTCGTAGGCGTTCTGGCGTACGGCGTCGATGAGGGCGTTCGTGGTCGAGGAGCCGACCGCCGGTCCCCCGCGCATGAGGGCGGAGAAACCCGGGCCGTGCGCGTCGACGAAGTCGAAGTAGCGGCGCATCACGCGGAGCAGCCGGGAGCCGAGCGGTCCTTCGTGCGGCTCGGCGAACCGGCCCGCCAGGTCCTCCGAGGCCCGCTTCAACGCGGCCTCGTACAGGCTGAGTTTGCCGGGGAAGTAGTGGTAGACGAGGGGGCGCGAGATGCCCGCGGCCGCGGCTATCTCGTCGATGGAGACCTCGTCGGGCGAGCGCTGGGCGAACAGTTCGAGGGCGACGCCGATCAACTGCTGCCGACGCTCCTCGACTCCCATTCTGCGACGAACCCCGGTAGTCATGCGAACACCTTACCGATCGGTTCCGGCCCAGAACGGACCGGACCGGTGCAGACGTTCACCCGATCCATCACTTATCCGGCTACTTGTCCGGTCACATGTCAGTCAATTTTCGCGTCACCTTTCGAGTCACGTGCCGGGTCACGTACCGGGTCATGTGCCGGGTCATGTGCCGCTTCAGGCGACGGTCGCGGGCGGCGGCGCGGGCGGCCGTCTCACATGTCCAGCACCAGTCGTTCGCCGCGCGACCGCGAGACACAGATCAGCATCGAGTCGTCGCGCTCCGCGTCGGTGAGCAACTCGTCCCGGTGCTCCACCTCGCCCGCCAGCACCCGCTGCCGGCAGGTCCCGCAGAAACCCTGCTCGCACGAGTAGAGGGTGTCCGGCAGTTCGGCGCGTACGGCGGCCAGTACGGTCGAGTCGGCCGCGACGGCCACCACCCGTCCGGTGCGCCTGAGTTCGACCTCGAAGGGACCGCCGTCGCGGTCGGTACGCGCCGTGAACCGCTCGAGGCGGACGTGCGGCACGCGCTCCTCCACCGCCGCCATGAGCCCCTGCGGGCCACAGCAGTAGACGGCCGTCCCCTCGGGCAGGTCCGTGAGCAGCGCGTCGAGACCGGGCCGTCCGTCCACCACCGTCACCCGGTCCTGGCCGCCGAGCTTCTCGACCTCCTCCAGGAACGGCATCGAAGCCCGTGTCCGGCCGGCGTAGAGCAGCCGCCACTCGGCGCCTTCGGCGAGGGCCCGCAGCATGGGCAGGATCGGCGTGATGCCGATGCCCCCGGCGACGAAGACGTACGAGGGCGCCTCTACGAGCGGGAAACGGTTCCGGGGCCCCCGCACCTCGACCTCCATTCCCTCCCGCAGCTGTTCGTGCACCTCGCGCGAGCCGCCCCGCCCGTCCGTGACGAGCCGCGTGGCGACGGTGTAGGAGGAGGTGTCCTCCGGGTCCCCGCACAGCGAGTACTGCCGCACCAGCCCCGACGGCAGCACCAGGTCGAGATGCGCCCCCGGCTCCCAGCGCGGCAACTCGCCTCCTTCGAGGCGCAGTTCGACGACCCCGTCGGCGACCGTGCGCCGAGCGGTGACCAGCAGCCGCAGCGCCCGCGACCGGGGCCGGCCGGAGACCGGTTCCGCCAGCGCGGGCATCGGCCACAGCGGCGAGGACCGGATCCGGCGGCGCAGCGCCCGCCGGACGAGCAGCGCCGCACCCGCGACGGCCACGGCGGTCGGCGGCTTCGGCATCACGAGGCCCTTTCCTGCGCGGCGAGCGCGGCCAGCGCGGCGGGGGAGGAGGCGAGATAGGCGACCGCCTGCTGGGTGGAACCCTCCTGCGAGGGGTGGTACGCGCGGCTCAGATAGCGCGGCACCGACCTCAGCAGGTCGCCGGTCGCGGGCAGCGTGCCCCGTCTGCCGCGGACGTAGAAGTCCTTGAAGGAGGCGCGGCCGTCGACGAGGGTCGGGTCGTTCTCCATGAAGAACCGGGTCCCGCGCTGCCACAGGAACACCAGCGCCGCGAACGCCGTCGCCCAGGTCCGCACCCGCCGCCGGTAGCCGCCGTCGACGTGGGTGAACAGGTCGAAGGCGACGGACCGGTGCTCGACCTCCTCGGCCCCGTGCCAGCGCAGCAGGTCCAGCATGGTCGGGTCGGCGCCCCGCCGGTCGAGCTCCTGCGCGTTCAGCACCCAGTCGCCGAGGAACGCGGTGTAGTGCTCGATGGCGGCGATCAGCGCCACCCGCTCCATCAGCCACCAGCGCCGGGCGCGGCCCGGCGGCAGGCTCCGGTCGCCGAGGAGCTTCTCGAAGAACCAGTCGACCTGCGCGGTGTACGGCGTCGGGTCGAGCCCCTGCTCGCGCAGATGCGGCAGCACCTCGTCGTGGGCCTGGGAGTGCATCGCCTCCTGCCCGATGAACCCGATGACGTCCTCGCGCAGCCGCTCGTCCCGGATGTACGGCAGCACCTGCTTGTAGACGTGCACGAACCAGCGCTCACCGGCCGGCAGCAGCAGATGCAGCACGTTGATGGTGTGCGTGGCGAACGGGTCCCCCGGTACCCAGTGCAGCGGGGTGCCCTCCCAGGAGAAGGACACCTTGCGTGCCTTGAGCGTGACACGCTCGTCCGGCCGCCCCTCGGGCTTGTTAGACATGATGTCAATGTACTGACGGGTAGGGCGGGGGTGAACCCCTGTGCGACAACTCGCCCGCACGACTTGGCCGGCCGCCTCCCTCGCCCGGCTCGCCCACCCCGAAGTGCCTACCCGATGCGGCCACCCGATGCGGCCACCCGATGTGCCCGTCGACGGCTCAGCGCAGTCCGCTGATCGACCGCCCGTCCTTCAGCCTGCCCTCCAGGCCGGCCTGCGCGCCCTGCTTCGTCGGCACCGCCAGCAGGTGGCCCTGCCCGGACCCGGTCACCCCGCCGGTCGCCCGGATGGACGACGTCGCCTTGTCGCCGGCGGCGAGGAGGTACCAGTCGCCGCCCTTCGACTTCCACAGCACCCCGGCCAGCACATGCGGATCGCGCGGCCCGCACGCCGGTACGTCCCCGGCCTTCGCCACGGCCGCCCCCCACAGCCCGCCCGGCGTGTGGAACTGGGCCAGCACCCTGCTCCCGTCGCCCCGCCAGGTCTCGGCCCGGGTGCACACCCAGGTCGCCGCTCCGCTCGCGTCGGGCAGCTGCTGCCGGGTGTAGCCCCAGGCGTTGACCGTCCGCACGCCCTGTCCACGGGCGTCGGCCAGCGAGCAGGCGAACGGCGCCCAGATCCGCAGCGCCGCCGCACCGCTCGCCTCCTTGGGGGCGGCCGGGCGCCCCGCGGTGAGGCGGGCGGGGACGAGCTCGCCGAGGTCGCTGAGCAGGTGGGTGCCGGAGGCGTCCGTCAGCTGGAGCACGTTCCACGTCGTGCACGTGCCGGTGTGGGTGGCCGGGCTGGCCAGCGGCGAGGTGATCCCGTCGGTCAGCGTCAGGTCCATCACCCCGGCGCCCGGCTTCGACAGGTCCCGCTCGCCGGCCTTCGTCACCCAGGGCGCCGTCAGATAACGGACGTTGCCGTCGGCCCGGCCCAGCACCAGCGCGGCCGCCTCGGCGCCGGTCGCGCCGTCGACCCGTGCGAAGTCGAGGGCCGCCCCGGCGGCGCCGTCCTGCGGCTCGGCGTAGCGGGCGATGCGCAGACCGTCGTAGAGGATCACCACGCGCGCGTTGTCGACCTCGCCCGCGTAGAGGAGCCGGGGCGGTCCGGCGGGGCCGCCGACCGGGGTGTCCGGGGTGGCGGAGACGTGCACGGCCTTCCCGGGGCGGGCCCAGACGGCGAGGGCGCGGCGCAGCAGCGCGCTGTCGCGGGTGAGGGGGCCGCGCGCGGGCCAGACGGAGAAGTCGGTGCGCGCGGAGGTCTTCCAGGCGGCGGGGGACACCTTCACCAGCCGCCCGGGGTCGAGGGCGGCCTCGGCGGCCGGGTTCTGCGCGTACAGCGGGGCGGCCGCGCCGTCGGCCCCCCAGCCGCCGCCGGGCAGCGCGACCAGGGTGCCGCACACGGCGAGCGCGGCCGCGGCGGCCAGCGCGGCCCTGGTGTACCGGCGGCGGCGCATCAGATCGGTGGGCCGGGCCTGGAGCGAGCAGGCGTCGAACTCGGGGGAGTCGAGCAGGGCGTACTGGGCGGCGGGGACCTGGCCCGCCTCGCGCAGCGCCGCCGTCACCTCGGCGGCCGCGACGCCGGACCCGGTCAGCACCTCGCGGACGTCGCCGTCGGGGAGCCGCTCCAGTCCGCGCAGTACGTAGACGGCCCGGGCCGGGCCCGACAGGGCGGCCAGGCGCTGGTCCAGGGCGAGCTCGTCGGCGCCGCCGGAGCGGGGGAAGAGCCGCAGGCCCCGGATCTGGGGGAGCAGCGGAGGGAACTGCGCGCGCTTGGGCCGGGCCAGGAGCCTCAGCGGCAGGCCCGCCTCCAGCGCCGTACGCACCACCTGAAGGCGGATGTAGGCGTACCCGGGGTCGCCGTCACGGCCGTCCGCCGCGCCCCCGTTCTGGGCCGGGATGACGGGGGTCGAGGCGCTGCCGCGGGGCAGGGCGCGCTGGGCGAGGGCGTGCGCGGTCAGGACGCGCCGACTGCGGCCGAGGCCGGGCGGCAGCACCAGGTAGGCGAGCCGGACGAGCCGCGGGTAGTGCTCGACGAGCGCGGCCTCGGCCTGCTCGACGTCGACGATCCGGTCGGCGGAGGACCGGGGTGCGGGGCGCGGGGCGACATCCTGTGACTGCACGTCCAGCAGAACGAGCGAAACGGCGGATGGTCACCCCGGGCGGGTCAGTCCTCCCGGAGCGCCTTCGCGTAGTTGGCCATCGACCGCTGGTAGCGCGGCAGATGGGGGGCCAGGGCGCCGAGCACCAGGGACAGGCCCTCGCGGTCGCGGCCGAGGCTCGACAGGCACAGGGCCAGGCAGGCGCGTACGGCATCGTCCAACTCGTCCGACGAGGCGTCCAGTTCGGCGGTCAGCAGCTTGACGCCCTCTTCCGCCTGTCCGATGTTGCGCAGCGAGCTGGACAGTTGGATCTTGGCCCGCCTGCCCTTGTAGCCGCTCACGTCGCTCAGCCCGCGTGCGAGCGCGTCCCGGTACAGCGGCGCGGCCCGGTCCGAGTGGCCGGTCGAGTCCCAGGCGCAGGCCCGCTCGAACGAGCCCAGTGGACTGTCTTCGGGAAGTTCGGCGGCCAGCTTGTCTATCACGGCCCGGAACTCCGCCGCCCGCTCCTGCGGATACTCGTCGAAGCCGGCCCAGGCGGCGGTCACGCGATCTTCCCAGTCTTGGTTCACCGGCACACTCTCGCACGGGTGTCCCCACCCGGTACGGGTATTTTGAGCGCACCGCGCGTGAGAGCCGTATCCAGGGCGAGGCTCTCGCAGGGAGGAACGGATGAAGATGACCCGACCGATGCTCGCGGTGGTCGCCGCCGCCGCGGCGCTGGTGCTGACGGGCTGTGGTTCCGACGGGGCCGAGGAGACCGTCCCGGTGACGGCGACCGGCAGCCTGGAGCACCTGGCCGCCGAGGTGAAGTGCACGCCCGACATGCAGACCGACGCCGACGAACTCCGCCAGGCGCTCTGCAAGAACGCCGACGGCAAGTTCATCCTGCTGACCTTCGCCACCGACCGCGGTCAGCGCGAGTGGATCAACGGGGCCAAGGACTACGGCGGCCACTACCTGGTCGGCCGCAAGTGGGTGGCCGTGGGTGAGGAGACCAGCACCGTGACGGCGCTGCGCAAGACGCTCGGCGGTGATATCGAGGAGGGCACGGACCACTCCGCGCACGTGTCGGGCGAGCCCTCCGAAGGCGCTTCGCACTCCGGTCACTGACCGGACCCGGCGCACCCCGCGCACGCTGCGCACCCCGCGCACCCGGCGCACCCCGCGCACACCAGAAGGCCGGCGGTGAGGAATCCCTGCCGCCCGCCCGGGGCGGCGGCGGAACCGCGCCCGGGCGTACCGTCGGGGCCCCCCGGGGTCCCCCACACCGGGGCACGTGAACAAATTTCCGGGGGTTTTTGAGG
>NZ_JBHWUW010000018.1:107673-146477 GCF_042737245.1 Streptomyces sp. NPDC060002
CTTCGCACTCGGTTCTGTGCCCGCCCCCGGCGCCCCCCGCGCACGCGGCCCCCCCCCCGCCCCCGGCCCCCCCCGCGCACACCATACGGCGGGGGTTGTGTAATCCTCACCGCCGGCCTTCTCAGTCGGCTTCACCGCTCCGGATCTACCGGTCGGCTCCACCGGGTGTCCCGCTCAGCGGGTCACTTGCACTTCTTGCCGGTGTTGATGCAGTTGACCATCTTGTTCATCAGGTTCGTGGAGAAGAAGTTGATGAAGTCGTTGTGGTCGGTGATCGGCTTGTGCAGGTTCTCCGGGAAGCTGTCCACCGCGTACGGCTGCACGACCGTCCCGTTCTGGAGCTTCGGGGCCGCAACGTTGTAGACCAGACGGACCTGGAGCTGGGGGATCGCCTTGAAGCCGTTGGCGCAGGTGCCGTCCGCCTGGACGAAGGCCACGTGCGTGCGGTGGTTGGCGCTGTCGATGTTCTGACCGTCCCAGCAGCTCTGGAAGTTGGTCGTCCGCACCACCTGGCTGCCCTGCGGGCAGATCGGGTACTGGGCCTCCAGCTGCACCTTTTTCTCGAAGCCGGTGCAGCTCCAGTTCACGTTCGCGTTGCCGTTGCCGTTGACGAAGGCCTTGGCGTCACCGGTGATGATGCGCAGGGCCGTCGGCATCGCGACGACCTTGCCCTTCTTGCTGCCGACGAACTTGATCTGCGCCTGGGCCGGCTGGAGGATCTTGCCGACGTTGCCTTCCTTGCCACCGCCGTCGTTGTTCTGGTCGAAGTCCTGGCTGCCGTCCTGGACACGCAGCACCGGCCAGAAGTACGAGGACTTGTCGCCCTGGTTCTGGCAGCTGGTGCCGGCGCCGGCCAGCTCCTGGTCGCTCGCGAAGGCGTCGTTGTTCTGGTTGCCGACGTAGTCGTGCAGGTGGTGCGCGCCGTTGGTCACACCGGGGGCCACGATCACGTTGTCCGTGTTGTGGTTGTCGTTCCCGTTGGTGCCGCAGCTCGAGGTGAAGGTGCCCCTGGAACCGCTGTTGCCGTTGGCGGCGATACCGTTCGCGCCCACGCCCAGCTGCGCGTTGGCCTGGACCTTCGTGATGTCCACGAAGTCCGCGGCGACCGGGCCGTTGCCGCCCTGGCCGTTCTGCGCCTGGCCGGCGTTGCCGTTGTTCTGCTGACCGCCGTTGTTCTGGCCGGCGTTGCCGTTGTTCTGGCCACCGTTGTTCTGGTTGCCGTTGTTGTTCTGGCCGTTGTTGTTCTGCTGGCCGTTGCCCGCCTGGCCCGCGTTGGTGTTCGCCGCCTGCGTGGTGCAGGCCGCCAACTGGCTCAGCGAGCTGTTGAACTGGCCACCGGAGCGCTGGATGTTGATCCGGATCCGGTCGATCGTGGCGGCGCGCTTCTCCTTGAGGGGACCGGTGATCGCGTTCTGCACGAAGCTGGCGTCGTTCGTCTGGGCCTGACGCGTGGAGGCGAGCCGGGTGTATGCCTCGGTGATCTGCTTGTCGAGGTTGGCCAGCTCGGTCGCGACGCCCTGTTTCGCCCCGTTGGGTACATTCGTCAGCTTCTGCCCCACGTCCGGGCAGGAGATGGTGGCGACCTGAGCGGCCGCCGTGGCGGCCTTGGTCGAGTTCTGGCCCGAGTTCGACTCGTGCGCCGAAGCGTAGAAGTTCGCCCAGATCAGCCCGCCCCCGCCGAGCGCTAGGGCCGCCGATGCTGCCACGGCCTTCGTGGCCATCGACGAACGGCGTTTACGTATGTTGCGTCCCATGGAACTCCTCTGACTTCCTTGCGGGGCAGCATCGAGGCGCCCGACAGGAGTGAAGCTGAAGCTGCCCCCTCCTTTACGCACCTCGCCTCACAGGTGTTCAGCCCGCTCGGAAATTGATGAGAGCCCCGTATGACAAAACAACCCCAACACCCTCACATGGCGCACCAGTTGTCCGGGTCAGCGATCCCGGTCCAGATAGGCCAGAACCGCCAGCACCCTGCGGTTGTCGTCGCCGGCGACCTCCAAACCCAGCTTCACGAAAATGTTCGCGGTGTGCTTGGCGACGGCCCGTTCGGTGACGACCAGTTTGCCCGCGATCGCCGCGTTCGACCGGCCCTGTGCCATCAGCTCCATCACCTCCCGCTCGCGCGGGGTGAGCCGGTCCACCGGCCCCCGGCCGTCACCCGAGCGCCGGGCCAGCAGCTGCTGGATCACCTGCGGGTCCATCGCCGTACCGCCGGCCGCGACCCGCCGTACGGCGTCCACGAACTGCTCCGCGTCGAACACCCGGTCCTTCAGCAGATAGCCGATCCCGCCGGTGCCGTCGGCGAGCAGTTCGCGCGCGTACAGCTGCTCGACGTGCTGGGAGAGGACGAGCACCGGCAGTCCGGGCCTCGTGCGGCGGGCCTGGAGCGCGCACTGGAGGCCCTCGTCCGTGTGCGTGGGCGGGAGCCGGACGTCGACCACGGCGACGTCCGGCTCCAGTTCGGCGAGCGCCCGCTCCAGTTCGGGCCCGCTCTCGACGGCGGCGGCGATCTCGAAGTCGTAGGCCTCCAGGAGCCGGACGAGACCGTCCCGCAGCAGGAAGAGGTCCTCGGCTAGGACAACACGCAAGGGATCTCCATGGTCACCATGGTGGGACCGCCTGCGGGAGAGCTGACGGCCAGGACGCCGTCGAATGTACCCAGTCGCCGCTCGACGCCGGCGAGGCCCGAGCCCGCCCCGATCGCCGCGCCGCCCGCGCCGTCGTCGGTGACCGAGATCCGCAGCCGGCCCGACCCGTGACGGAGGTCGACCCAGATCCGGCCGGCGCCGGAGTGCTTGACCGCGTTGGTGAGCAGCTCGCTCACCGCGAAGTAGGCCGCCGACTCCACGGGCGCGTCCACACGGCCGCCCTCGAGCTCGACGCTCACCTCGGTGGCGACCGGCAGCCGCAGCGCCAACGCCCTTACGGCGTCGCCGAGTCCACGCTCGGCCAGCACCGGCGGGTGGATGCCGCGCACCAGGTCGCGCAGCTCGGAGAGCGCATCGGCGGACGACCGGCGGGCCTGCGCGAGCAGGGCCTTGGCCTTCTCCGGGTCCTTGTCGACGAGCATCTCGACGGTGCCGAGGTCCATGCCCATCGCCACCAGCCGGGCCTGGGCGCCGTCGTGCAGATCCCGCTCGATGCGGCGCAGTTCGGCGGCCGAGGTGTCCACGGCCGCCCGCCTGGTCTCCGTCAACACCCGTACGCGCTGCGCCAGTTCGGCCTGGCTGGGGGTGAGCATGGCCTGGGTGAGGCGGAAGTGGACCTGGAGGGCGCTCACGGCGTACCGGTGGGCGACGACGAGGAGGACCGCGCCCAGGGCCGCGGCGCCGAACGCGGACGTCTGGTCGGTGACCGGTACGAAGCCGTACCAGTACGCGACGCCGGGCGTCTCGACGTACACCCGCCACAGCCCGGCCGGCAGCGCCAGCCCCTCCACCGGATAGAGGACCAGGACGGCCGGCAGCAGCGCGGTCAGGAAGCCGGCCGGCATGTCCACCAGGAGCCACAGCAGGTCCCGCCAGGTCGCCGGGTCGCGCAGCAGCGCGAAGGTGCGCGTGACCGGGTTGACGGTCTCGGGGGCGGGCCGGTACGCCGACGGGATGCGCACCCCGCCCCACCGTTCGGCGAGCGCCCGCCTCCGCCCGGCGTAGGCGCGCACGCCCTTCACCACGTAGGGCGTGGTGAGGGTCCCGACCCCGATCGGTATCAGCGCCATGGACACGAGGGAGAGGCAGAAGCCCAGGATGCTCAGCGGCAGCGACCCGACGGCCAGCGCGAGCCCCCGCCCGGCGGCGAGCGTCATCCCCCGTGCCCTCGAACCGCCGTCGCCGCTCTTCGTGTTGGTGTTCATGGCGTCAGTCTCGCGGAGCTGTGGGCCGGCGGTCACTGGCCCGACGCCCCCGGTCAGAGGGTGGTGCCAGGTACACCTGCGGGCTCCGGTCAGCCGGAGCCCGCCGCGAGCACCTTCGCCTCCACCTCCGGGTCCAGGCCCTTGCGGGGGCGGTCGGGGCGCTGGGGCGCCGTACCGCCGATCGATCTCAGCCAGCCCCAGGTGTCGGCGACGGTCTCCTCGACGGGGCGGCAGGACAGCCCCGCCGCCACCGCCCGTGAGACGTCGGCCGCGTGCAGGGCGTCGTGCAGGTCGGTGCCCGGCGGCACCCACACGGGCAGTTCGGTCCACGGTTCGATGCCCGCGTCGAGGATGACCTCCGGCGCCGTCCACCGCAGTTCGGCGTCCGAGCCGGTGGCCCGCGCGCACGCCTCCAGCAACTCGCCCATGGTCGTGTGTCCCTGCGGGCTCATCAGGTTGTACGGCCCGCTCAGCTCCCGCTCGACCGCGCCGAGGATCCACTCGGCGAGATCGCGGACGTCCACGTACTGCAAGGGCAGATGGCGCGGGCCGGGCGCGAGGACCGGGCCGCCGGCGGCGATCCGGGTCAGCCACCAGGGCAGCCGGCCGACGTTCTCGTACGGGCCGAGGATCAGCCCGGCCCGTACGAGGACGGAGGTCTCCGCGCCGAAGGCGTCGACGACGGCCAGCTCGCCGCCGCGCTTGTCCCGGGCGTAGTCGCTCTGTCCGGCGTCGGGTTCGGCGTCCTCGACGACGGGTGCGTCCTCGGCGTACCCGGCGGGCGGGGCCCAGGCGTACACCGAGCAGCTCGACACGTACACATAGCGGCGGGCGCGGCCCCGCAGCAGCCGCGCCGCCTCGTGCACCGCGCGGGGCGCCGCCGACCAGGTGTCGACGACGGCGTCCCAGTCGCCCTCGGCCAGGGCGTCGAGGCCGCCGGGCGCGGTGCGGTCACCGGTCAGCGACCGGGTACCGGGGGCGGACGGGTGCCGCCCCCGGTTGAAGACCGTCACTTCCCAGCCGCGCCCGAGAGCCGCCTCGACGACGGCCCGTCCCGCGAACTCCGTACCGCCCAGCACCAGAAGTCTCATACCGGTGACTGTGCCCGGTCCGGACGCGGTGCGGAACCGCGCTCTGCCGTCGGCAGACGAAGCGGGTCAGTGGCCGGTCGGCGGGGTGTACTTGTAGCCGACCCGGCGCACCGTCTGGATCGACTGGCGGTGCTGTGCGCCCAGCTTGCGGCGCAGCCGGGCGATGTGGACGTCGACCGTGCGGCCGTCGCCCACGTGCCCGTAGCCCCACACCGTGGTGACCAGCTGGTCGCGGGTGTGCACCCGGTTCGGGTGCGCGACCAGGTGCGCCAGCAGCTCGAACTCCAGGTAGGTGAGGTCGAGTTCCTGTCCGTCCACGGCGGCCGTGCGCTGTACGGGGTCGATCCGTACGAGCGGACGCCCGGCGCCCTCGGCCTCGAGGGCCTCCTCGGCCGCCGGCCGGTCGGGCACCGCCACCGGCAGGAACGGCGGCTGCTGGTCGGCCGGGACGAGCACGAGGTAGCCGACCATCGGCGGCTGGCCCGGCAGGGTGGGCAGGGTGTGCGGGGGAGCGGGCAGCCAGGTCGCGCCCGGCGGCAGGAAGTCGGTGACGTCGACCACCTCGTCCCGGTCGACGGCCCGCAGTCGGTGGCGGGCGGTGCCGTTCGGGGTGGCGGCGGTGAGGCTGGGAGCGGAGGAGAGGGAACGAGTGTTCGCCATGAGAGGTCAGCTCTTTCGCGCGAGAAGTTCGTCGGGAGGACGACGGCCGCGATTCGTGGTCGGGCTCGTCGAGGACGTACGTCGTGCGCGCTGGCCGAAGGCCGGGGTGTACGGCTTTAGAGGGCCGGCGCGTTCATCGCGCGGCAACACACCCGGTCGAAGTCATGGTGCTGACGGGAAGGCCAGAAGGGCTCCAGGTCGTGGCGACCTGTCGCGGTGCACTTCTGGAATCTGGCCATGGCTCCATTGAAGCAGACACCCGCCCGTTACAGGAGCCTCCTCTCACAGCTTGGACGTTTCCTGGCGTGAAGTCGACGTCGGTCCAGGCCCCGGGCGGTCGTTCGCCATGGCGGTGCGGATACGCGGAAGGGGCGCCCGCCCAGTCGGCGGGCGCCCCTTCCGGGAATTCCGGGAAGAATCCGGGGTTCGGACCGGATCAGACCTGGCCGGCCTTCTCCAGCGCCGAGCAGCAGGTGTCGACGATCAGACGCGTCACCAGGTACGGGTCGACGTTGGCGTTCGGACGGCGGTCCTCGATGTAGCCCTTGCCGTCCTTCTCGACCTGCCACGGGATACGGACCGAGGCGCCACGGTCGGAGACACCGTAGGAGTACTCGTTCCACGGGGCGGTCTCGTGCAGACCCGTCAGACGGTCGTCGATGCCGGCGCCGTAGTGCTTCACGTGGTCGAGCGGCTTCGAGCCCTCACCGAGCGACTCGCACGCGGTGATGATCGCGTCGTAGCCCTCGCGCATCGCCTTCGTGGAGAAGTTGGTGTGCGCGCCGGCGCCGTTCCAGTCGCCCTTGACCGGCTTCGGGTCGAGGGTGGCGGCGACGCCGAAGTCCTCGGCGGTGCGGTAGAGCAGCCAGCGGGCCACCCACAGGTGGTCGGAGACCTCGAGCGGGGAGACCGGGCCGACCTGGAACTCCCACTGGCCGGGCATGACCTCGGCGTTGATGCCGGAGATCGCGAGACCGGCGGCCAGGCAGTTCTCCAGGTGCGCCTCGACGACCTCACGGCCGAAGATCTCGTCCGCGCCGACACCGCAGTAGTAGCCGCCCTGCGGGGCCGGGAAGCCGCCCTTGGGGAAGCCGAGCGGGTAACCGTCCTGGAAGAACGTGTACTCCTGCTCGATGCCGAAGATCGGCTCCTGCGACGCGAACTTGTCGGAGACCTCGGCGAGCGCGGCACGCGTGTTGGACTCGTGCGGCGTCATGTCGATGTTGAGGACCTCGCACAGGACGAGGATGTCGTCGCCGCCGCGGATCGGGTCGGGGCAGGTGAAGACCGGCTTGAGGACACGGTCCGAGGAGTGCCCCTCGGCCTGGTTCGTGGAGGACCCGTCGAAGCCCCAGATCCCCAGCGCGTCGAGACCGGCGGGCTCGCCCGCGATGATCTTCGTCTTGGAACGGAGCTTTGCCGTCGGCTGGGTGCCGTCGATCCAGATGTACTCAGCCTTGAAGGTCACGGGCCACTTCCTTCGGGGTGTGTCTGACGCACTTGCGGGTGCTGCGGCGCTGCGGCACTGGGGCGCCGCCTTGTCTGCCCGGCAGACTGTCAACAGGCGATTTCCCGGTCGTTGCTCGAATGTGAACCCCGTGTTACCTGGTGGTTCTGTGGTGCGGCTCACGGTGTGAGCGGTGCTTCGGTGTTTCGGTGGTTCGTATGCGAGGGGTCGCCGCGGATCCGGAACGCGCCGGTCCTGCCGCTCGTGGCCGCGAGCAGCAGGACCGGTGACACGTACATCCTTAAGGGATGCGCCGGAACGCGCCGCCGCCGGTTCGGCGAGGCGGCCGGCGGCGGAGCCTCACCCCACCTTCTCGATCAGGGCCCGGCGGATCAGGAACTTGCCGGGCTCCCGCACCAGTTCGAAGGCCGCGTTGTTGAGCAGGGCACAGCTGCCGGAGACCGAGGTCACCTCGACGGTCGTGGACTTGTTGTTGTCCAGGTTGGTGACCTTCAGCTTGGTCCCCGCCGGGAACTGGTTACTCGACGCGGCCGGGGCACCGCCCTCGCCGGAGAGAGTCACCGTGGAACCGTTGCAGACCTGCTGGCCGGAGGCGGCACCGCCGCCGTTTCCCGCGTTACCCGTGTTCCCGGCCGGCGCGGAGGCGGCGGGCGCGGAGGCCGCCGGAGCGGAAGCCGCAGGAGCGGAAGCGGCCTGCGAAGGCTGTGTCGCCTGGGAGTCCTGAGCCGACTCCCCAACGACGCAGCCGGACGCCTGCTGCTGGACCTTGATCTGTGCGAGGACCGCTTCACGGTTGGCGATCCGGGCCGCGGACTGCGCGTCCGGGTTCGTCTTCTGGCCCTCGATGAACTTCTCGTTGTTGCCGAAGGCCGTGGCCAGTCCCGCGCAGACGGTCGAGTCCCCGGCGGACAGTGTGTTGGCGTTCTGCTCGTCCTGTGAGGCGTTCGAGGTGGACGCCATGGCGAAGGCCCCGGCGCCCGCCACCGCCGCGGCGCTGACGAGCAGCGCGATCTTCTTCTTCGGGCCGAGACTTCTCCTGCGCGACATGCGCGCCTCCTGAGGGGTAGGGGAGCGTACGCCGCTATGTACGAGATACCGAACGAGGTTGCTCAGCGGTTACGGGAGCCAATCGAAGTGGTGTGCGTCACGCCCGCGCCGGGGCGAGGCGTCCGAGTCAGTTCCTCCCCTCCTCGTACGCCGTCACCGTGTCGTCGGCGCGCTGGAGCAACCCCTCGGTCCGGGCGGCGAGTTCGGCCTCCCCGGTCTCGGTGCCGTCACCCCACCGCCCGTTCGCGAACACCACCGACCGGACGGTCATCGCCCGCCGGAGGACCCCGGCCGAACCCGGCGGGACCGTCGGCAGACCGGCCTGCGGGGGCGGATCCAGCGAGACCACCCGATACGTCATCGGGTCCGTCGAGGCCAAGGAGAACACGCGGGAGGCGTCCTCCACCCGCTCGAAGCTCAGCACGGTGACCGTCACCTGCGAGCGCCGTTCGGTGTCCGTGAAGAGGGCCGCCGTCGACCGGGAGCACCCGTCGCCCTGTTCGATCAGCCGGGCGAGCCCGGGCGACGTGCCCCGTGCGCAGTCGACGTCGGTGACCAGGTCGACGCGGGCGTACCGGGAGCCGTCCTTCAGCCGGACGCTCGTCGAGGGGAACGCCTGTTCCGGCCGGATGACCGGGCGGGCGAGCAGGGAGCGCAGCGCGCTCGGGGCGTCGTACGGGAGGCCCGCGTCCGGCGACGGTGCGGCCGCGAGACCCGAGGCGGTCGTGGACGCCGTCGCCGGGGGAGCGGACCTGGGCCGGTCGCCGTCGTCCTCGTCCGCGATCAGCGCGGTGCCGGCGGCGACGGCGGCGACGAGGGCCACGCAGGACCCGACGGCCGCCGAGCGCCGGGTCCGCCGGCGCCGTCGTATGCGCCGCTGCCCGGGAGGGGACCCGAGTCCTTGATCACCGAAGGTCATGGCGGCGGAGGGTAGCAGTGCCCGGCGCACCGGCTCCCGCCGCCGGACGAACCGTCAGCTGTCCGGCCAGGGCGGGTCCTACCGGGACAACGCGTCCCGTACGGCCTCGTCGGTGCGGGCCACCAGCGCGGTGCCGTCGTCCGCCGTGATGATGGGGCGCTGGATGAGCCGGGGGTGCGCGGCGAGCGCGGTGATCCAGCGTCCGCGCGTGCTCGCGTCCCGCGCCCAGTCCTTCAGACCGAGCTCCTCGGCCACGGCCTCCTGGGTGCGGGCGATGTCCCAGGGTTCCAGGCCGAGCCGGTCGAGCACGGCCGCGATCTCGTCCTGGCTCGGCACGTCCTCCAGATAGCGGCGGACGGTGTAGTCGGCGCCCTCGGCGTCGAGGAGCGTGAGGGCGCTGCGACACTTGGAACAGGCGGGGTTGATCCAGATCTCCATGCGGCACACGGTAGCCGTCCTGGGCGGCGAAAGCCCCTGTGATCAGGGGCGTTTGTCAGTGGTGGGCGGTAGAATAGAAGCAGTGTTCGAGGGTTCGCCGGAGGTTCCGGACCGGGCCCTGACCGCGACAGGAGGATGCCTGTGCCCGCTGCCGCACTGAAGCCGAAGCCGTTGCCGACCCAGTCCACCGCGAAGCGTTCCGTCCAGCTCGATCTGCCCTATGTGCCCGTCGAGAAGCGGCCGTTGCCGCCCGGGCGTCCGCGCGAGTGGTATTCCACGCACAACCGTCGCCTCAAGGCGATGCGTCTCGCCATCGCCCTGCTCGACCTGGGCGTGTATATGCCGAACCAGGCCCGCAACGAGAAGATCCGCAGCACGGCGGAGCTGATCGGCGTTCATGCGCCGTCGGACACGACGTGCCACATGGTGCGGGCGCTGCTGCGGTACTCACGGTGAACCGGGCGCCGGGTGCCGTCCCTGGTGACGGCACCCGGCGTCGGCGTCCGAGGACAGGGTCGGGGCCGGGATGAGGGCGGGCGAGGGGACGAGAACAGGGGCCGGGCCAGGGGTCGTGGCAGGGAGTCAGCTCACCAGTTCCCTCTCCACCGGCGTGCGGAACCTCGGTGTCACCCGGGTCGCCCCCAGCCACGCCTCCAGCCGCGCCGCCTCCGCCCCGATCGCCGCCTTCGCCTCGCTGCCCACGCCCTCGCCCTTGCCGTCGGGCTTTCCCTCGCCTTCGCCGGCCAGGATCCGCCACACGATCTCGCCGTCGGCCCGCTGGGCCCAACTCCCCACCACCCGGCCGTTCCACCACACCGTCGGGCCCACGTTCCCGCTGTAGTCGAACAGGCCGGGGCGCAGGTCCGGGGCCAGATACCAGTCCCGGCCCTGCCAGCCCATCGCCGTCGGGTCGAGGCCGGGCAGCAGGGCCGCCCACGGTTCGCCGGGGGTGGGCACGGCCTCCACGTCGTCCTCGACGACGTACCCCGTCCCCTCGTCCAGCGTCACCGCCCGCGCCCCGATCGCCGTCAGCGCCCGGCGGACGTCCGTCACCTTCCAGCCCGTCCACCACTTCAGATCGGCCTCCGTGGCCGGGCCGCACGCCGTCAGCCAGCGCCGCAGCAGCTCCGACTGGGCCTGAGCCACCGGCAGTTCGGCGTGCGCGGGGGCGAGGGCCCAGCGGAACTGGCTCGACGTCCACGAGCCCAGGGGGCGACCCCTGACGACCTTGCCCTCCACGCCCAGCACCTTCAGCAGCCGCGTCACGACGGTGTGGACGCCCTCGTAGGGCTTGCCCGCCGCGTACACGAACCGCTCCCGCAGCCGCGGCTCCTCGCGGGCCAGCTCGGCCGCGGTCGCCTGGCCGAGCCGGGCCAGCGCGGCCAGCGCCGACTCCTCGACCTCCTTCAGCCAGGCCGCGTCCGGAGCGCCTGCCTTCGCCATGTCCTTCACCAGGCCGGCCCGCTCCCGCGCGGCGACCGCGAGGCCGGTCGAGGCGTGCACGACCGCCGTCGACTCCGTCGGGAACACGAAGACGGTGTGCCGCATGCCGTGCATCCGGACGAGGGTCCGGTCCGCGTACAGCGCCCGGTCGGTCTCCGGCACCGTCGCCGCCGGATCGGCGAGGCGGGCGCCGACCGCCAGGTACACCGTCGCCGGGTCCGAGCCGTGCAGGGCGAGGAGCGCGTCGGCCACCGCCTCGGGCGTCGCGACCCGTGCCTCGGGGGCCAGCCGGTGCCGCATGGCCAGCCGCGCCCGCCGCTCCGCCACACCGATGTACCGCAGCCCGTCACCCATTACCGGCCTCCACCCGTCGTCGCCCCGTAGCCCTGTCGCCGTCCGGCACTCGTCCCTTCCCGCCATCCTTCCCGACACCACTGACAATCGGGTCCCGCCGACCGTGTCACCCGTTCGACGTACCCGGCATGCGGACGCCCCCCTCCCGGCCTTCACTGCGAACAGGAGGCCGGGAAGTGTCGTGAACCGGGAAGTGTCGTGGACCGGGAGGCGGATGTGGTGCGAAGGCGACGCGGATGACCACCCCCACCGACCGTGCGCGGCGCGGCCGGGACGCCCGTAAGCGCGTCTCCCGTTCCGCCCATGCCCTCTGGCTCCCGTCCGTCGACCGGCCCGACCCCGTCGCCGTGCTGGAGCGGCAGGGCCGGGACCGGCTGCCCGAGCTGCTGCCCATCCGGTACGGGCGGATGGCCGCCTCGCCCTTCGCCTTCCTGCGCGGCTCGGCCGCCGTCATGGCCGCAGACCTGGCGTCCCAGCCGCACACCGGGCTGACGGTCCAGCTGTGCGGTGACGCCCACCTGCTCAACTTCGGGTTGTACGCCTCCCCGGAGCGGGGGTTGCTCTTCGACCTCAACGACTTCGACGAGACGTTCCCCGGGCCCTTCGAGTGGGACGTCAAACGGCTCGCCGCCTCCGTCGCGGTGGCCGCCCGCGAGAACGGCCACCCCGAGCCGAGGGTGCACCGCGCCGCCCTGGAGGCCGCGGCCGCCTACCGCACCGCCATACGGCGGCTGTCCCGGCTCGACGAGCTCGCCGTCTGGTACGAGCGCATCGACGCCGAACAGCTGCTGCCCCTGCTGCGCTCCGCCCGGCACCGCGGACGGGCCGAGGGCAGCCTCACCCGCGCCCGCCGCCGCACCAGCCTCCAGGCCCTCGGCAAACTCACGGAGGTCGTCGACGGACGCCGCCGCATCATCCACGACCCACCGCTGATCGAACCCGCCGGCGCCTCCGACAGCGCCGCCCTGCGCAAGATCTTCAGCGACTACCGCTCCACCCTCACCGAGGAGCGCCGCCTGCTGCTGGACCGCTACCGCTTCGTCGACGCCGCCCGCAAGGTCGTCGGCGTGGGCAGCGTCGGCACCCGCTGCTTCATCGTGCTGCTCGCCGGACGCGACACCGACGACCCGCTCTTCCTCCAGATCAAGGAGGCCCGCGCGTCCGTCCTGGAGGAGCATCTGCCGAGCGGCCCCTACGTGCATCCCGGCCACCGGGTCGTCGCCGGGCAGCGGCTGCTCCAGGCCGCGGGGGACGTCTTCCTGGGCTGGATGACCGGGCCGCAGAGCCGCGCCTTCTACTGGCGTCAGCTGCGCGACCCGAAGAGCTCCGCCGGCGTCGCCGGGATGTCCCCGGCCGACCTCGCGGCGTACGCCCGGCTGTGCGGCACCGCCCTGGCCCGCGCCCACGCCCGGTCCGGCGACCGGATCGCCATCGCCGGCTACCTCGGCGGCGCCGAGACCTTCGAACGCGCCGTCGCCGACTTCGCCGTGGCCTACGCCGACCGGACCGCCGCCGACCACGCGACCCTGGTCGCGGCGGTCGCGGCGGGCGTGGTGAGCGCGGCGCCGGGCGTCTGAGCAGCGCCGGCCGCCCGGCCGGTCAGGAACGCGTCGCCGTCCGCCCGCGCTCGCCCGGGCCGGCCAGCACGGCGGTCACGAACGCGCGCCGGTCGTCCGCGTGGTCCTGGAACCACAGGCCCAACCGGTGTCCCGCGGAAGGCAGTTCGAACCTCGTGTACCGGGCGCGGGTGGCGAGCGCGTCCTGGATCGCCTCGGTCACCTGCGGCGGGATCACCGTGTCCGTGCCCGGCACGGCGAGCACCGCCCGGCCCTCGTACGCGCGCAGCACGTCGAGTGCGGGCGCCTCCCGCCAGCTTCCGGGCCTGCGGATGATCGCGCTGAACTCCCCGTCTCCCCCGCCGAAGGGGACCTCCCACGCCCGGGCCGCGTACACCGCGGGCGCGCACAGGCCCAGGGCCGTCACCCGGTCCCGGTAGAACGCCGCCAGGTCGGCGACCGTCTGCCCGCTCATGCTGAACCCGACGAGCACCAGCGTCCCGTCCGCCGGGACGTACGCGTCGATCACGGAGACCGCCTGCTCGAAGCGCCGACGCAGGCTCAACTCCCTGAGTTCGCCGCTGCTTTCGCCGTGGCCGGAGAAGTCGAGGGCGAGGGCGTTACAGCCGTGGACGGCGAACTCGTGGGCCAGCGGCAGGAGTCGCTCCTTGCCGCCGTTGCCGGCGCCGTGCAGCAGAACGGCGGTGACCGTTGCCGGACCACCGCCGTGCACCCCGCTGAGCCGCTCCCCGTCGTACTCGTGCGTGAAAGGAGACAGTTCGCTCATGGGGCCCATTCACTCACGGGCTTCACTCACTCATGGGCTTCACTCACTCATGGGCCTCACTCGGGGGCGGGTTCCGCCCGGGCCGCCTTGATCGCCTCGCGGAGGTGGTCCTCCTCGACCTTGCTCAGCGAGGGCTGCAGCAACTGGCCGCCGAACTGGGTGAGTTGCGGGGATGACCTTGTCCTCGGCCGCGTGCTTCACCAGGACGAACAGGCCCGCGGCGCCCGGGCGCAGGTTCTGGCTGAGGTTTTTCATGAAGGTGTCGTTGATGCCCGTGTCGGTGAACGTGCCGCCGGCCGCACCGGCGCCGCACCCACCGCCGCGCCGGGCGGCGGCGCCAGGAAGGGCAGCCCGATCACCCCGCCCCACACGGCGCCGCCGGCCGCGCCCACCGCCGTGTGGGTCACCGCCTGGTGCAGCTTGATCCCGCCGTCGCCGCGCCGCTCGACGACCACCGCGTCCTCCAGCTCGACCAATGCTCCTTCGGCAGCTCGAACAGCTTCGCGCGCACCTGGTCGGCGGTGGCGAGGTCGTCGTAGGCGACGGCGAAGAGACTGCTCATCCGGGCACCCCTCATGGCAGTCAATGACCTGTTGATCCACTTCGCCCCGACTCCAGGCCCGCCGAAAAGGAGATGCACGTTGAGTGACGGACTCCGTACGCTGAAGGCACCACCCCACCCCTCTCGCCACGCTCAGTCACCATCCCTGCCCAGGAAGGAGGTACACCATGGGCACCGTCGTTCTCTCCGGGGCCGTCGTCCTGGTGGTCCTGGGATTCGGGAACCCGCTCTACTGGCTCGCCGCGGCCGGCGTGCTGTTCCTGTACGTGCGGTACGGGCTCGACTCGTCCGCGCCGTCCGCGCCCGCCGGCCCCGCGCCGAGCGCGGGAACCGCGCCGACGTCGTACAAGGCGTACCGCGACCGCCGTGACAAGCAGGCCAGGTGGGAGCGCCGCTACCGTCGCGAGCGCCCCATGGAGTCCCGCCGTCAGGAGCGCGAGCGCGGCAAGTAGGCCGCCCGATCCGCCTACAGGCCGGGGGCTCCCCACACCGGGAACCAGCGGCCCAGATCCTGTTCGATCCGCAGGTCGCCCGCGAGGGCGGCCTGCACCTGCAGCTCCAGTGCGCCGTCGCGCCGCTGCCCCGTACCGGGCAGCGGCGCGAACGGATAGAAGGACCCCCGCTTGTACAGGTACACGAGCGCCAGCCGGCGACCGCCCGCCTCCTGCGTCCCACCCCGCTGTTCCTCGAACCCGGCGAGGGAGCACAGCAGCTGCGGCCCGAAGCCGTTGACCTCCATCGCGCTGTTCACCGCGTGCAGGTCGTTGACCAGGAGCGGCAGCTGGTCGGGCGTGCGCTGCGAGACCAGCCAGGAGTACCCGTAGTCGTCCCGCACGAGCCGCACCGGGGGACCGGTGCGCTCGGTGTCCGCGTCGAGGAGCGCCTGGACCTCGCGGTGCGTCTGGTCGAAGGCCGAGCCCTCGACGGTCGCGAAGCACACGGCGCCCTGCCCGGTCGGGGTGAACCCGGCCGCCGCCTCCAGCGTCACCGCCGCCGAAGGCAGCGCGAACAGCCGGTCCAGGTCGGGCGCGACCGGCTTGGTCCGGCCGAGCAGGATGTCCAGCAACCCCATGATCAGCCCGCCTTCCCCGGAGCGGCCGCCTCGCCCAGCTCGGCGGAGATCCGCCCCAGCTGCTCGAGCCGCTGCTCCAGGCTCGGGTGGGTCGAGAACAGCCCCGCCACACCGGGCTCGGCGCCCAGGGCCGGGGTGAAGTAGAAGGCGTTGAAGGCCTGGACCGTCCGCAGGTCCTTCGTGGGGATACGGGCCAGGTCGCCGGAGACCTTCGTCAGCGCGGAGGCCAGCGCCGAGGGCCGGCCGGTCAGCTGTGCCGCCGCCCGGTCCGCCGCCAGCTCCCGGTACCGGGACAGGGCCCGGATGAGCAGGAAGCTGATCGCGTACACGGCCGCCGAGACACCCATCACGGCGGCGAACACGACCGCGGCGTTCTGGTCCCTGCGCGCACCGCCGAACACCTGTGAGTAGAACGCGAACCGCACGATCAGTCCCGCGATCACGCCCAGGAATGACGCGACCGTGATCACCGCCACGTCCTTGTGCGCCACATGCGACAGCTCGTGCGCGAGCACACCCTCCAGCTCGGCCGGCTCCAGCCGCCCCAGCAGCCCGGTCGTCACACACACCACCGCGTGGTCGGGATTCCGCCCGGTCGCGAACGCGTTCGGCATGCCCATCTGAGAGACGGCGACCACCGGCTTCGGCATGTCCGCGAGCGCGCACAGCCGGTCGATGACGGCATGCAGCTCGGGATACTCCTCGCGCTCCACGACCCGCCCACGCATCGCGAACAACGCGACCCGGTCGGAGAACCAGTACTGCGCGCCCAGCATGGCCACCGCGACGACCGCGACCAGCACCCACGACTTCAGCAACACGATCAACGCGGCGACGAACGCCACGTACAACAGCCCGAGCAGGAACAACGTGACCGTCATCCGCACGGTCAGCCGCCGGTCGCTCCGGAAACGGCTCTGCATCTGCCTCACCCCGCAGTCAGGCACTCGTCCCACTGCCAGTGTGCACCGCCCCACCCCCATGAACGGTCCCCGAACGAACCTAGGCGGAGCAAAAGCTCCCTGTGAACCACCGGCGCGACCACCGGCGCGACCACCGGCGGGAACACCGGCGCGACCACCGGCGCGAACCGGCGAGGACACCGGCGCGGATCCACGCGTCCTCAGCGCCGTGCGGCCCGAGTCGCCCGCTGCCTCAGCTCCTCGTCGGGATCACCCCGCAGCGCGATCAGGGCACGCTGGCCCACCGCCCCACCCTGCTCCGCAAGCAGCCGGAGCGCGGCGATCCGCACAGGCCGGGGCCACCCGGCGCCCAGGCGCTCGACGAGCCACTCCTCGGGCACCAGCCCCGCCGAGGGCAGCACCGCCGCGGTCACCTCCCGCACCACTCCCGGTGCCGGGTCGTCGAGCAACGGCAACAGCCGCCGCGCGTCGGCCGCGTCCAGCACGCGCAGCCCGGCCACGGCCCGCGCCCGCACGCTCGCGGCCGGATGCCGGACCAGCGGCCAGAGCACCTCCGCGTCACCCCGCTCCCCGCACTCCGCGAGCCCGGCGACGGCGCCCGGCGGCAGGGTGGGACCGCCCCGCTCCGCGCACCGTGCCCGGTACCAGGACAGCGGATCGCCCCCGTGCTGCCGTACGACATATCGCGCACAGGCCCGCACGAGCCCCGCCCGGTCGGCCAGGAACTCCACAGCCTGCTCCGCCCGCCCGGCCCGCCGCAGCGCGGTCACCCCGGCGGAACGGACCCGCGAGTTGCGCGCGGTGAGCAGCGGTTCGAGTACGTCGTCGGCGTTCCCGTCCGTCAGAGCGGCCAAGGCGGCCAGGGCGGCATCCGCGCACAGGTTCTGGACGATGACGTCGTCGTCCCGCGTGGCGACGCGGGCCAGCTCGCCGGGGGAGAAAAGGCTCTCCTCGACGGCCCGTCGGTACGCGTACCGCCGTACGGAGCGATCGGAGGCGGTGTACAGCGCCGTAAGGATCCCACGAGGTGCCTCGCGCAGCACTTCGTCGGCCAGGCGGACGGCGAAGTCGCCCCGTTCCCGACGCCCGACGCGCAGGATCAGGGGCAGGAGGGCCACGGCCCGCCCGGCGTCGAGCACCTCGCCCAGCAGCAGGCGCGCTTGTTTCCGTACGGGTTCCGCCCAGTCGGCGCACCGCACGACCAGCAGCGGCAGCAGATCGGGGTGCCCGCCGATCCGCCACAGTGCCGCCGCCCGGATCCGGCCGTCCCGGTGGCACAGCGCGAGGGCGAGTTGCGGCTCACTGAGTGGCCCGCCGGCGTGCAAGGTGGCGGTCAGCCTGCGCCCGGCCTCGTCCCACTCCCATTCCGGCAGGTAGTGCGCGCCCCGGTGGACCGGCCGGACGCCCGCGTCCAGTGCCGTCCAGGCGGCCGGAACACCGCAGTCGAGCGCCTCCCGCAAGGGCACTCCCCAGGCGAGCCGCACCGCCGTCGCCGACCCGCCCGTGATGTCCTCCCGCACCCGCGCCGTCTCCCTAGTAGGGCGCCCGGAACCGCGCGTACCCCAGCAGGAGGATCACCGCGGCCACGCAGCCGAGTACGAGCGTCGTCGACAGCCATGACGACCGGGGCGATGACACCCGGTCCGGGTCGCCGCGGAACGGGACCGGCTCGGGTGGGTTCTCCTTCCAGCGGGCGGCCAGCATCCGGGCCCGCGCCGAGGGTTCCTTGTGCGCCGCGCCGTCCGCCCACGTGAGGTCGAACTCCCGCTCCACATCGTCCTGTTCAGGCATTCTCGTTCTCCCCCGTCACCTCCGTCGAGGCCTTCCCCTCGAACAGCAGTGCCAGAAACCATACGACGACGCCCCCGTCCCTGAGAAACAGGAAACGGGGGCGGCGGCACAGCCCGGAGAGGCCGATCGCACACGGGCCGGTCGGCCCTCGTCGTTGTTCGTTGTAGGTCACCCTGGGACGGCCCACAGACGGCCCGGCTGCGATGCCCTGGCGGGCTCCGCGCGTGTCAGTACGAGGAATCCAAGGCGAAGCCGCAGATTTACAGTCCCCTCAGGGATTGGCTCTGAGAAGCGTCTGACCTGGGGCAAGTGACCGCAATGCGCGCGGGTGGCGCATGGGTCGTAGGTACACCTCGGCCTCCCCTGAGTACCTGCTTGCGAATCTGCTTACCCAACGGTTGTTGTCCCGCACGATGAGTCTTCCCGAAGAGTCTCGGGCCTAAGGGCTGTCCGGCAAACGCTGGCTGGGTGGGGCCCAGGTGAGGGCCGGGATACCCGCGAGCGTCCGACACGGCCGGTGTGGCAGCCTGCTGACATGCCATGGGAGCTGCGAGAACATGCAGGCCGTCACTACGCCGTCCTGTTCCACTACGCGTTGCCTGACGATGCCTGGGCCGTGGAGCTGAGCGAGGCTGTGCCTGCGCTGGCCACGGGTGCCGAGAACCCCAACGCCGCGGTGACCCACTTGCCCGGCGCTGCCTTCTTGGTAGCGCTTGTCCCAGACGAGGACCCGAATCTGCAACCGACCGTTCGCGTCTACAGCCCTGACGAGCGTGTTGTCCCCTACGAGATCATGCGCTGGTTCATGGAGCAGGTGGCCGACCAGGTAGAACGCTGCCGCATCGCGTTCGAGCAGGGGGCACCTGAAGCAGTGGAATGATCACGCAGTGACTGGTGTGATCACGGCGTCGGAGCCGTCCTGGATAGCCCCGTTCACCGGGCTCAGCCCGCGGCAGTTCGGGAAGCTGGTAACGGTGCTGCGGCGCGAGGGGGCGGATGCGGTCCGCGGGGCCGGCCGTGGAGCCTTCCGCTGGAGGACCGGGCCCTGCTGGTCGCGGCCTACCGGCGGACGAACGCAAAAGGCCGCCGGCCGCGCCCTTCCCGGAGTGGGAAGAGCGCGGCCGACGGCCCACACACGGCCCAGGGGAGCGGAAACCCGCTCTGACCTGGGGCGATATCACACGTCGAAGTACAGCTCGAACTCGTGCGGGTGCGGACGCAGCTGGAGCGGGGCGATCTCGTTGGTGCGCTTGTAGTCGATCCACGTCTCGATCAGGTCGGACGTGAAGACGTCACCGGCGAGCAGGAACTCGTGGTCCGCCTCGAGGCGGTCGAGGACGGCCGGGAGCGAGGTCGGGACCTGCGCGACGCCCGCGTGCTCCTCGGGGGCCAGCTCGTAGAGGTCCTTGTCGATCGGCTCGGCCGGCTCGATCTTGTTCTTGATGCCGTCCAGGCCCGCGAGCAGCAGGGCGGAGAACGCCAGGTACGGGTTGCCGGAGGAGTCGGGCGCGCGGAACTCGACGCGCTTGGCCTTCGGGTTGGAGCCCGTGATCGGGATGCGCATGGCCGCGGAGCGGTTGCGCTGCGAGTACACCAGGTTGACCGGAGCCTCGAAGCCCGGGACCAGACGGTGGTAGGAGTTCACCGTCGGGTTGGTGAAGGCCAGCAGCGACGGGGCGTGCTTGAGGATGCCGCCGATGTAGTAGCGGGCCATGTCCGAAAGGCCCGCGTAACCGGCCTCGTCGTAGAAGAGCGGGGAGCCGCCGGTCCACAGCGACTGGTGGACGTGCATGCCCGAGCCGTTGTCGCCGAAGATCGGCTTCGGCATGAAGGTCGCGGTCTTGCCGTTGCGCCAGGCGACGTTCTTCACGATGTACTTGAAGAGCTGGAGGTCGTCGGCCGCGGCGAGCAGCGTGTTGAACTTGTAGTTGATCTCGGCCTGGCCGGCGGTGCCCACCTCGTGGTGCTGGCGCTCGACCTGGAGGCCGGACGCGGCCAGCTCCAGGGAGATCTCCGCACGCAGGTCGGCGAAGTGGTCGACCGGCGGGGTCGGGAAGTAGCCGCCCTTGTAGCGGACCTTGTAACCGCGGTTGTTCTCGACCGCACCGGTGTTCCAGGCGCCGGCCTCGGAGTCGATGTGGTAGAAGGACTCGTTCGCCGAGGTCTGGAAGCGCACGCTGTCGAAGACGTAGAACTCGGCCTCGGGGCCGAAGTACGCGGTGTCGGCGATACCGGTCGACGCCAGGTACGCCTCCGCCTTCTTCGCCACGTTGCGCGGGTCACGGGAGTACTGCTCGCCCGTGATCGGGTCGTGGATGAAGAAGTTGATGTTCAGCGTCTTGTCACGGCGGAACGGGTCCACGCGCGAGGTCGACAGGTCGGCGCGCAGCGCCATGTCGGACTCGTGGATGGCCTGGAAACCGCGGATCGACGAGCCGTCGAAGGCCAGCTCCTCGTCCGGGTCGAACGCCTCGACGGGCAGCGTGAAGTGCTGCATCACGCCCGGCAGGTCGCAGAAGCGGACGTCGACGAACTTGACGTCCTCGTCCGCGATGAACTTCTTGGCCTCGTCGGCGTTCTGGAACATCCAGCTCCTCCTACTCCCGGCCGTCGAGCCGGGGTGGTAGTTCGTTCGTGCGGCCAGTGCGGTGGCACACGCTGTCATCGACCCTAGGGACGGGTGATTTCTCGGGCGTGACCCATTTGTTTCGCACAAGTTAACCGGAGCCTGCCCGGTGTACCCCACCTGTCCGTATCGCGAAACGGGCGCAGTACCGTGGTCGGGTGGACAACAGGGATGCAATCGGCTCGTGGCTCTCGGGCCCCCGCGCGGCCGCCGAGGAAGCCGGTGTCGACTTCGGATACAGGGGCGAACAGCTCGGTCTGCCGGAGCAGGGGCCGGGCTCGATCGCCCGCCCCGGCCGACGGCTCGGGGCGCTGGCCGTGGACTGGGGCTTCGGCGTCTTGATCGCATACAGCTTGATCACGGACGGCTACCGCCCGGCGACCAGCAACTGGGCTCTGCTCGTCTTCTTCGCGCTGAGCGTCCTGACGGTCGGCACGGTCGGCTCCACCCCGGGCAAGCGTCTGTTCGGCCTGCGTGTGGTGTCCGTCGAGACCGGCACGGTCAGCCCCCTGCGCGCCGTGGCGCGCACGATCCTGCTCTGCCTGGCCCTCCCGGCCCTGATCTGGGACCGCGACGGCCGCGGCCTGCACGACCGCCTGGCCCGCACGGTGGAAGTCCGGATCTGATCCTCCGATACGGCGAATCGCTTCCGGTTCGGCCAAAGGGTTTCCTGTACGGCGAAGCGCTTCCGGTACGGCCAAGGGGTTTCCTGTACGGCGAAGCGCTTCCGGTTCGGCCAAGGGGTTTCCGGTACGACGAAGGGGGCGCCGGGAATGATCCGGGCGCCCCCTTCGTGACGTGGAAGGGTGACTCAGCGGGCCTTGCCGCCGCCCTTCGGCAGGCGCATGCCCTTCGGCATCGGACCCTTCGGCAGCGGCATGTTGCTCATCAGGTCGCCCATGGCGCGCAGCCGGTCGTTGGTGGCGGTCACCTGGGGGCCGGCCAGGACCCGCGGGTACTTCAGCAGGGTGGTGCGCAGCTTCTTCAGCGCGACCTGGCCCTCGCCCGTACCGACGATCACATCGTGCACCGGCACGTCCGCGACGATGCGGTTCATCTTCTTCTTCTCGGCGGCCAGCAGGCTCTTCACCCGGTTCGGGTTGCCCTCGGCGACCAGGACGATGCCGGCCTTGCCGACGGCCCGGTGGACCACGTCCTGGCTGCGGTTCATCGCCACCGCGGGGGTGGTGGTCCAGCCCCGGCCGACGTTGTCGAGCACGGCCGCGGCGGCGCCCGGCTGGCCCTCCATCTGGCCGAAGGCGGCCCGCTCGGCCCGGCGTCCGAACACGATCGCCGTCGCGAGGAAGGCGAGCAGGAAGCCCAGGATGCCCAGGTAGACCGGGTGACCGATCAGGAAACCGATCGCGAGAAAGACGCCAAAGGTGATGAGGAAGACGCCCGCGAGGACAAAACCGATCGTCTTGTCGGCCTTGTGGGTCATCTTGAACGTCAGAGCGATCTGCTTCAGTCGCCCGGGGTTAGCGGCGTCCGCCGCACTGTCACTTCTCGCCATGCCACGAAGTCTACGTGGCCCCGGAAGCGCCTACGACGGCAGGAGGGGAGGTGTGGGGAGGGGTGGGTCAGAGGCGGGCGGAGGTGACCGCTTCGAGGACGCGCTGCGCCTCGACCCGGTCCTTGGCGCGACGGCGGTCCTCCAGGACGGAGGTCCAGGCGTTGCGACGGGCGGTGCGCTGGCCGCTGCTCATGAGCAACGACTCGACGGCGCGCAGTGCGGTGCTGAAGGTCGGGATCGCGGTGGCGCGAACGGGCGCGGCCTGCATGGTGGGTGTCCCCCTCGGACGGCTTCGGGTACGGGGCTGTGTTCTACGTGACGTGATACCAGCGTCACTGTTTGGTGTTACCAGGGCATGACCGACCGGTCAAACACGAATGAAACCTTGATGCGCAGGGCCGAAACGCTGACGCGGCCCCGGCGTACGCCCTCATCTGCGAGGACGGCCGGAGCCGCGTCGAATCGGTCACTACTGGCGAGTAGTATCTTGTGCGCGAATTCACACACACGGCCTGCGGCCGCACGGCGCAAGGGAGCTGACGTCGCGTCAGACGGCCTGTGAGGCGATGAACGCACCGCGCTTCTCGACGGCCATCCGGTACAGGCGCCCGGCACGGTAGGAGGACCGTACCAGCGGGCCCGACATCACGCCGGAGAAGCCGATCTGCTCGGCCTCCTCCTTCAGCTCCACGAACTCGTGCGGCTTGACCCAGCGCTCCACCGGGTGGTGACGCACGGAGGGCCGCAGGTACTGCGTGATGGTGACCAGCTCGCAGCCGGCCTCGTGCAGCTGCCGGAGCGCGTCACTGACCTCCTCGCGGGTCTCGCCCATCCCGAGGATCAGGTTCGACTTGGTGACGAGCCCGTGGTCGCGGGCCGCCGTGATGACGTTCAGCGAACGCTCGTAACGGAAGCCGGGCCGGATCCGCTTGAAGATCCGCGGGACGGTCTCGACGTTGTGCGCGAAGACCTCGGGCCGAGAGGAGAAGACCTCCGCCAGCTGCTCCGGAACGGCGTTGAAGTCGGGCGCGAGCAGCTCCACCTTCGTGCGCCCGGCCTCCCGCCCGGCGGTCTGCAGGTGGATCTGCCGGACGGTCTCGGCGTAGAGCCACGCCCCGCCGTCCGCCAGGTCGTCCCGTGCCACGCCGGTGATGGTGGCGTAGTTCAGGTCCATCGTGACGACGGACTCACCGACGCGCCGCGGCTCGTCACGGTCCAGCGCCTCGGGCTTGCCGGTGTCGATCTGGCAGAAGTCGCAGCGCCGGGTGCACTGGTCGCCGCCGATCAGGAAGGTCGCCTCACGGTCTTCCCAGCACTCGTAGATGTTGGGACAGCCGGCTTCCTGGCACACGGTGTGCAGCCCCTCGCTCTTCACGAGGTTCTGCATCTTGGTGTACTCGGGACCCATTTTCGCCCGGGTCTTGATCCACTCGGGCTTGCGCTCGATGGGGGTCTGGCTGTTGCGGACCTCCAGGCGCAGCATCTTGCGTCCGTCGGGTGCGACTGCGGACACGTCGGCTCCCTGCCTGTCTGCGTAGACTTTCGATTCTTCGGCGTACACCAGGGTACGCCCGTGATTTTCGGGTCCTGCTGTGAGGCCAACCTCAGAGCCGAGGGGCCCATTCCCGGTCAGACGGTCGCCTTCTCGATCTCCCGAGGCTTCGGTTCCGCGGTCTCGAGGACGTCCTTCAGATGCCGCTCCACCACCGGCAGCACCTCGTCGATCGTGACGTTGCGGCCCAGCTCGTTCGCCAGCGAGGCGACGCCCGCGTCCCGGATCCCGCACGGGATGATCCGGTCGAACCACTTGTTGTCAGGGTTCACGTTGAGCGCGAAGCCGTGCATCGTGACGCCCTTGGCGACCCGGATGCCGATCGCCGCGATCTTGCGGTCCTCGCGCCGCTGGCCCGCGTTCGAGGGGGCGTACTCCGGGCCGTTCAGCCGCGGATCGAACTCCTCGTCGGTGAGCCGGGGGTCGAAGTCCAGCGACAGCCCGCCGAGCGAGGGGCGCTGTTCCACCGGATCGCCGAGCACCCACACCCCGCTGCGGCCCTCGACCCGGGAGGTCTCGAGGCCGAACTCCGCGCACACCCGGATCAGGGCGTCCTCCAGGCGCCGCACATGGGCGACGACGTCCACCGGCCGCGGCAGCTTCAGGATCGGGTAGCCCACCAGCTGTCCCGGCCCGTGCCAGGTGATCTTGCCGCCGCGGTCCACGTCCACGACCGGGGTGCCGTCCAGGGGGCGCTCGTCATCGGCGGTGCGCCGGCCCGCGGTGTACACCGGGGGATGCTCCAGGAGCAGCACGGTGTCCGGAACCTCGTCGGTGAACCGCGCCGCGTGCACGCGGCGTTGCTCGTCCCACGCCTCCTGGTACTCGACGGCGTCCCCGCCGAACCCCATCCGGACGAACCGCAGCTCGCTCACGGCAAGCGCCTCCCTGGAAAGTCGTCAGGCACGTAACGCGCCCACGCCACTGTACGTCCGCGCGCTCCGCGTCAGCTCTGGGGTCAATCCTCACACGATCGGATGAATGAACGTCGATATGTGCGACCGGCTGCTTACGCTCCGCTACATTCGCGCCGTTCGAGGCCAAAAGGGCTGCTCACCGCAGCAGGGCACTTCATCCGGGCACGTCAAAGGCCCGGGAGGCAGGAGACCGCACCGCAGATGACGGAACGACCCGCGCAGCGCACTCCCAACCGCCAGCTCGCCGCGCTCATCGCAGAAGCGGGGTTCTCCAACGCGGGACTGGCCCGTCGCGTCGATCAGCTCGGCCTCGAACACGGGCTGGACCTCAGATACGACAAGACGTCCGTCACCCGGTGGCTGCGTGGGCAGCAGCCCCGGGGCACCACCCCCGCGCTCATCGCCGAGGTCTTCACCCGGCGCCTGGGCCGTCGCCTCACCGCCCAGGACCTCGGCCTGGACGCCTGTGCCCCCGTCTACGCGGGCCTGGAGTTCGCCGGTACGCCCGAGGAGGCCATCGACATCGTCGGGGGCCTCTGGCGCAAGGACTCCGGCAGCCACGCCGAGCTCCGCAAGATCGCCTTCACCCCGGCGGGGCTCGTCGTGCCGAGCCGTGACTGGCTGATCGGGCGGGCCGACGAGAAGGTCGCCCGCAGCGAACCGCCCGCCCGGGTATCCGTCCAGGGCCGTCCGGCGCACCGGCCCCCCGTGCCCCAGCAGCCCTCGTCCACGCCGCCCATGGTGGCGCCGGTCCAGGTGCTGCCGGGACCGGCGGCCGTCCCCCGGCAGCGCGGCCAGGGCAGCGAGCGGAGCCTCGGCCAACGGGTCACCGGCGGCGACATCTCCGCGCTCCGCTCGGTCGGCGAGCTCTTCCGCACCCTGGACGACCGGTACGGCGGCGGTCACGCCCGCCAGGCCCTCGTGCGCTATCTGGAGCACGAGTGCGAGCCGATGCTGCGGGGCGCCTACGGCGAGCAGACCGGCCGGCGTCTGTTCGGCGCGGCCGCCGACCTGACCCGCCTCGCGGGCTGGACCTCCTTCGACATCGCCGCGCACGGCCTGGCCCAGCGCTACTTCGTCCAGGCCCTGCGCCTCTCCCAGGCGGCCGGTGACCGGGCGTACGGCTCCTTCGTCCTGGTCACCATGAGCCGCCAGGCCGTCTACCTCGGCCACGGGCGCGAGGCCGTGCAGCTCGCGCGGGTGGCCCAGCAGGGGGTCGGCACGGGCGCTCCGGCCGTCGTGCAGGCGCTGCTGCACGCGGCGGAGGCGCGCGGGCACGGGGTGCTCGGCGAGGTGCGTGCCTCGACCGCCGCCCTCGTCCGCGCGGAACGGGCGCTGGAGGCGGCCAAGTCCGGCGACGAGGTGCCGCACTGGGCGCGCTTCTTCGACGAGGCGCAGCTCGCCGACGAGTTCGGGCACTGCCACCGCGACCTCCAGCAGTTCCGGGCGGCGGCCCAGCACGCCGAACGCTCCCTCCAGCTGCGTCCCGCCGCGCACGCCCGCAGTCGGCTGTTCTGCCGGGTCGTCCTCGCCTCCGCCCGGCTCGGCCTCGGCGAGCTCGACCAGGCCTGCCAGCTGGCCGCGGAGGCCGCCGGGCAGGCGGCGGAGATGCGGTCCGTCCGTGCGCTGGAGTACGTCCGGGACTTCGAGCGCAGGCTGGAGCCGTACAAGGACGCGGCCCCGGCCCGCACCTACCGCGACAAGGTAGCGGCCTTGGGCTGACCCCACCCCCAGGGGACGGAGCCCCCAGACCCTCGAACGCCGGGCGGGCTCAAGCGCCCGGGCGTTGCCTTTCGACCTACCGAGTCGGGTGGTGGGTGGGCATAGGCCGGGGGGCTGGGGGCGGAGCCTCCAGGGGGTGGGGACGGGACGGTCATGCCGCGGCCTGCTCCTGACGGGCCGTCGGCAACGATTCGGCGGCGTGCAGTGAACCGGCGGCGCCCAGATCGGAGACGATCGCCGCCGCGGCCCGGTGCGCCGAGTGCAGCGCGCCCTGCACGGTGCTGGTGTCCCGATGGTCGCCGCACACGTACAGGCCCGCCAGCAACCGCACCGCCCGCCGCAGATCGTGCGGCGCCCGCATCGCCGGCACGGCCTCGGCGGTGTGATGCACGGCCAGCGTCTCCCAGCGCGCGGTCGAGGTGCCGTACAGCCGGGACAGATGCATGCGTACGGCGGTGTCGACGCCCGGCGGCGGGGTGCCGAGGACCGTGGACGAGATCAGCGCGCGTCCCGCGGGCGCGCGGCTGGGGTCGACCCGGCTGACCACGGCGGTGTGCGCGACCGGCCCGCCCCGGTCGGCGTCGAGGAGCAGCGACGCACCGGTCGCGGGCGGGTCGTCCGTCGTGTGGTGGACGACCGTCACCGGATGGAAGTCGGGCACCCGCAGCCCGGGCAGCAGCTCCGCGGCGGTGCGCGCGTCGGTGGCGACCAGCACGGCGCGGCAGCGGAACTCGCCGTGTTCGGCGGTGGTCACCGAGGTCGTGGAGACCGAGGTGACCCGCACCCCGGTGTGCACGGTGCCCGGTGGCAGTGTCCGCGCGAGCAGCTCGGGCAGCACCTCGGCCCCGCCCTCCGGCAGCGACATCCGGCCGGCCGCGAAGGCGCGCAGCGCGAGGTCCGCGCACCGGCTGGAGGTGGTGAGGTCCGGGTCGCAGAGCAGGGCGGCGAGCAGCGGACGCAGGAAGCCGTCGATCGTGCGGGCGGGCAGACCACGGGCGGCGAGGGCCTGGGCGGCCGGCGACTCCGGGCGGCGCATCAGCCGTTCGGCGGGGGTCACCGCGAGCCGGGTGAGCGCGGCGCCCAGCCGGGCCTGGTCCACGGCGGTGCCCAGCGGCGCCCCCGCCCGGACCCTGGGCGGGGGAGCCGGCCGTACCTGCGCGGCCGGGGAGCCGCCGGCGCGCGGCCTGGGCAGCGCGCCGGGCCGGGGAACGCTCGCCAGGGCGCGCACGGCGTGCAATGCGCCCCTTGCGCTCCCCGCGCCCGCCTGCGCGCCCGCGCGGTGATGGCGCCCGTCGCTGTGCAGCAGGACCCCCGGCGCGAACGGACGCAGGACGAGCGCGTCCAGCCCCGGGGTCCGGGCCAGTTCCGGATACGCCGTGGACAGCAGCTGCCCGATGCGGTCGAGCCGGAACCCGTCGACCTTCTCCGTCGACATGCGGCCGCCCACGTAAGGAGCGGCCTCCAGGACTGCGGTCGTTACTCCTGCGCTGGCCAGCCGGTGCGCGGCGGAGAGTCCGGCGACACCGGCTCCCACTACGACGACGTCTGCCTGGTACGCGGGCTCAAGCACGTGCCCCTCCTCGAGGTTGCGCGGCCGGTGGAGACGTCATGCCCCCAACAGCCGTCCCGGATACCCGAGTTCGGGTCGAGGTTAGGGCCGTGATCGGTCAGGAACAGTCGCGCATGGACAGGGCACGGTCGCACGACGGTCGCATACGGTCACGTGAAGGATCAGGCTGCCCGGATGGCGTCCTCGATCCCGGGGAACGCGAAGGTGAACCCGGACTCCAGCAGCCGCTTCGGCACCACCCGCGCGCTGCCCAGCACGTCCCCCGCCATCTCGCCCAGCACCGAGCGCAGCACCGGCGCCGGCACCGAGAACAGCGTCGGCCGGCGCAACACCCGCCCCATCGCCTCGGTGATCTCCCGGTTCGTCAGCGGCTCGGGCGCGGTCAGGTTGAACGGTCCCGACAGGTCGTCGCGGTCGAGCAGATGCCGGATCGCCGCCACCTCGTCGTGCAGCGCGATGTACGACCAGTACTGCCGGCCGTCGCCCATCCGCCCCCCGAGCCCGGCCGTGAAGAGGGGGAACAGCTTGCCCCAGGCCCCGCCGCCGCGCGCCACGACCAGCCCGGTCCGGGTGAGGACCGTACGGACGCCCGCCTCCCGGGCCGGGCCCGCGGCGGCCTCCCACTCCACGCACAGCTCCGGCAGGAAGCCGCTCCCGGCTGGTGAGTCCTCGTCCACCACCCGCTCGCCCGTCTCGCCGTACAGACCCATCGCGCTGCCGTTCACGAAGACCCGCGGCCGTTCGTCGAGCGAGGCGACGGCCTTCGCCAGCGCCGTCGTGCCGTGCACCCGGCTGTCGTGGATCCGCTTCTTGTACGCCTCGCTCCAGCGCCGGTCGCCGACCCCCGCCCCGGCCAGATTGACCACGGCGGCGCACCCGGCGAGCCCGGCCGTGTCCACCTGCCCCCGCTCGGGATCCCAGCGCACCTCGTCCGCGCCCCGCGGCGCATGGCGCACGAGCCGTACCACCTGGTGTCCGTCCGCGGTCAGGGACCGCACCAGGGCGCTGCCGATCAGGCCGGAAGCACCGGCCACCGCGATTCGCTCACGTTCCATGCGGCCATCCTGCCCGGTGGGCGGAGAAAACCCCGGTCCGGTCGCCGGCTCCCCGCCATAGGGTGACGGCCATGCCCGAACCTTCCGCGCCCCGTATCCGCACCGCACGGCCCGCCGACGCCGAGTCGCTGGCCCTCGTCGACCGTCTGACCTGGTCCCCCCTGCACGCGGTCATGCCCGAGCCGGAGCCGCCGTACGCCCCCTTCTTCGACGAGCGCCACGTCCCCGAGGACTATCTGGTCGCCGAACTGGACGGCCGTGTCATCGGCTACGTCCGCCTCGCCCTGCCCACCTCGCTCGCCTGCAACGCGCACGTCCGGCAGATACAGGGCCTCGCCGTCCTCGACGAGGGGCGCGGCCGGGGCGTCGGACGGGCACTGATCCGGGCCGCCCTCGAGGAGGCCCGCCGGCAGGGCGCCCGCCGGATCACCCTGCGCGTCCTCGGCCCCAACACCCCGGCCCGGGGGCTCTACGAGTCCGAGGGGTTCGTGGTGGAGGGCGTCCTGCCGGAGGAGTTCCTGTTGGCCGGCGAGTACGTGGACGACGTGTTCATGGGGCGCCCGCTGTAGAGCGCCGCGCGCGGCTCAGGAGGTCGCGAGCTTCCCCGTGTCCACCGGCTCGGTCGCCTTCGCCGCCCGCTCGGCGTCGCCGGCCACCTCGGCCGCCGTGAGCACGTACCCCGTCTCGTCGTCGGAGGTGGAGCGGGCGAAGACCACGCCGTAGACCCGGCCCGCGGTGGTCAGCAGCGGGCCGCCTGAGTTGCCTGGGCGGACGGTGGAGCGTATCGAGTAGATCTCGCGGGTGACGATCTCGTCGTTGTAGATGTTCCGGCCGGTCGCCTTCACCCGGTTCGCGACCGTCGCCGCCTGGAGGTTCAGGTCGCCGTCCTGCGGATAGCCGGCGACGACCGCGGAGTCCCCGCGCGAGGCGGCGTCGTCGAAGCTCAGGACCGGCGCCCTCAGGTCCGGCACGTACAGCACGGCCACGTCCTTGTCCGGGTCGAAGAGCACCACGCGCGCGTCGTACGACCGGCCCACGCCGCCGATCCGTACGGTCGGGTCGTCGATGCCCGCCACCACGTGAGCGTTGGTCATCACATGCTCGCTCGCGTACACGAAGCCGCTGCCCTCGCGGCCCTGGTCGCCCGAGACGCCCTCGATCTTCACCGTGCTCCGCTTGGCCGCCTCGGTCGCGCTCGGTGTGACGCTGTCTCCGGTGGGCTTGGCGACCTCGGCCGTCGACTCGTTCTCGAAGGGGTTGAAGACCTGCGGGAAGCCCGCCTGGGTCAGCGCCGAGGTGGCCCGCGCGAACCAGGTGGGCGTGGTGTCCGGCATGGCGTCCTGCACGGCCCCCAGCAGCCGGGAGTCCCGTATGGACGACGTGACCACCGGGGACGAGGACGCGCCCAGCACGCTCGCCGCGACCCACGCCACGATCAGCACCGCCACCGCGTTCGCAGCCGCCCCGCCGACCCCGTCGGCCACCCTGAGCGGCCCGCGGTCCAGCTCCCGGCGCAACCGCAGCGCCAGCCGCCCCGCCAGTTCGTGCCCGGCCACCGCGGGGAGGAGGACCGTGCACACCGCCGTCACCGTCGCCGCCGTGGTCCCCGGCGTCACCAGGTCCATCAGCCACGGCAGGACCCACACGCCGATCACCGCGCCGCCCACGAACCCGGCGAGCGAGACGCAGCCGGCCACCAGTCCGCGCCGGTAGCCGGAGCCGGCGTAGGCCAGGATCACCAGCACCAGCAGGATGTCGAGCAGGTCCACACGGCCCGCCTTTCTCTTGGAACTCCTGGTCGGTGAGTACGTGCGGGAAGGACCCAGTGATCAGCTACCCATCGATCACGCGCGCGTGACCGTCCGAATCGGCCACGCGTGCGTGTACCCCGAAAAACGTCGTGGACCGGGAGGATGGTTCCACCAGGTGGCACAGCACACATCGCGGACGGACCGGAACCGGTCGACAGTGGGTTCATGTGTGCCCTCCGACCGGCCGCCCGCGGCGCGCGGGGAACGCGAGGACGGCGCCCGGCGCGGATACCGGGCCCGCTCCTCGTCCTCCTGGGCTGCCTGCCCGGGCTCGCCGCCGTGGCCGCCCTGGGGCTGTGCGCGGGCGGTGTCGACCACGCGGCCACGGCCGCGTCGGGCACCCGCCCGCCCGCCGCCCGGCCCGCCGTCGCCCACCCGGCGCTCCGGCCGCCCATCGTGCCCCGCGCCGCCTGGCTGGACGACCTCGCCCGGCACGCGCAGCCGCCCCCGCGCTACGACGACAAGGTCGTCGCCGTCTTCGTGCACCACACCGACTCGCCCAACGGCTACGACTGCGCCGACGCGCCCCGGATCATCCGCTACCTGTACGCGGGCCAGACCGGCGCCCGGGACTGGGACGACATCGGCTACAACTTCCTCGTCGACCGCTGCGGCACCATCTACGAGGGCCGCGCGGGCGGCGTCGACCGCGCCGTCACCGGCGCCCACACCCAGGGCTTCAACCACCGCACGGCCGGCATCGCCGCACTCGGCACGTTCACCGCCGGGGTACCGGTGCCGCAGGCGATGGTCGACGCGATCGCCGCCCTGACCGCGTGGAAGCTCGGGCTGTCCGACGTCGACCCGCGCGCGGACGTCCGGCTCACCTCCAGCAACAGCCGCAGCCGGTTCGCCGTCGGCGTCACCGCCACCCTCCCCGCGCTGGCCGGTCACAGGGACGGCTACATGACCAGCTGCCCCGGTGCCGCCCTCACCGCGCGGTTGCCGGAGATCCGTGAGACGGCGGCCCGGCTCCAGGGCAGAGCGGCCGCCCGGGCCGTCCGGAGTCTCACAGGAACGCCTTAGGCGGCGTTCAGGGTTCTCCCATCCCCGCGTCCTACGGTCATGCACAACACAAACCGACTGGAGGCGGGGATCATGAACAGCAGTCGTAACCACCGGTCCGCAGGGCACGCGGGGCACGCGGGGCACGCGGGGAACACAGAAGCCACGGGAGGCACGGGCAACGCGGGGACCACGGAGCAGAGCCCGGGCTGGGCCCGGGCCGCGCGCAGCCCCTGGACCGTGCTCTGCGCCGTCGCCGCGGTCGTCCTGGGCCCGGCCGCGACCACCGCCTCCGCCCTGGAGCAGGCCAACAGGGCGCCGATGCACCATGCGGTGCGGGTCGATCAGTCGCAGGCGTACATTCCGACGGACAGCACCCGCCGCAAGCTCGCCGTGTGACCGCCGGCCCGGGTCACTCCTTGAAGCGCTGCCACAGCCGGGGATACCGCTCGGCCAGCGCCCCCTCGTTCTCGAAGGCGACCGGCGTGCCCTCGGGTTCGGCGGGCGCGGGCGGAATGCCCAGGTCCGGGGCGACGGTCCCGGTGAGCTGCTCGTAGGCCTCGTCGGCCGCGTAGCCGAGTTCCTCGGCGTCCCCGTCGATCTCCTCGTCGAAGTCGTCCAGCAGATCGGCGAGCGAGTCCGGGTCGCCGTGCAGGGCCCCCTCGAAGACCTCGCGGCCCTGTCCGATCAGCCAGCACCGGAAGAAGTCGAAGGCGTCGTCGCTGGCCCCGTCCAGCAGCAGCCAGGCAGCGCCCCAAAGGTCCCAGCGGTAGGCGCGGTTGTAGCGGGACTCGAAGTGCCGGGCGAAGTCGAGCACGGATTCCGGGTCCAGCCGGAGCAGCCGCTCCACGAGCAGGTCCGCCTGCTCCTCCGGGTCGCCCCCGGCGGCCTCGCGGGAGGCGTCGACCAGCTCCCAGAACTCCGTCTCGTCCATCACGCGTCCAGCATCGTGCCTCGCAGGGCGCCACGCACCCGGAGTGCCGGGGATTCCAGCGGGATCCTCACCCTTCCCGACGCCCGTAGAGCTTCGTCAGCCGTATCGCCTCCGCGGCGAACCGCTCCCGCAGCGTGGCCGGGGAGAGCACCTCGGCCTCCGGCCCCAGCGCCGCGAGCTGTGTGTGCGCCACCTCCTCCGACTCGACCCGCAGGGTGACCGTCACCCAGCCCGTCCCGTCCGGCTCCGGGACACCCGCCAGCGCGTCCCGGGCGGCCACCGGATCCACGGCGTACGGCAGGTTGCGCACCCCGGCCCCGGAGAGCCGCAGGACCACCTCGGCCCGCAGGATGGACCGCGCGAACCGCTCGGCCTGCGCGCCCCAGAACCCGGGCAGATCGAAGTCGTCGTCTCTGCTGAAACGATCCTCCATGACGTCGGCCCCGACGAACCGGTCGATGCGGTAGGTCCGGAACGCCCCCGTCCCCGTCCCCGTCCCCGTCGCCGCCCCGCCGACCCGGGCGCACAGATACCAGACCCCCGCCTTGAGCACGAGCCCGTACGGCTCCAGCTCCCGCACCACCTCGCTCTCCCCGCGCCGGTAGCGGGCACTCACACACCGGTCGTCCCACACCGCGTCCGCGATCACCGGCAGCAGGGCCGGCGCCGCCGGCTCCCGGAACCAGCCGGGCGCGTCCAGATGGAACCGCTGCGCCGCCGTACGCGGGGCGTCCCGCAGGGAGGGCAGCAGAGCCGCCGACACCTTCAGCCGCGCGGCCGACGCGATGTCCTCGAGACCCATCTCCCGCAGCGCCCCCGGCACCCCGCTCAGGAACAGCGCCTCGGCCTCACCGCGCCCCAGCCCCGTGAGCCGCGTCCGGTATCCCCCGACGAGCCGGTAACCCCCCGCCCGCCCCCGCTCCGCGTACACCGGCACGCCGGCCTCGGACAGCGCCTGCGCGTCCCGCGTGACGGTCCGCTCCGACACCTCCAGTTCCCGGGCCAGTTCGGACGCGGTCATGGTGGGCCGGGACTGGAGGAGGAGCACCATCTTGATGAGGCGGGCAGCGCGCATGCGTTCATCTTGCCGGTGGTCGGGTGCGGCTGTCCGGGGGTGCGACCAGCCACATCCGGGCCGCGCCTGCCGTCGTAGGGCCGGGGAGATGGTGAAGGGCCCGGCGGGCTTCGGCCGCCGGGCCCTTCACCATCGAAACCCCCGGGCCTACAGCCCGTAACGCTCGCGCGCTTCCTTCACCGCGGCCACCTTGACCTCGCCGCGGCGGGCGAGCTGGGCCAGGGCCGCGACGACGATCGACTGCGCGTCGACGCCGAAGTGGCGGCGGGCCGCCTCACGGGTGTCGGAGAGGCCGAAGCCGTCCGCGCCCAGCGAGGACCAGTCCTGCTCGACCCACTGCGCGATCTGGTCCGGGACCTGGCGCATGTAGTCGGAGACCGCGAGGACCGGGCCTTCGGCGCCCTGCAGGGCCTGACGGACGTACGGCAGGCGCTCCTCGCCGCGCAGCAGGGCCGCGTCGGCCTCCAGCGCGTCGCGGCGCAGCTCGGTCCAGGAGGTCGCGGACCACACGTCGCAGGCCACACCCCACTCCTCGGCGAGCAGCCGCTGTGCCTTCAGGACCCAGTGGATCGCCGTGCCGGAGCCGAGGAGCTGGATACGCGGGGCGTTGGCCGCCGCCACGTCCACGCCCGCCGACTCCGCGGTGTTGAAGCGGTACAGGCCCTTGAGGATGCCCTCGTCCACACCGGCCGCGGACGGCTTGGCCGGCTGCGGCATCGGCTCGTTGTAGACGGTGAGGTAGTAGAAGACGTTCGGGTCCTCGCCCGGAGCCGCCTCGCCGTACATCCGGCGCAGACCGTCCTTGACGATCGTCGCGATCTCGTACGCGAACGCCGGGTCGTAGCTGAGGGCGGCCGGGTTGGTCGCGGCGATGACCGGGGAGTGGCCGTCGGCGTGCTGGAGGCCCTCGCCCGTCAGGGTCGTACGGCCGGCCGTGGCGCCGACGAGGAAGCCGCGGCCCAGCTGGTCGCCGAGCTGCCACATCTGGTCGGCCGTGCGCTGCCAGCCGAACATCGAGTAGAAGATGTAGAACGGGATCATCGCCTCACCGTGCGTGGAGTACGCGGTGGACGCGGCGATGAAGTCGGCCATCGAACCGGCCTCGGTGATCCCCTCGTTGAGGATCTGGCCGTTCTCGGCCTCCTTGTAGTACATCAGCTGGTCACGGTCGACCGGCTCGTACGTCTGGCCCTTGGGGGAGTAGATCCCGAGCGACGGGAACAGGCTCTCCATGCCGAAGGTGCGCGCCTCGTCGGGGACGATCGGCACCCAGCGCTTACCCGTCTCCTTGTCGCGGACCAGGTCCTTGACCAGGCGGACGAAGGCCATGGTGGTGGCGATGTTCTGGGAGCCGGAGCCCTTGTCGAAGGAGGCGAACGCCTTCTCCGCCGGGGCCGGCAGCGGGGCGAGCGCGTGCGTACGGCGGGCCGGGGCCGGGCCGCCGAGGGCCGCGCGACGCTCCTGGAGGTAGCGCACCTCGGGCGAGTCGGCGCCCGGGTGACCGTACGGCACGACGCCGTCGACGAACTGGCTGTCCGAGATCGGCAGCTCCAGCAGGTCGCGCATCGCCTTGAACTCGTCCACCGAGAGCTTCTTCATCTGGTGGTTGGCGTTCTTCGACGCGAAGCCCTCGCCGAGGGTGTGGCCCTTGACCGTCTGGGCCAGGATGACCGTCGGGGCGCCCTTGAACTCCACCGCCGCCTTGTAGGCCGCGAACACCTTGCGCGCCTCGTGACCACCGCGGGAGAGGTGGAAACACTCGAGGATCTTGTCGTCGCTCAGCAGCTTCGCGAGCTCGGCGAGCGCCGGGTCCTTGCCGAAGAAGTCCTCGCGGATGTAGGCGGCGCCACGTGTCTGGTACGTCTGCACCTGGGCGTCCGGTACCTCGCGCAGCCTGCGCACGAGCGCGCCCGTGGTGTCGAGCTGGAACAGCTCGTCCCAGGCGGAGCCCCACAGCGACTTGATCACGTTCCAGCCCGCGCCGCGGAACTGGGCCTCCAGCTCCTGCACGATCTTGAAGTTGGCGCGGACCGGGCCGTCGAGGCGCTGGAGGTTGCAGTTGATGACGAAGGTCAGGTTGTCGAGACCCTCGCGGGAGGCGAGTGCGAGTGCCGCCGTCGACTCGGGCTCGTCCATCTCGCCGTCACCGAGGAACGCCCACACGTGGGACGCGGAGACGTCCTTGATGCCGCGGTTGGTGAGATAGCGGTTGAAGCGCGCCTGGTAGATGGCGGAGAGCGGGCCGAGGCCCATCGACACCGTCGGGAACTCCCACAGCCAGGGCAGCCGGCGCGGGTGCGGGTACGACGGGAGGCCTTCGCCGCCCGCCTCCTGGCGGAAGTTGTCGAGGTGCTGCTCGGTCAGCCGGCCGTCGAGGAAGGCGCGGGCGTAGATGCCGGGGGAGGCGTGGCCCTGGATGTAGAGCTGGTCGCCCGAGCCGTCGGCCTCCTTGCCCTTGAAGAAGTGGTTGAAGCCGGTCTCGTAGAGCCAGGCGGCGGAGGCGAAGGTGGCGATGTGGCCGCCGACGCCGTGTTTGCTGCCCCGGGTCACCATCGCGGCCGCGTTCCAGCGGTTCCACGCGGTGATCCGCCGCTCCAACCCCTCGTCACCGGGCGCGGACGGCTCGGCGGCGGTGGGGATGGTGTTGACGTAGTCCGTCTCGAGCAGCTTGGGCAGCGCGATGCCGTTGCCCTCGGCACGCTCCAGCGTGCGGCGCATCAGGTATGCGGCACGGTGCGGCCCGGCCGCCTTGGCGACCGCGTCCAGGGAGGCCTGCCATTCGGCGGTCTCCTCCGGGTCCCGGTCGGGGAGCTGGTCGAGCGCGCTCGGCTGGATGGCCTGGGGGTCGGTCATGTCGCCGCCTTCCTCAGTCGAAGGGGGTTCCCTGTGAGGTGTTTCGGGGGGTGCCCTTGGTCTTTGGCAGGACAGGGCGTGGGGCTCGGTGCGGCGCCGAGTGTGGCTCCGTCCGTGGCCCGTCGGCGACTGTAACCCCCTGATCGATGATCGATCAAAGGGTTGAAGGGCAAAACCTCTCGATTGCGAGAAACTAGGCACGGGGTGCCTTTCGGGCAGGCACCCCGTGCCGCGTAGATCAAGGCTTTTCGCAGGTCGGAGCCCACGTATGAGCGCGTGTACGCTCCACTGAACTAGGGGCGGGGAGCACACCCGAGGACATGCGCCTTCACCAGCTCGGCGATCCTCGGATCCCGCCGCCGGAACGCCTGGACGAGCTCCTCGTGCTCCTCCGCGTACGACTGCTGCACGGTCCCCAGCCAGCGGATCGACAGCGCCGTGAACACCTCGATGCCGAGGCCCTCCCAGGTGTGCAGCAGCACCGAGTTGCCGGCCGCCCGGACCAGCTCCCGGTGAAAACCGACGGTGTGCCGCACCTGGCCGGTGCCGTCCGCGGCGCGGTCGGCCTCGTACAGCGCGGCGACATGCGGTTCGAGGGCCGAGCAGTCCTCGGCCAGCCGCTGCGCGGCCAGCTCCGCCGCGATCGCCTCCAGACCGGCCCGGACGGGGTAACTCTCCTCCAAATCCGCGGCCGTGAGGTTGCGCACCCGCACGCCCTTGTTCGGCGCGGACTCGATCAACCGCAGCGACTCCAGCTCGCGCAGCGCCTCCCGCACCGGAGTCTGGCTGACCTCCAGCTCGGTCGCGATCCGGCGCTCCACGATCCGCTCGCCCGGCTGCCAGCGCCCGCTGACGATCCCCTCCACGATGTGCTCGCGGATCTGTTCGCGCAGCGAGTGGACGACGGGCGCGGTCATGAAGGCTCCTTCGAAGAGGGGCCGCACGGGCCTCCGGGGGCGTTTGACGTTTAGACAATACGGCCGGGGGCCCACGCAGGAGAGGCGCACGGGGGCGCTTTCGAGCAGGTGAGACGAGACTTACACGTTCACACCGGGACTTGCCTGTAAAGACCGGTACCGGACAGGCGCCGCCCGGAGCCGACAGACGGAAGCCCCCGTCCGGAGAGTTCCGGACGGGGGCACCCGCTGTCGAGCCCTGGGAGGTCAGAGGCCGAGTTCGACCTCGAACTCGCCGGCCTCCAGGATCGCCTTGACCGCGGTCAGGTAACGGGCCGCGTCGGCGCCGTCGACCAGACGGTGGTCGTAGGACAGGGTCAGGTACGTCATGTCGCGGACGCCGATGACCGTGCCCTCCTCCGTCTCGATGACGGCCGGACGCTTGACCGTGGCACCGATGCCGAGGATCGCGACCTGGTTCGGCGGCACGATGATCGTGTCGAACAGCGCGCCGCGCGAACCGGTGTTGCTGATGGTGAAGGTCGCGCCGGACAGCTCGTCCGGGGTGATCTTGTTCGCGCGGACCTTGCCCGCCAGGTCGGCCGTGGCCTTGGCGATGCCGGCGATGTTCAGGTCGCCCGCGTGCTTGATGACCGGGGTCATCAGGCCCTTCTCCGAGTCCACCGCGATACCGATGCTCTCGGTGTCGAAGTAGGTGATCGTGCCCTCGTCCACGTTGATCCGGGCGTTGACGGCCGGGTGGGCCTTCAGCGCCTGGGCCGCCGCCTTCACGAAGAACGGCATCGGGGAGAGCTTGACGCCCTCGCGGGCCGCGAAGGAGTCCTTCGCCTGCGCGCGGAGCTTCATCAGCCGGGTGATGTCGACCTCGACGACCGAGGACAGCTGCGCCTGCTCGTGCAGCGCCTTGACCATGTTGTCGCCGATGACCTTGCGGATGCGGGGCATCTTGACGGTCTGGCCGCGGAGGGGAGAGGCCTCCAGCGTCGGGGTCTTCCGGGCTGCCGGGGCAGCGGCGGCCGGAGCCGGAGCCGGAGCCGCGGCGGCCGCCTTCGCGGCCTCGGCGGCGGCGAGGACGTCCTGCTTGCGGATACGACCGCCGACACCGGTGCCCTTGACGGCGGCCAGGTCGACGCCGTTCTCGGCGGCGAGCTTGCGCACCAGCGGGGTCACGTAGGCGCCGTCGTCACCCGCGGGAGCGGCGGGCGCGGGGGCGGCCGGGGCGACCGGAGCCGGAGCGACCGGCGCGGGGGCCGGGGCCGGGGCGGCGGCGGCCGGAGCGGGCGCCGGAGC